>JANOEA010000256.1:0-21868 GCA_031412975.1 Pseudomonadota bacterium | reverse complement strand
CCGACCCGCTGTTCGATGGTGCGCAGGAACCACGCGCCTTTTTCGTACGGCACGCCGGAGAACACCGCATCGGGATCGTCGTCGACGCGGCCGGGCACCAGCGACTGCCGATGCGGCGCCATCTCGCGCATTTCTTCGATCAGTTCGGTCTGGCCGACGTGCTGCTCCATCAGCGCGCGATCGGCGCCGTACAGCGACTCCTGGATGCGGTTCTCGACATAGGTCGTGAAGCCCTCATTGAGCCAGAAATCCGCCCACGAGGCGTTGGTGACGAGATTTCCCGACCATGAATGCGCGAGCTCGTGCGCGATCAGCGCGACCAGCGAGCGATCGCCGGCCAGCACCGTCGGGGTGATGAACGACAGCCGCGGGTTTTCCATCCCACCATACGGAAACGACGGCGGCAGGATCAGCAGATCGTAGCGTTCCCAGCGGTAGGGGCCGTACAGCGATTCGGCAATGCCGATCATCTTCTCGGTGTCGGCGAACTCCGACACCGACGCGGCCAGCCGGCCCGGCTCCGACCAGATCGTGGTGCGCGGGCCGACGTCTTGATGGGCCAGCTCGCCGATCGCGATCGCCAGCAGGTAGGAGGGGATCGGCTGCGGCATCACGAAGCGGAAACCACCGCGGCCGTCCTGCGCGGGATCGTTGTTGGCGCTCATCAGCACACGCAGCCCGGCGGGCGCGCTGACCCGCGCGCTGTAGGGAAAACGCACCGCGGGCGTGTCCTGCAGCGGCACCCACGAGCGCGCGTGGATCGCCTGCGACTGGCTGAACATGAACGGCTGTTTCTTGCCGAGGGTCTGCGCGGGAGTGAGCCACTGCAGGCCCGAGGCGTGGGGCGCGGTGCGGTAGTAGATGCGCACCTTGCGCGGTTGCGCGGGGGTCTGGATGGCCAGATGGCTGCCGCGCATCGGGTCGCGGGTGGCGAGCGAGAAGCGCGCGGGCTTCCACGCCGACTGCGCGTCCAGCGCCAGCACGCGCTCGATGCGCAGATCGCGCGTGTCCAGATCCAGCGTGCGCGCCTGCGGATCGCGCCAGTCGAGGCTGAGCTCGGCGAAGCCGAACAGCGTACGCGACTCGAAATCCGCATCCAGGTCGAGGTGCAGATGAGTAGTGCGCACCTGCTCGTAGCGGGCGTAGCTGTGCGGGTCCTGGGCGAGGGCGGAGGCTGCGAACAGGGACAGCAGCAGGGCAAACAGACGCATGGCGGACTCCGAGTGGAGTGCGCATCCTACGCCAGGGAGCCTCTGAACAAGTCCCGCACACCACGTTGTCACGCCATGCCGCCGCGGAGCGGGGCTGCGCTCACTCGCAACCGCTACCTGCGACACCCGCCAATTTGCGCAGCGTACGCGTGCCCGCGCCATAGGCCGGATCGCGTGCCGCGTAGACCAGCTGCGCGTCACGACAACCACCGAGGCGAAATTCGAGACGGCCCCAATCCACCAGGCGCACCGCAGCCGGATCGAATGCGGCACCGAAGCGCGTGCCCTCGGCACGATACAGCGCATCGATCAGCAATCGATCGCCATCGAAAGCCCCCGCGCCGAACAGCCACAGCTGACGGTTCGGGTCGGCCGCATCGAAGGTGAACCAGGTCGCGAATCCCCGCCCATTGCCGCTGATGAAGACCAGCAGCCCCTCGCCGGAGCGCGCCGGGTCGAACCACGCGCCCGACACGCCGGAAGCCGATTGGCGTGCGCTGCGCGCGGCCAGACTGCGCCATTCGACGCCCTCCGCGCGCTGCAGGAACAGCGCAAGAATGCTGGTCCGAACGCCGCCGGGCGCGGTCGCGACGCCGCGATGCCAGAACACCGCAGCCGCGCGCTCCCAGTCGGGTTTGGGCAGGTTCTCGGCATCCGCGATCGCGCGCAGCCCGGTGAGCAGCGCGAACGGCGGCTGGCTGGTGCCCGGCGCATCCGCGCCGGGTGCGCCCAGCGACAGCACTTCGGCGGCGAGATTGTCCAGCGTGGCGATCGCATAGGGGCGCACCCGCGCGGCGTGGACGGCATCACCACGATCGCGCAGCGCCGCATAGGCTTGCGCCAACGCCCACGCATTCATCGCCTGGTACTCGGGTCGCGCGTTGTGCGCATCCCACATCCGGCCCGGCATTCGCGCTGCCGGCGCGACCAGCGCGGAGAAGTCAATTCCGGGCACGCCGTCGATTTCGCCGTCGGCGTTGAAATCCATCAAGACCCCAGGCAGCAGGTTTCGCTCGAGCTTGTCGAGCATGCCGTCGCGCCATCGCGTCTCGCCGGTCAAATCGTAGGTCGCCGCCAGCAACCAGACGAGCTTTGCGGTGTAGTTGTGATTGCGCACCGGCGGTTCGGCCAACGCCCACTCGGCCGCCGCACGCAGCGATGCAAGATAGCGCGCCCGCGCGGCGGGGTCGCTGGCGGAGACCGCCGCCTGCGCCATCATCAGCCCCGCCCACCCTTGATCGAATCCGGCGCCGCCATCGTAGACGCGCGGCGTGCGCGAAAAGTCGCCGACCGCGAATTGCTGGCCAGCCAACGGACCGTTGCGATAACGCACGCACAGGTCCGGCAATTGCCCGCCGCACGCCATCGCGAGCCCGGTTTCGATCACGCCGCCGACGTAGCAGCTATCGCCTGCGCTGGCGTAGCGCGTGCTGTAGGGATAAATGCCGGGCCAGGTGCGCAGCTCGCCCGGCGTACGCGTGGGCAGGTATTGCACGTCGACGAAGCCATCGGCAATGCTGCGCGCGCGCGCTTCGTCGACCACCGCGCCCGCCTCGCGGGCAGCCCATAGTCCAAGCGCGTAGGCGCCCATCTCGCGGCCGAACGGTGGGCACTGCGTGTATTGCGCCGGCAATGCGACGCCGGCATGCGCGGGCCACAATGCACGCACGGCCGCTGCCGGCACCGGGCTGGCATCCGCAGCCACATAGCTGCTGGCGACCTCGGGGCAACCCAACTGCAGGCCGCGGGTCGCTTGTGCTGCACGAATGGTCGCCACCACGGCTGCGGTGTCGCCGTCGAGCATCGCATCTTCGATCGCGACCGCCTGCGCAGGCGTGCCGTAGCGGTTATCCGCGCACTGCGGCGACTGCGCCTGGCAGGCGCTGCTGCAGAGCATCGCCAGCGCGTACACCGCTACATTGATTCTGCCCATCTGCCACAAATCCTGGGGAGGGACCACGCATTCAACGCGCGCTGCCGACTGCGGTTGACGCAGCTCTCAGGTGCGATAGCCGGAGTGGATCGCGACGATGCCGCCGCTGAGGTTGCGGTAGCTCGCACGCGCGAAGCCGGCGGTCTCCATCATCGCCTTGAGCGTGTCCTGGTCGGGGTGCTTGCGGATCGACTCGGCGAGATAGCGATAGCTGGCCTCGTCGCGCGCGACCATGCCGCCGATTCGCGGCAGCACCTGGAACGAGTACAGATCGTAGAGGGGCTTCAGCGGCGCGATCTGCACCTGCGAGAACTCCAGCACCAGCGCACGCCCGCCAGGCTTGAGCACGCGATGCATCTCGCGCAGCGCGGCGTCCTGGTCGGTGACATTGCGCAGTCCGAACGCGATGGTGACCAGGTCCATGCTGCGGTCGGGCAGCGGGATCGCCTGCGCGTCGACCTGCACACAATCGACATTGCCGGTCACCCCCTGGTCGAGCAGGCGATCGCGACCGGCATGCAGCATGGCCGCGTTGATGTCGGTCAGCAGCACCTGCCCCTTCGCACCGACCGCGCGCGCCATCAGGATCGCGACATCGCCGGTGCCGCCGGCCAGATCGAGCACCCGATCGCCGCTGCGCACGCCGCTGGTGCCCACGAAGTGCCGCTTCCACAGCCGATGCACGCCGAGCGACATCAGGTCGTTCATCAGGTCGTACTTGCCGGCCACCGAGGTGAACACCTCGCCGACCAGCTTCGCCTTGTCGGCGGCCGGGACGTCGCGATAGCCGAAATGGGTTTTTTCTGGGTCGGTCATGGGGGTGGAGTTTAGGGGATGTGCAGGTTGGCGGGGCGCGGCGTTCTCTGGGGCGAGGGCCCAGGGCTCAGGGCACAGGGCACAGAAACGCACGCTCCGCGGTTCGGAGTTCGAGTGGGATTCAACGGCCCAAAGCTCCCCGGCGCCCGCTTTTACTGGGCCCTGGGCCCTGGGCCCTATAGCCTGAGCACCAACGCGCTCCGTCAGCGCCCCGGCCTCAAACCGGATCGCGGCTCGCCCCCGCGGCCTGCATCTCATCAAGATAGGCCTGCCAGTGGTGGTCCAGGCGCACGCCGAGGTCGTGCAACAGTCCCCAGCTGAAGATGCCGGTGTTGTGCCCGTCGTCGAATTCCAGCAGGACCGCGTAGTTGCCGACCGGGCTGATCGCGCGGATGTTCACGTGGCGCTTGCCGACCTGCAGGATGCGCTGCCCGGGACCATGGCCCATCACCTCCGCGCTGGGCGAGTACACGCGCAGCAACTCGCACGGCAGGCGGAAGGTCTCGCCGCTGTCGAAGCCGAGCTCGAGCGCGTGCGAGGCCTTGTGCAGCACGATGTTGGTCGGTCGCGGTCCGCTCACGCTGCGCGCTGCCCCTTCGAGTCGCGAATCACGGACGCCAGGTCAATGCAGCGAACCCTGGTCGCGCGAGAACGGCCGGATGTCGTCCGGCGGGGTGCCCGCGACTTGCGCCAGCGCCTCGTGGTACGGGCCGCGAAAGGCGACCGCACTGACTTCCTCGAAGCCGAAGAAGCTCTGCTCGCGCAGCCACTCGGCATCGGGGGTGATCTCCTGCAGCAGGAAACCATCCGACTCGAAGCCGAGCAGGCGTCCGACGTAGCAGATCTCGTCCTCGCCCTCGGTATCGACATGCACCGCGATCACCGCCGCGTTGGCCGCAGCCGAGCGCACCGCGCCATCGACATCGTCGAGCTGGAAATCGGCCGGCCACTGCGGCTTGATCTCCTTCATCGCCATCGCCTTGAGCAGGAAACTGGCGTTCTTGTCGGGCACTTCGATCTCGGTGATGTCGCGGTGGCGCAGCGCATAGATGCCGTCGAAGCCGATGTAGTCGCCCAGCGCCCACAGCAGGAAGAACTCCTTGCCCATCCCGACCACGAATCCGGTGAAGCTGGCGACTTCGTGCTCGGCGCGCCACAGGCGCACCATCGCGCCGCTGTCGTGGGCTTCGCGCAGTTTGGCGCGCACGCCACGCTGCTTCATCTCGACGATCTTGCTCATGCGCGTATTGTCCCACAGTTGACGGCGCCCGGCTCCGTGCGCGCCCACCGGCGCGCCGGCATCACAGGATGTAGCGGCTCAGGTCCTCGTTGCGCACCAGGTCCTCGAGGTTGCGGTTGACGTAGTCGGCGTCGATGAGAACTTCGGCGCCGGCGCGATCCGGCGCTTCGAACGACAGGCCGTCGAGCAGCCGTTCGAGGATCGTCGACAGGCGCCGCGCGCCGATATTCTCCTGCCGTTCGTTGACTTGCTGGGCCATCTCGGCGATGCGCTGCACGCCGTCATCGGCGAAGCGCAGGTTCACGCCCTCGGTGCCGAGCAGCGCCTCGTACTGGCGGGTCAACGAGGCACGCGGCTCGGTCAGGATGCGGCGGAAATCATCCACGCCGAGTGCGGTCAGCTCGACGCGGATCGGGAAGCGGCCCTGCAGTTCCGGGATCAAATCGGAAGGCTTGGCGATCGCGAACGCACCGGAGGCGATGAACAGCACGTGGTCGGTCTTGACCGGACCATACTTGGTCGACACCGTGGAGCCTTCGACGATCGGCAGCAGGTCGCGCTGCACGCCCTCGCGGCTGACCCCGGCCCCGCCCCAGTCGGAGCGCTGGCAGACCTTGTCGATCTCGTCGATGAACACGATGCCGTTCTGCTCGGCAGCCTCGAGCGCCTGCTGGCGGATCTCTTCTTCGTTGAGCAAGCGACCGGCCTCTTCCTCGAGCAGCAGCGGGCGCGCCGCGCGGATCGGCAGCTTGCGCTTGACCGAACGCTGGCCCGACATCTGCTGGAACATGCCCTTGAGCTGTTGGGTCATCTCCTCCATGCCGGGTGGGGCGACGATATCGACGCCGGCGTTGGAGGCCACTTCGAACTCGATCTCGCGCTCGTCGAGCTTGCCGGCGCGCAGCATTTCGCGGAATTTCTCGCGGGTGCCGGAATCCTCGGCCGAGACCGGCGGCTCTTCGCCCCACACGCGTACCGCGCGCGGGCGCGGCAGCAGCGCATCGAGCACGCGCTCCTCGGCGTTGCGCTGGGCCGCATCGCGCACCCGCAGCTTGGCCTGGTCGCGCACCATCTTTACCGCGGCATCCATCAGGTCGCGCACGATGGTCTCGACGTCCTTGCCGACATAGCCGACCTCGGTGAACTTGGTCGCCTCGACCTTGACGAACGGCGCGGAAGCCAGCGCGGCCAGACGCCGCGCGATCTCGGTCTTGCCGACGCCGGTCGGGCCGATCATCAGGATGTTCTTCGGCGTGACTTCATCGCGCAACGCCGGATCCAGGCGCATCCGGCGCCAGCGGTTGCGCAACGCGATCGCCACCGCCCGCTTGGCCGATTGCTGGCCCACGATGTGGCGGTCGAGTTCAGCGACGATCTCGCGGGGGGTCATGGAGTCCATGGGGGGGTCCTTGCGGCAACGGGAGAGCAAGCGGGATTTGCGAATGGCGAATGGCGAATGGCGAATAGGAACAGCACGTCGGCGTCGACCTGCTTCCTATTCGCCATTCGCCTTTTGCGATTCGCCCACCATCACAGCTCCTCGATCGTCACGTTGTGATTGGTGTAGATGCAGATATCGCCTGCGATCTTCAGCGCGTGCTCGACGATCTCGCGCGGCGGCATCTCCGTGTGTTCGAGCAGCGCCTTGGCCGCGGCGAGCGCGAAGGGGCCGCCGGATCCGATCGCGATCAGGCCGTGCTCGGGCTCGAGCACATCGCCGTTGCCGGAGATCACCAGCGAGGCCGTGCGATCGGCGACCGCGAGCATCGCCTCCAACCGGCCGAGTCGGCGGTCGGTGCGCCACTCCTTGGCCAGTTCGACCGCGGCGCGCGTGAGCTGCCCACCATGGCGCTCCAGCTTCTGTTCGAACAGTTCGAACAGGGTGAAGGCATCGGCGGTAGCGCCCGCGAAGCCGGCGATCACTTCGCCATTGCCGAGCCGGCGCAGCTTGCGCGCATTGGCTTTCATCACGGTATTGCCCAGCGTGACCTGGCCGTCGCCGCCGATCACGACGCGCTCGCCGCGACGGACGGAAACGATGGTGGTGGCGTGGAAGGATTCGAGGGCCATGGGCAACTCCAGCGTGACTGTTCTAGATAGGGCCGGCCGGCGGCTTTGCAAGCGACCGCAGGGCATCATCATCGCTCCCCGCGCGGGGACATCCGCGGCAGGCAGTCGAGCAACAGCATGGCGCGCACCGGGCCCGCGTGGCGGTCCCGCCGAGAAAGCCGGTCAGCCCGGGTTCAAGCCAGCCCCATCTTGGCCGCCGCGATCAGCAGCACCACGCCCAGCGCGCGGCGCAGCGCGGCCACCGACAGACGCCGAGTGCCCAGTTGGGTGCCGAGCAGTGCACCCAGTCCCACTGCCGCCAGCCACAGCGGCAGCGCGGCCGGCAGACCATCGAGCACGATGGTCTGGCCGAGCAGCCCGGCAATCGAATTGAGCAGCACGAACGGTGCAGTGACGGCGGCGGCGTGGCGTGTCGCAACCCAGCCGGTGAACAGCAGGATCGGGGTCAGGAAGATCCCGCCGCCGGTGCCGGTCAAGCCCGCGAGCGTGCCGATCAGCGCGCCGATCAACAGTCCGCGGCCGATGCGCACGCCGGGCGCGGGGTGCAGCACTTCGGCTTCAGCACCCGCGTGCGCATGCACGATCAGCTGCACGCCGCCGACGGCCAGCACGATGGCCACCAGCAACTGGTAGATCACTGCCGGCAGCTGCAGCGATCCGGCGACGAACGCGCAGGGAATCGAGGCCAGCGCGAACGGCCAGAAGTTGGCCCACTGAAACAAGCCCGCGCGCGCGAAGCGCCAGGTACCGATGCTGGCCACCAGCACGTTGAGCGCCAATGCGGTCGGGCGCATCACCAGCGGCGACATCGACAGCAGCCCCATCACCGCAAGATAGCCGGACGCACCGGCATGGCCGACGCTGGAGAACAGCGTGGCGACCAGGAAAAAGATTGCTGCCAGCAGCCAGTCGTCGATCGGCATCAGGGCGGAACAGGCTGCGTGATCCTCAGCGCCGCTTCGCGCGCGGATGCGCGGCGTCGTAGACCTTGGCCAGATGCTGGAAATCCAGATGGGTGTAGATCTGGGTGGTGGCAATGTCGGCATGGCCGAGCATCTCCTGCACGCCGCGCAGGTTGCCGCTGGATTCCAGCAGGTGGCTGGCGCAGGAGTGGCGCAGCAGGTGCGGGTGCACGCGCTTCCACAGGCCCTGGCGCTGGGCGAGGGTCTTCAGGCGCGCCTGCACGCCGCGCGCGCTGATTGCGGCGCCACCACGGCCGGGAAAAACCGGCGCATCGAGGGCTCCGCTGGACTCGGACTTCCACGCGCGCAGCGCCTCGCGCGCCTGGCGCCCCACCGGCACCACGCGGGTCTTGCCGCCCTTGCCGTCGACGCGCACCAGGCCATCGTCGAGATCCAGATTGCCCCAGCGCAGCGTGGTCAGTTCGCTCAGGCGCAGCGCCGAGGAGTAGAACAGCTCCAGCATCGCGCGATCGCGCGCGGCGATGCCCGCGCCGGGCGGCAGTTCGAGGAAGGCACCCATCTCATCGGCATCGAGTACGTTGGGCAGCTTGCGCGCTGCGCGCGGCGGGCGCACGCCGTCGGCGGGATTGGCGCGCACCAGCCCCTCGCGCAGCTGCCAGCGGAAAAAACTGCGGATCGCCGACAGGCGCCGCGCCAACGACTTCGACGACTGGCCATCGCGGTGTTCGGTGGCAATGAAGCTGCGCAAGCGCTCGGCGCTGACCGCATCCCAACCCGGCGCCGGATCGGTATCGAGCACCCGCGCCAGGCGCTCGATATCGTCGCGATAGGCATCGATCGTGCGCGGCGAAAGTCGGCGTTCGACCGCGAGGTGGTCGAGGAAGCGCGCGGCGAGTGCGCGGCGCTCGCTCATGCCGGATCGAAGCGCGCCAGCGCGGCACCCACCGCATCGGCGATCAGCTTCAGGAACATGGTGCCCATGCCCGGATGGAAGCGGTTGGCATCGATGCTGCCGACTGCGATCAGTCCGCGTCCCGGAATCGGCATCAGGACCGTGGACTTGACGTCGGCGGCGCGGCCGCCGAACAGCGCGTCGAGCTTCTCCGGAGTGAGTCGCCCGCACAGTGGCTCGCTGCGCGTGCTGACATCGAGCAGGGGTCGCATCGCGCGGTCCTCGAGAGCGGCCACCAGCAGCCACTCGGCAGGCTCGTAGTCGGCCGGCTCTTCGAACAGCACCACCCGCACCAGATCGGATGCAAGGTCCTCGTTGAGCGTGGCGACCACCCGCCTGAGGGTCTCGCCCAGCGAGCCCGCGCGCATCAGCGCCAGGGTGAGCGCGTGTACGCGCACTACCAACTGCTCGTTCTCGGAGGCGATCGCGATCAGCTCCTGCAGGCGGCGATTGAGCGCGCGATTCTTGTCGCGCAGCACTTCCAGCTGATAGCTCGCGAGCGAGGTCGTATCGCCGAGCTGGCGCGGCATTTTGAGCACCAGCGCGAGATCGGGGAACTCGATCAGGAATTCGGTATTGCGGCGCAGGAAGTTCGCCACTTCCAGCTCGCTGAGTTCGCGCTTGGCGGGCAGATCGCTCATGGGTTCCAGGTTCCTTCGAAAACGAAAGCGGCAGGTCCGGTCATCGACAGCGGCGTATCGGTGCCAGCCCACTCGACCAGCAGCGTGCCGCCGGGCAGTGTAACGGCCAGCGGCGAGGCCACGCGTCCGCGGCGGATCAGGATCGCCGCCGCCGCGCACGCGCCGCTGCCGCAGGCGAGGGTCTCGCCGACCCCGCGCTCGAATACGCGCAGGCGGATGGCGTGCCGATCGACCACCTCGGCGAAGCCCACATTGGCGCGGTCGGGAAACTGCGGATGGCGTTCGATCAACGGCCCGAGCTGCGCCACGGCGGCCGCATCGACAGCGTCGACTTCCAGCACCGCATGCGGATTGCCGATCGAGGCCACGCCGATCCGGACCTGCCCGCCGTCGACCGGCAACAGGTATTCGTCGGCCTCGGCGGCAACCACGAATGGAACTGCCGATGGTGCGAACTGCGGCACGCCCATGTCCACCCGAATGCGGCCGTCGGCCAGGCGCTCGCACGACACCGGCCCGGCCGGACCATCGAGCAGCACCGGGCCGCGGATCGGCGCGTCGCGGTGCAGCCATGCGACCAGGCAGCGCACGCCGTTGCCGCACTGGCGTGCAGCACTGCCGTCGCTGTTGTAGATGCCGTAGGCGGCCAGGCTGCCGCGTTCGCGCGGATCCTCGATCGTGAGCAGCTGGTCGAAGCCGACGCCGGTGTGGCGGTCGGCGATCGCCTGCACGAGCTCGGAATCGAGTGGCGCGCCGAGGCCGCGCCGATCGACCACGACGAAGTGATTGCCGATGCCGTGCATCTTGGTAAAGCGCAGTGCCATGGCGGCATTGTAGGGCTCGCGCAGCCGGCTGCACCCTGCCTGCACGCTGCACCTATGACTTCGGAACCTCCACCGGTGGGTCGACCGGCGGTTTCGCGGGCTGGGCGGGCACTGCCTCGGATTCGGGCAGCAGCAGATCGCCTTTGGTGCCGCAGCCCGTCGCCAGTACCGCGGCGAGGACCAGCGCCGCCACCTGTCGCCCCCTCATCGGCCTGATCCTGCAGCGTCGACTGCGATACCCAGCTGGTCGAACACGAACGCGTACTCCTCGGCGGTTTCCTGGAAGCGCTCGAAGCGACCGGATTTGCCGCCGTGGCCGGCTTCCATGTTGATCCGGAACAGCAGCGGGTTGTCGTCGGTTTTCAGCGTGCGCAGCTTCGCGACCCACTTGGCGGGCTCGAAGTACTGCACCTGCGAATCCCACAGGCCGGTGGTGACCAGCATCGCGGGATAGGCCCGGCGCTCGAGGTTGTCGTAGGGCGAGTAAGACAGCATGTAGTCGTGGTACGTCTTGTCCTGCGGATTGCCCCACTCGTCGAACTCGTTGGCGGTCAGCGGGATCGAGGTATCGAGCATGGTGGTGACCACGTCGACGAACGGCACGTGGGCGATGATCGCGCGGTACTTCTCCGGCGCCAGATTGACCACCGCGCCCATCAGCAGGCCACCTGCACTGCCGCCCATCGCGACCACCCGATCCTTTGCGGCATAGCCTTCCCGCACCAGAAAATCGGTCACATCGATGAAGTCGGTAAACGTGTTCTTCTTGTTCAGCAGTTTGCCCTCGTCGTACCACTGGCGGCCCATTTCCTGGCCGCCGCGGATGTGGGCGATGGCATACACCACGCCGCGATCGAGCAGCGACAGGCGTGCGCTGGAGAAGGTCGGGTCCATCGATGCGCCGTAGCTGCCATAGGCGTACTGGTACAGCGCCGCGCTGCCATCGCGCGCGAAACCCTTGCGGTAAACGATCGAGACCGGCACCCTGGTTCCGTCGCGCGCGGTGGCGAAAACGAACTCGCTCGCGTAGTTGGCCGGGTCGAAATCGCCCAGCACCGGCTCGCGCTTCTTCAGCACCTTGTTGACGGTGGCGATATCGAGGTCGTAGGTGCTGCCCGGCGTGGTCAGCGAGGTGTAGTAGTAGCGCAGGATGCCGCTATCGGGCTCGGGATTGGTGCCCAGATAGGCCGTGTACGGCTTCTCGCCCGATTCGATCACGCTGGAACGCGCGTCGGACCAGCGCACGGTGCGCACCTGGCGCAGGCCGCCCGCGCGCTCGTTGACCGCGAGGAAATCGCGGAATACGGATACATCCTGCACGAAGGCGTCGTCGCGATGGGCGAGCACGTCGCGCCACGTGCCGCGATCGGCGACCCGCGCCATCGGCGCGCGCACCACGCGGAAGTTCTTCGCCTGCCAGTTGCTGCGCACGACCCACTCGTCGCCGAAGTCCTCGGCCTGGTATTCGTGGTCGCGCTCGCGCGGGATCAACACGGAGAACTTCAGTTCAGGATCGTTGGCGTCGGCAACCCATTGTTCGGTCGACACGGTGCTCTGCAAGCCGATCACGATGAACCGGTCGCTACGCGATTTGAATACCCCCATGTAGAAGGAGCGGTCCTTCTCCTCGTGGACCAGCGGATCGGCGGCGGGATCGGTGCCCAGCACGTGCTTGCGCACCTTGTAACCGAGCAGGGTCACGGGATCCTTCTCGATGTACAGCAGCGTGCGGTGGTCGTTCGCCCACGCCAGGCTCGCTTCGGCGTTGCTGATCCGATCGGAAAGGACCTCGCCGCTTTCGAGGTCCTTGAAGCGCAACACCCACTGGCGTCGACCGCTGGTGTCCTCGGCCCAGGCGAGCGTCCGGCCGTCGCGGGTGACCTCGAAGTTGCCGATCTGGAAGAAGGCTTTGCCCTTGGCCAGCGCATTTCCATCCAGCAGCACCTGTTCGACAGCGCTGGGGTCTTCGCTGCCGTCAGCCTGCGCCTTGCGGCGCGCGTAGATCGGATACTCCTCGCCCTCGACGTAGCGGGTGTAGTACCACCAGCCGTTCTTGCGCTCCGGCACCGTACTGTCGTCCTGCTTGACCCTGCCTACGATCTCGTCGAAGAGCAGCTTCTGGCCGGGTTCGGTATGCGCGAGCATCGCCTGCTTGTAGGCATTCTCGGATTCGAGCCAGGCGAGCAGCTTCGGATTCTTGCGTTGATCGTCGCGCAGCCAGTAATAGGGGTCCTCGCGATCGCCATGCGGCGAACGAACCAGATGCGGAATGCGTTCGGCCACCGGCGGCAGCGGGCGACCCGCGGCGTCGCGCTGCAGCGATGAACGCTCGACGCTGTCGCCGAACACCTCGGTGCGCTCGACGCCATCATCGAACACGCCGGCAGTGGAACCAGCGCGGGTCGTGGTTGCGCGATCGGCGGGGGCAGCACAAGCAGCCAGCAGCGCGGCTGCCAATGCCAGGGACATCCAACGACAGGAGTTCACGGACATGATCGGGCTTTGGCGAGGGAAGCCACGATTGTAGCCCGAGCCCTCGGGACCTGGCGCGAGTGGTCCGGAGGCAGCCTCTGGACCCGCCCGGCGCGGTGCGCGGGGCGTGGTTCAGCGGCTCCGCAGCGCGCGCTGGTAGCGCCAGGCGTCGGCGCCATCGTCGTAGTAGGCCTTGTAGCTCCCGGTCCGCAAGTAGCCACGCGCCGCATACAGCGATATGGCAGCCGCATTGTCCTGGCGCACCTCCAGCCGCAGCAGCTGGGCGCCGCGACGCCGGGCATGACGTTCGCAGGCCGCCAGCAACGCGGCACCGAGACCCTCACCGCGCGCGGCAGGATCGACCGCGATCGAGTACAGGCGTGCGACCGCGCTGCCGGCGCGCAACAGCACCACTGCGCTGCCGACCAGCGAGCCGTGGCGGCAGGCAGCGAGCACCAGGTTGCGGCCGCCGGCCAGGTGCCGGCGGAACTGGCGCAGGCTCATGCGATCGCCGGGAAAACAGCGCAATTCCAGCGTCGCGAGCGCCATCGCATCAGCGGGCGTCGCCAGACGAATCGTGGGTTGCAGGGGGGCTGCCATGCGAACACCCTAGCCGCCCGGATCGCACGCCTCAACCGGCACTCGAGGTGTGCGCTTGCCCATGGTGGCCGCGCATCGCCCATGCGACACTTTCGCCCCCGATGCCCGACCGTAGCCACCCCCATCGTGTGCTGGATCCCCGCTCGACGCGGGCGGAGGGCGCGTGAGCCGGCTTTTCATCGTGGTTGAAAAAGCCTCGGACTGGGGATCGTTCTACCCGTCCGACAACGTGATCACCGCCGTCGACTATCTCAAGCAGCCGATCGCCGACAAGGCGGAAGAACGTACCCAGGTCATCAACCTGTGCCGCAGCTACAAATACCTCGGCATGGGTTATTACGTCTCGTTGCTGGCCGAGGCCCGCGGCCACCGCGTGATTCCCTCGGTGCGCACGATCAACGACCTGCGGCGGCGCTCGATCTATGGCCTGGACATCGAGGACCTGAACCAGAAGCTGACCCGCTTCCTGCCCGCCGAGGGTCGCGATACCACCGAGTTCGGCCTGCTGGTCTACTTCGGCACGACCAACTACGCGCCGCTGGCCGACCTGACCCGGCAGGTGTTCGACATCTTCCCATGCCCGATCCTCAAGCTGGAGTTCGAGCGGCAGAAGGTCTGGCAGATCAGTGCGATCAAACCCGGCGCATTGCATTCCTTGAGCGATTCGCAGGAAGACGCGTTCGCGCAGGCGCTCGATGCGTTCAGCAAGAAGCTCTGGCGCACCCGACGCCAGCGCAAGAAGTATCGCTACGACATCGCGATGCTGGCCGACCCGAATGAGGCGATGCCGCCGTCGAACAAGCGCGCCTTGAAGGGATTCGTGGAATCCGGCAAGGAACTCGGCATCGAGGTCGATCCAGTGGGCCGCAACGACTACCAGCGGCTGGCCGAATACGACGGATTGTTCATCCGCGAGACCACCGCGCTGGACAACCATACCTATCGGTTTGCGATCAAGGCCGAAAAGGAAGACATGGTGGTGATCGACGATCCCACCTCGATCCTGCGCTGTACCAACAAGATCTACCTCGCCGACCTGTTGAAGTCGCGCAAGCTGCCGACGCCGATGACCGAGATCCTGTTTCGCGACGATGCCAGGCGCCTGGCGGAGCTGCCCGACCGGCTGGGCTTCCCGATCGTGCTGAAGATCCCGGACGGATCTTTCTCGCGCGGTATCGTCAAGGTCGAAGATGTGGCCGCGCTCAAGCGCGAAACCGAACTGCTGTTCCAGAGTACCTCGCTGGTGATCGCACAGGAGTTCCTCTACACCGAGTTCGACTGGCGGGTCGGCGTGCTCGATGGCGAGGCGCTGTATGCGTGCCAGTACTTCATGTCGCGCGGCCATTGGCAGATCTACAACCACGGCGCCGACAAGGGCCGCGAGCGCTCCGGCGGTTTCAAGACGCTGCCGGTGCGCGAAGCGCCGTCGGATGTGATCAAGCTGGCGCTGCGCGCGACCGCGCCGATCGGCAACAGTCTCTACGGCGTCGACATCAAGCAGACCAAGGACCGCGCGGTGATCATCGAGGTCAACGACAACCCCTCGATCGACGCCGGGGTCGAGGACGCCTACCTCGGCGAGGACCTGTACCGCCGGATCATGGACGAGTTCCTGCGCCGCCTTGAGCGCAAGCGACTGGGCATCGCCGACTGAGACGCCTCAGGCGGCTTCGCGCGCGATCCGCCGCGCCTGGCCGCCGCGCCACGCCCGCCGCCGCAGGATCCCGCGCGAGCGCGCCAGCGCGCTCGCGCTGCGACGAAAGCCATCGAGCACCTCGATCTGCGCGAGCACCAGCAACGGCGCGAGCAGCAGCCAAAACGGTAGCCAGCCGAGCATCGGATCGACCGCGCGCGCCGATGGCGACACAGCCAGGGTCAGCACGCCCACCGCCAACCAGATGCGGCACAGCGTCGACGCGAGGCGCCGCGCTTCGCTCGACAGCGGGGAAGTGTGTGCATCCGGTCGAACATGGTTCATGGCGCGGCTCCGTGTAGGGGAGCGCAGACTGCGTCGCCGTCGTCTCAGCGGCTGAGAACCGGCACGGGCGGAGTCGCCGCCGGCGGTGTGCGGCCGCTGTGCCTGCGTGGCGATCAGGCCTGGCGCGCGTCGTACGTGCCCAGCGCCAGCGTGAGCAGGATCTTGGTCTCTTCGCGCAGCGCTGGCGGTGCGGTCACTTCAGCATCGGGGCCGTAGCGCAACACATCCATCAACAGTTCCTTGGCGTTCGAATACGGCACACGCAGCTCGTAGCGGCCGTCGGCAAGGAATCGACCCTCCTGGCGGGAATGCCAGTGCTCGTCAGCGACCCAGCGTGCCGCACGCGCCGAGAACACGACGGTTGCCCATGCTTTCGGTGCACCGGCGAAGATCCCGTAGGACCCCGCCAGATGCTGGTCGAGATCGGTTTCGGGTAGGTCGATGGCTGCAACCTCCGTCGGTTCGGGCGCCGCGATCCGGTCGACGGCAAAACTGCGTAGCCCTTTGCGATCGTGATCCCAGGCATCGAGGTACCAGTTTTCGCGATAGTGGGTCAGGCGTTGTGGCGACACGTTGCGCTGGCCCTCGCTGCCCGAGGTCCGCGCGCGGTAGCGAAATCCCAGCTGGCGACGCTCGAGCACGGCGGAGGCGACGATCCGGAACACGGTCTCGTCCATGCGCCGGATCGCACTGCCGGTGACCCGGATCCGCGCGAGTTCGTAGCGCTTGTCGCCATCGGCGTTCGACAGCAGCCGCTCGATGCGCTGCTTGAGCGGGGCCAGCGCGGAGGACAGCACCCCGGGACCGGTCCGCGCGAGCATCTGGTGGACCGCCAGCAGTGCGTGCAGCTCCTCGCTGCTCAGCCACAGCCCGGGCAGCTCGAAGCGCTCGGCTTCGTCGCGGTTGTAGCCGAACGCGTGGTTGTCGCTGTCGGTGTCGATTGGCGCCCCGAGGCCATCGCGGAGGAACGCGATGTCGCGATACAGGGTGGCGCGCGAGCAGCGCAGGTCCTCCTTGAGCCGGTCGAACGGCACCGGATAGCGGGAGCCCTTCAGGATGCGATGCAGCGTCAGGATGCGTTCGTAGCGGTCCATCGACGCATTGTGCATCACGCCGGTGCCGCTTGCGCGCATAATCCGCGGCATGTCGACCGATCGCCAGCCATGACCCGAAGGCCGCGCTACCCGAATCGCCACGCAGGTGACGGCAGGCGCGCGCCATGACCGAAAAACCCATCGATCTGCATCGCGCGATCGGCGATGCGACCACGACCACGACTTGCTACATGTGCGCGTGCCGGTGCGGGTCCGGTGGGCTTTCGCGCGGCACCGCCGCGCGCAGCCGGACGCCCGGCCATGGATGGCCGGGCCGGATCAGCCGCGCCATGGACGGCAGGCGCGCGCCATGACCGACAAACCCATCGATCTGCATCGGCCGGTCGGCGATGCGACCACGACCACGACTTGCTACATGTGCGCGTGCCGGTGCGGCATCCGCGTCCACCTGCGCAACGGCGAAGTGGTCTACATCGACGGCAACCGCGAGCATCCGGTCAACCGCGGCGTGATCTGCGCCAAGGGCGCTGCCGGCGCACAACAGCACCGGTCTCCGGCCCGCCTTGCCACCCCGCTGCTGCGCGTCGGTGAACGTGGCAGCGGTGAGTTTCGCGAAATCAGCTGGGAAGAAGCCCTCGCCCTGGCGACCCGGTGGCTGGGCGACATCAGGCAGCGCAATCCCGATGAGCTCGCGTTTTTCACCGGGCGCGACCAATCGCAGGCGTTGACCGGCTGGTGGGCGCAACAGTTCGGCACCATCAACTATGCGGCGCACGGCGGCTTCTGTTCGGTGAACATGGCGGCTGCCGGGATGTACACGCTCGGCAGCGCGTTCTGGGAATTCGGCGAGCCCGACTGGGAGCACACGCGCTATCTGATGCTGTGGGGCGTAGCGGAAGACCATGACTCCAATCCGCTCAAGCTGGGCCTGGGCAAGCTCAAGGGGCGCGGCGCGAAAATCGTCGCGATCAATCCGGTCAAGACCGGCTATGCGGCGATCGCCGATGAGTGGATCGGCATCCGTCCGGGCACCGATGGCCTGCTGGTCGGGGCATTGATCCATGAACTCCTGCATGCCGATCGGGTCGATCTCGACTTCCTGGTGCGCTACAGCAACGCGCACTGGCTGGTCATCGACGATCCCGGGGGCGCAGAGGACGGGCTGTTCGCGCGCGACATGGACGGGCATCCGCTGTGCGCCGCGCGCAACCCTGCGGGCGGCTCGATCCTGCAACGCGCCGATTTGATCGACATCGCGCCGCAGGTGGTCGGACCAGTGGCGCTGGCCGATGGACGGCGCGCGGTCCCCGCGTTCCAGCGCCTCGCGGAACGCTTCACCGGCGAGGAGTACGCGCCGGAGTTGGTCGCCGCGCGCTGCGGGGTGCCCGCGACCACCATACGGCGCCTCGCCCGTGAACTGGCTGCCGCGGCGTTCGACGACCCGCTTCGCCTGCCGGTGGCGTGGACAGACGTCCATGGCCGCCAGCACCCGGACATGCCGGGACGCCCGGTGTCGATGCATGCGATGCGTGGAATCTCCGCGCACAGCAACGGATTCCAGACCTGTCGGATGCTGCACGTCTTGCAGCTGATCCTGGGCGCGATCGAAACGCCGGGCTCGTTCCGATTCCAGCCGCCGTATCCGAAGGGAATCCCGCCGGCGAATCGTCCCGGCAAGACACGTCGCGACAATGGCGCGCTGGATGCCGCCCCGTTGGGCTTCCCGCAATCACCGGCCGACCTGCTGGTGGATGCCGAGGGCAAGCCGCGGCGAATCGACAAGGCGTTCAGCTGGGAGTTTCCGCTGGCCGTGCACGGCATGCTGCACACCGTGATCCGCAATGCGCATGCAGGCGATCCGCAGCGCATCGACACCTTGCTGATGTTCATGGCCAACATGAGCTGGAACTCGGCGATGGCCACGTCCGAGACGATGCGCATGCTGACCGATCGCGATCCGGCCAGCGGCGACTACGTGATCCCGCGGATCATCTACTCGGACGCGTATGCATCGGAGATGGTGGCGTACGCGGACCTGATCCTGCCGGATACGACGTACCTCGAACGGCATGACGCGATTTCGTTGCTGGATCGGCCGATTTCGGATGCGGACGCAGCGATTGATGGAATCCGCCACCCGGTGGTGCCACCGGGCCGCGACGTGCGCCCGTTCCAGAGCGTGCTGCTCGACCTGGGGGCCCGACTCGGGCTTCCGGGCATGGTGCGCGACGACGGCAGCGCGCGCTATCCATCGGGCTTCGCGCAGTACATGGTCGAGCACGAACGCAGCCCCGGCGTGGGCCTGTTGGCGGGCTGGCGGGGTGCCGATGGCGTGCAGTCCGGTGTTGGCCCTCCGAACCCCAACCAACTCGACCGCTACGCGGCCAACGGGTGTTTCTTCCGTGCCGAAGTGCCTGCCGCCGCACGCTACTTCAAGATGGCCAATCGCGACTATCTGGATTGGGCGCGCGGAATGGGTTTCGTGGGATCCACCCAGGCCCAGGTATTGGCGCTGTATGCCGAACCCTTGCAGCGGTTTCGCCTCGCAGCACTGGGCCACGGCCCGATTCAACCGCCCGAACGCGAGCGCGCACGGGTTGCGGCGTACTTCGATCCGCTGCCGTTCTGGTATCCGCCGTTCGAAGGCGCGCGCCTTGATGCATCCGCGTTCCCGCTGGCGGCGGTCACCCAACGTCCGATGTTCCAGTACCACGCCTGGGGCTCGCAGAATCGCTGGTTGCGGCAGATCGCGGCGCGCAACTTCCTGTACGTGCATCCGGAAACGGGCGCCAGCCTGGGGCTGGCCGACGACAATTGGGCGGAGCTGTCCTCTCACCTTGGCCATATCACCGTCCCGGTGCGCCACCACGCCGGGGTCGAGCCCGGTACCGTATGGACGTGGAATGCGATCGGCAAGCGACGTGGATCCTGGGCTTTGCATGCCGATGCACCGGAAGGTCGCCGCGGGTTCCTGCTCAACCACCTGATTTCCGATCTGCTGCCGAAGGGTGGCGACGGCGACTACGCGAATTCCGATCCGATCACCGGGCAGGCGGCGTGGTACGACCTGCGGGTGCGGCTGCGCCGCGCGGCCGAACCCGCGCAATCGTCGAGCCAACCGCAATTCGCGATCCTGCCTGCGTTGCGCGGTCCGCGGCGCGGCTGATGGGGCGGCGTTGATCCGATGACCAGCCTGCCTGCTGCCTCGAAGCGAAAGCTCGGTCTGGTCATCGACCTCGACATTTGCGTCGGCTGCCACGCATGCGCGGTGGCGTGCAAATCGTGGAACGAGCAGGGCCAGTTCGGTCCGCTGCCCGACGAATCGCCGTACGGTCGCGACCCGATGGGCGTGTGGTTCAACCGGGTGCATACCTACGAGGTCGAGGCAGGCAACCCGCTACCGCCGGGCAGTGGCACGGCTGCAGTCTCGAATCCGCCCAGCGCCGCAGTCGCGCGGACCGGAATGGCCCAGGCACCGATGACGGTGCATTTCCCGCGTTCATGCCTGCATTGCGAGCAGCCCGATTGCGTCACGGTGTGCCCCACGGGCGCAAGTTACAAGCGCGCTAAAGACGGCATCGTGCTGATCGACGAAGACAAGTGCATCGGCTGCAAGCTGTGTTCGTGGGCCTGCCCGTATGGCGCGCGCGAATACAGCGAAGTGCGTGGCGTGATGCAGAAGTGCACGCTGTGCGTCGACAGGATCTACAACCAGAGCCTTGAACCTGCGGATCGGCAGCCGGCGTGCGTGCTCGCTTGCCCTACCCGCGCGCGCCACTTCGGCGATCTCGGCGACGTCGATTCGCCGGTATCGCAACTCTCCGCGGCGCGCGGCGGATTCGCACTGCAACCGGAACTGGGCTATCTGCCGGTCAATCGCTACCTGCCGCCGCGTGAACGGCGCGACGGAAACGCGGGGACAACGTCGACAGACGAACCCATAGAGCGCGAACGCCTGTCGCCGTTGTTGCGCTGGGTCGATCGCATCCTCTCGCGCTGATGCGAACGCCCCGTGACCAGGAATCCATCATGAGTCCCGTGGCCCAGCGGATAGATCTGCGATGCGCGCGCCGTGACGGTGCGCGGCGATGAATCCTGCGCTCTCCGTGTTGCTGTTCACCACGCTGTCGGGCGCAGGGCTGGGCCTGCTGATGTGGGCCAGCATGCTGTGGGCCCTGTCGCCCGCGCTGGCTGGCAGGTCTGCGACCATCGCAGCGCTGTGCGTCGGCGGGGCCCTGCTGTCGACGGGTCTCGGATTTTCGTTTTTCCATCTGGGGCAGCCGCTGCGCGCATGGCGCGCGTTCAGTCAATGGCGAACGTCGTGGCTGTCGCGCGAGGCGGTAGTCGCCGTCGCCACCCTGCTCGCGACAGGCATCTGCGTGGTGGCGGTGTGGCGCGACCATCGCGGCCTTGCGGTCCAACTCGCAGCCGCGGTGCTGGCGTCACTGGCGCTCCTGACCGTGATCGCCACTGCCGGCATCTATGCAAGCCTGAAGCCGATCCGGGCCTGGAACAACGGATTCGTGGCTCCGTTCCTCGTATCGGCCGCAATGTGGTCCGGCGGCTGCCTGCTATGGCTGGTGTTTGCCGTCCATGGCATGGCGCTGCCGCCGGTCGGCCTGCTGGCCTTGCTGTTGATTGCCGGCGCAAGCCTGGGCATCAAGTTGCGCTACTGGCTGTTCATCGACGCAGCGGCGGATCGCGCCGATGCTGTTCATGTGACGGGCCTGGGTGGCAATTCAGCAGTGCGCCCTGCGGAAGCGCCGCACACCGAGTCGAACTACCTGCTGCGCGAGATGGGCTTCGTTGTCGCCCGTCGGCATGCACGTCGACTGCGCTTGATGGTGATGGTCGGTGGCTTTGCCGTTCCGGCTGCGGCGCTGCTTTTCGCGCAGTGGCTTGGGCGGATCGAAGTGCCGTTCGCAGCCCTGGCTTGCCTGGCGGTCATCGGTGCGTTGTTCATCGAACGCTGGCTGTTCTTTGCACAGGCGCGTCATGCGGTGGTCGGCTACTACCGCTGAGTGGGGATCGCGCAGTTGCCCCGCTGCAGTTCGCCCCGGGCTGTCGGCGTCAATAGACTGGACGGCTTCCGGCCCAGCCGGCCACTTCCCCCACGGACGGAGATCGATTGTGTTCAGTCAGAAAGTTGGTAT
>JANOEA010000255.1:0-5191 GCA_031412975.1 Pseudomonadota bacterium | reverse complement strand
ATCGCGCTCGATGCTGCCGCCGTTGTCGACACCCTGCGTTTCCGTCTCGCCGCTTCGCGTACCTTGCCGCGCACCGATGTGCGGGTCTCGGTGCGGGTGCATACCCTCATCAGCTCCGGTGACCAGGACCACGATGCGCTCGTGTGCCGGGTGCGCGCGGCGCTGGTGCGCTTCATCGATACCAACTGGATGGTGAGCGGGGTGACGCGCACCGCTGATGACACCGGGTTCGAGCGTGTGGAGCTTTCGGCTTCCGCGCAGGTGCCGGTGCGCGAGAACTGCAACCTCGAGGAACGTGCGCGGCGTGCGTCGGTGGAGGGGCTGGCGATCACTGCTCCCGGCGTGGACGTGCGTTTACCCGGGCGGGTGATCGCCGAGGCGACGATGGAACTGCAGGATCACCTCGTGAAACTCGCGCAGGAGCGCATCGTGAAGTTCGACGAGGCCACGGGTCGCAAGTGGCGCATCGGCGATATCCAGTTCGGCGTCGAAGGGGAGGGGCACGATGTCTCGCCGAAACTCGCGCGGCGCGAAACGGCGGTGTTTGAAAGCGCCACCGACGATTTGTTGACCACCTCCGAACGCCTGCTGCTGGTGGCGCAGGTGACATTGAAGTCCAACGCGGCGTAAGCCGATCGGTTCCATCCCACCTCCGGTGCGCGGCAGGGACGCTGCTGCCGGGGGTGGGACCTTTTTGTTTGGCGTGCCGGGACGCGATCGCGTCACTTTCTCCATGTGGGAGCTGCCATGGCAGCGACTGCGGCAAGCCATGGGTGCTGCAGTCGCCGGCATGCCGGCTCCCACAAGGAGGATGGGGTGTTGCAGCGAGCAGGAGTCCCGGCAGGGAACCAGTTTCGGCCGAGAGACGGCGCTGCAATCAATGGTCATCGCACTCCGATGCTGGGCAGCTCCCGTTGGCGGGTGCAGGCCATGGCCTGCTTTATCTGTTGCAATAGCAGCCAATAACCTGCATATTTGCTACACGATAGCAGGTCTAGACCTGCACTTTCTGACCTAACCATATGAAAAACAAGCAATCAGCAATCCGCGCCCAGCTCGACGACCTGCTTTCCGGCTTCCCCGCACCCGATTCGGTGCCGGTGCCGGGGGGCGGCTGGGTGCGCTCGATCCGGGAGTCGCTCGGCATGACCCAGGCCACGCTGGCCGCCCGTCTCGGCATCACCCGCCAGTCGGTGCAGGACCTCGAGCGCGCGGAGGCCGAGCGGCGGATCAGCATGGAAAGCCTGGATCGCCTCGCGCGCGCGCTGGGTTGCCGGGTGAGCTATGCACTGGTGCCGGACGCGGGATCGCTGGATGCCGCGCTGAATCGGCGCGCCGAGGATGTGGCGCTGTCGATGCTCGCGCGCACCGGGCACAGCATGGTGCTGGAGAAGCAGGGTCTGGACGCGCGGCAGAACGAGCGCCGCCGCAGCGCGCTGGTTGAATCGCTGCGCAACGGGTCGCCGCGGAAGCTGTGGAAGTGAACTTCGACTACCCCAGCGGCGCCACGCCGCTGGACCCCGACGAAGCGCAGGGCCTGATCCCACGCCACATCACCCTGCAGGCGCAGCTCAACGAGTGGGAAGCCGCCAATATCCTCGAAGCCGAGCAATGGGCGTTCGGGCGCCTGCGGCGCCAGGCGCCGGACGTGAACTTCCTGCATCGATTGCACGAGCGGATGTTCAATCGCACCTGGCGCTGGGCAGGCAGCTTCCGCAACAGCGGCAAGAATCTCGGCGTGGCCGTGTGGGACATCCAGCCGGCGCTGCGCAGCCTCTGCGCGGATGTCGCGCTGCAGCTCACGCAGCCCGCGATGCCTTTGGATGAGATCGCGGCGCGCTACGCCCACCGCCTCGTCTCCATCCATCCGTTTCCGAACGGCAACGGACGCTGGTCGCGCCTCGCAGCCGATGTCCTGCTCGCGGGCCAGGGTGCTGCGCGGTTCACATGGGGGCTGGCGACACCGGAATCGATCGCGAACGCGCGCGATCGCTACCTCGCGGCCTTGCGCGCAGCCGACCAGCATGACGTGCGAGCGCTGATCGAATTCGCCCGAAGCTGAATCGCGCTACGCGTGCAATGTGGTGCGGCAGCGGATCTGCCCATACCTGAAGCCAGAAGGCCTGCGGCGAGATCGGTTGGTCTTTGTGGGAGCTGCCATGGCAGCGACTGGGGCCAGTCATCGGAGCGGTCATCGCCGGCATGCCGGCTCCCACAAGGTGGATGAGGTGTAGCAGCGAACCGCAGTTCCACCAGGGAACCGGTGGCGGCAGAAAACGGAAGGTGGTCCCGAATGGGGCAATCGGGAATGCGGTATCTTCACTTTCTCCTTGTGGGAGCTGCCATGGCAGCGACTGCGGCCAGTCATCGGTGCTGTCATCGCCGGCATGCCGGCTCCCACAAGGAGGATGGGGTGTAGCGGCAGTGCGTGCCTACACGGGCTCCAGCAACGCGGAGCCGTCGTTTCGGACGTTGTTTACTGCGCGGCTTACGGCAAAGTTGCGCCAAATGATTTGCGGGGTTTGCAGCAGCGCTGCGGCTTCTGCGTTGGGTGCTTGCAGCCATTTGGGCCAGTCTGCGGGCTCGAGTGCGAGTGGCTGGCGGTCGTGCAGGTGTGCGATCGCGGCGGCGGCGGGTACGGTGAGGATCGAGCACGACAGCATGGTGGTGCCATCGGGGCGATGCCAGCGGTCCCAGATGCCGGCGAAGCCGATCGGGTTGGATTCGTCTGCTGCGCTGATGAACCACGGTTGTTTGCCGTCGGCCATCGCTTGCCATTCGTACCAGCCGCTGGCGGGGATCACGCAGCGGTTGCCGGCGCGCCAGGCGCTGCGGAATGCGGGTTTTTCCGCCACGGTTTCGGCGCGTGCGTTGATCGTTTGCCACGCGATCTTCGGATCTTTCGCCCAGCCGGGCACCAGGCCCCAGCGCATGTCCTGCACGCCGACCGCACCTTCGCTGCTCACGAACGTGGGCACTTGCTGGCTCGGCGCGATGTTGTAGCGCGCCTCGCCGCCGGTGGCGCTGACCAGTTGTTCGAGCCACTGCGCGATCCAGTCCGGATCGCGGCGGTTGAACGGGCCTTGCAGGGCGTAGCGTCCGCACATGGCGCTACGGTAGCGGTTTGTGCGAGCGCGTGCTTCAGCCCGCGCGGGCGATCACGCGGAACTCGCGCAGTTCCACCGCGTCGGTGAGATGGCTGGGTTGCGCGGGTTCGTGGCGCATCAGATCGGTCGACAGGTACTTCTTGTTGTCGTCGCAGAAGATCGTCGCGACCACTGCATCGTCGCCCATCTGATCGCCCGCGAGCAGCGCGCCGAGCAGGTTGGCGCCGCTGGAGATGCCGACCGGCAGGCCCAGTTCCGCCGACAGCCGCTGCGCCATCCGGATCGCGTCGCCGTCGTCGACCGACAGCACCGCGTCCAGCTGATCGAGCAGACAGATCGCGGGAATGAATTCGTCGGAGATGCCCTGGATGCGATGGCGGCCGACCTTGCAGCCGGTCGACAGGGTGGGCGAGTTCAGCGGCTCGAGCGCATGGATGCGGATGCCGGGGCAGTGTTCGCGCAGATAACGGCCGGCACCCATGATGGTGCCGCCGGTGCCGACGCCGGCGACGAACGCGGTGGCGCGCAGGCCGATGCTGTCGAGCTGGTGCAGGATCTCAGGGCCGGTGCTGCTGTAGTGGGCCGCGCAGTTGTCGACATTGTCGAACTGGCGCGGCAGGAACGCGGCGGGAAAACGCTGCGCGAACTGTTCGGCCAGCGCGATGCTGCCGAGGAAGCCGCCCTCGTCGCGGCTGACCAGCCGCACGGTGGCGCCGAGGCTGCGGATCAGGTCCTTGCGCTCGGGGCTCATCCAGTCGGGCATGAAGATGGTCACCGGGTGGCCGAGCGCGCGACCGATCGCGGCGAAGGCGATGCCGGTGTTGCCGCTGGTCGCCTCGGCGATCGGCGCGCCGGGCGTGAGTGCGCCGCTCGCGTGCGCGCAGCTCAGGATATGCAGCGCCATGCGGTCCTTGATGCTGCCGGTGTAGTTGAGGTACTCGGCCTTCGCATACACGGTGCGCGGGCGGCCGCGGAACAGCAGCTCGACGGCGATCATCGGCGTGTTGCCGATCAGGCGCGAAAGGGCGTCGAGGCGGCGCCGGGTCTGCGCGTCGGCGACGTCGGCCGCGCGGGGATTGGGGTTCAAGATCGGCATGGCAGAAGGGCTGGCGGGGTAGCTGTTCATTATGCGGCACGGGGGTCTTTCGCCGCAGTTGCCGAAGCGCTTCGGGCACTGTATAAAAACACAGTATGCCCACCGACCTGCCATTGACCACCCGCCAGCGCGAGGTCCTCGCCCTGATCGAAACTTCGATCGCGCGCCGCGGCTTTCCGCCGACCCGCGCGGAGATCGCGCAGGCGCTGGGTTTCCGCTCGCCCAACGCGGCCGAGGACCATCTGCGCGCGCTGCAGCGCAAGGGCGTGATCGCGATCGACGATGCGGGCAGCCATCGTGGCATCCGCGTGCTGCACAAAGCCGGGCCGGCGACTGTGCCAATCCGGCGCCGGAAAGACCTCGAGACGGTCTTCACGCTGCCGCTGATCGGCCGGGTGGCGGCCGGTCAGCCGATCCTGGCCGAGGCGCAGATCGAGCGCCAGTTGCAGCTCGATCCGGCGCTGTTCAGTGCGCGCCCGGACTATCTGCTGCGCGTGCAGGGATCGAGCATGCGCGATGCCGGCATCCTCGATGGCGATCTGGTCGCGGTGCAGCGCACGCAGGAGGCGCGCAACGGCGCGATGGTGGTGGCGCGGATCGGCGATGAGGCGACGGTCAAATATTTCGAGCGGCGCGGTGCGCGCGTGCGGCTGCTGCCGGCGAATCCGGACTTCGCGCCGATCGAGATCGATCTCGCGCGCGAGCCGCTGGTGATCGAAGGCCGCGTGGTGGGTTGCATCCGCACGAGTTTTGCAGCCGGCGCAGGTGCGCGATGAACGCCCCGGTCGATGCGCTGCTCACGCGGCAGGATGTGTGGCGCGGCCATCGCGTGCAACGCGCGCAACCCGCGCTGGCCAGCGGGCATGCCGAACTCGATGCGCTGCTGCCCGGCGGCGGCTGGCCGCTCGGTGCGCTGACCGAGTTCTGCTGCGCGGAAGTGGGACTCGGCGAGCTGAGCCTGCTGCTGCCGAGTCTTGCGCAACTCAGC
>JANOEA010000254.1:0-3799 GCA_031412975.1 Pseudomonadota bacterium | reverse complement strand
GACATCCCGGACACGTCACGAATCCATCAACCGCTTGCGACGAAGGCTTGATGAACTGACCACAACGAGGGCATTGAAAGCTGATCGACATGGATTAGTATCTGGTCCGAAGTAAATTTTCGCTCGGTCAGACGGTTGCTGAGTTAGCAGCCCGTCGAAAAATGCCGTAGCTCGGCCTGCCAGGCTGAGATTTCACCAGGATTCGCACAAGCTGGCAGCATGTGCCACGGGTTTTTTAACAGGCTGTTAGGCGTCAGGTGGCCGATTCGGATTGATCATTGTGTGCTGCCGTCGCCCGCGTGGTGCACGGTGATCGGCTGCGGCACTCCGGTAACCGCGACGAGCAGCGCGAGATCTGCCGGTGGCGCGCCGACTGCGAGTGCGGCGAAACCAACCAGCGCCAACGCGATCCGTCCGGTCTTGCAGGGCATGGTCGTGACTCCAGCGCAGTGGGCGCAAGCGCGCTCATGCACGCCATGGCCGATCATGGTACGCGGATGCGCACTTGGACGACTGTTGGCGATCGCACGCGCCGACCCGGCGAGCGCAGTCCCTGGCTCAGGGACAGTCGACGCCGTCGGCCACGCCGGCGCGAACCAGGCTGAGTGTTCCGGTCGTCCCGTCGGCGCGGATCCACGCCATGCGCAGCGAGCGGCAGTCGGCGAACGACAGCGTGGCCTCGCCCCAGGTCCTGCGGGTGACATCGCCAGGCCGGAACGCCGCCCCGAACTGCGCGCCGCCGGTTTCGATCAGCGGCACGCGCACGCTGCGATCGCCCGCTGCGTAGACCGCGTTGCCGACCAGGTAGCGCTGCTGGCCGCCCTCGTAGGCGTACCAGCTCACGAATGCGACCCGCTGCTCGCCGGCGCGGAAGAAGTCCAGCAGCACGCCCTCGCCATCGCGCGCCGGATCGAACCAGGTGCCGCCCAGGCGTGCGGAGAGCACCGCGCCCGCGGTGCCGAAATCGAGCGTGCACGCAGCGCCGGTCTCGGCCGCGAGCGACAACGACTGCACCACGCCGTCGCGCGGGAGATAGTCGATGCTGAAGGCGCAGTCGTCGTCGAACGGCGGCGAGAGGTTGGCACTGATCACCGCGCTGACCGGGCTGTCGATCGGACCGAACAGGAACGTCAGCGGCGCGGCCGACGACAGCAGATCGGGAAAGCGCGCCTCGCGGCCGGCCTGGCGCAGGCGGATGCCGTCGACGCTGGGCGTCCCACTCAGCGGCGTGAAGGTCAGCAGCGCCTGCGCGTCACCGCCGGTGCAGGGATAGCGCCACAGCGAAACCCGCATCCGCGCGCCATCGGCGCGGGTGACTTCGCGACTGGCCACCTGCCCCTGCGGCTGCACCGGAATCGGCGTCGGCAGGCAGTTCGGTGTGAACTCCTTGCGCTCGGCGCCCGCGGGCGCGTGATTCGATCCTGCAAACGCACCGGGAATCAACATCGCCATCGCGATGCACAGCATGAACCGCGCCGCGCGAATGTGCCGCGTGCTGAAAGACGTTTCGGCGATGAACTTCATGAATGCCCCTTGCGACAGACGAAACCGCGAGTGTTCAGGGCGCATGCTGCAACCGTGTGTCGGTAGCCCGGGCACCGGAGCGACCTGCCGTCTGCCGGCCAGACCTCGCGCCGCATGGCGAGGATGGAGCGGGTGATGGGAATCGAACCCACGCTAGCAGCTTGGGAAGCTGCAGTTCTACCATTGAACTACACCCGCATCGGACTGCCAATTTACCGATAGCCGGGGCGCGGGGGAAGGGTTTTCGGCAATCCGCCGCGCTGCCGCCGGTTCACGACGATCGACCGTCCGACGGACGGCGTCCGGGCGTGATTCAGTTTGCCGGCCCTAGACTTGCGGTCGGGTCATGGGCGGGAGCGGTGGATGCGCTGGTCGACGCTGTTCGGAGCAGGCATCCTGATCGTGGGCACGCTGGCGACCTCGCCCACGGCGCCTGCGAATACGCAGCCCGCGCCGGTGCAATGGCGTCCGATCGTCAGCCCCGGCACCGAACTGTTCCCCGCGCTGCTGATCGCCACCGCGAACCTCACGCGCGAGGCGCACGCGCCCGGCAGTCGGATCCTCGGCGATCCGAACGGCATGGTCGGGGTGACGGTCGCGGCGACCCGTGATGCGCAGCGCGCGCGGGTCAGCGTCAGCGCACCGGGACTCGGGCGCACCTCGAGCATCGAGGTGGTGCTCGCACGCGCGGGCGACTGGTACCAGATCTACCCGGTGATGCAGTGGGACTTCGCGCGCCTGCACGGTTTGCGCCGCGCCACCCCGGAAACGCTCGAGTTCGCGCTCGAACTCGACGGCCATGCGGAAAGCCGGCAGTCGCAGCGGGTGCGCGTGCGCGCGGTCAACGACGTGCCCTACTCGATCGACACCGACGGTTCGCGTACCGATCTGTCGTGGATGTTCGCCGCCTATGTCGATGAAGAACACCCACTCGTACAGCGCATCCTCGGCGAGGCGCTCGATGCCGGTCATGTCGAGCGCTTTGATGGTTACCAGAGCGGCGATCCCGAGCAGGTCTATCGCCAGGTGTTCGCGATCTGGCAGGTGCTTGCGCGGCGCGGCATCCGCTATTCCTCGATCACGCGTACCGCAGCGGCCAGCGATGCGGTGCTGTCGCAGTATGTGCGCTTCCTCGACGAGAGCTGGAGCAATCGCCAGGCCAACTGCGTCGATGGTGCGGTGCTGCTGGCCTCGGTGCTGCGCCGGATCGACATCGACCCGCAGCTGATCCTGGTGCCGGGGCACATGTTCCTCGGCTTCGCACTCGATCCACGCGGCGAACAGCTGGCATTCCTCGAAACCACGCGTCTGGGTGCGATCGCGGCGGATGCCAGCAGCGCGCGCCTGCTGGCCAATTTCGAATCCGCGGTTGAAGAAGGCCTGGCACGCCACGACGAGGTGGTCGACAAGCTCGGCCGCGACGAGTCCCCGGAGTATCGGGTGGTGGATATCGCCAGTGCCCGGCGATCGGGTGTGGCGCCGATTGCGGTGCGGTGAGTTGGTTTGGGTCGATGGCCGATCGGTGCTGCCTTGTGGGAGCCGGCATGCCGGCGACTGCGGCGATCGGGTGTTCCGCCGTCGCTGCCATGGCAGCTCCCACATGGAGTTAGTCAGCCTGCAGCAAGCCGATCGTGCTGGTCGGTCGTGCAATACACAGCGCCGATATTGAGGTCAGCTTGCTAGTAGCCTGATCGTGAAGCGCGCGCCGCCGAGGTCCGGCGAGCGATCGATGCCGAGTTCGCCGCGCTGCGCCTTGACCACGTCCTGCACGATCGCGAGGCCGATGCCGTGGCCCTTGACCTGCTCGTCGCCGCGCACGCCCCGTTGCAGCACGTGGTCCAACTGCTCGGGCTCGATTCCGGGCCCGTCGTCTTCGACCAACAGCTCAAGACCCGGGCGGCGCGCGCCGATCGGCCCGGCGCGGCGCACGGTCAACAGCACCCGGTGCCCGCACCACTTGAACGCGTTCTCGAGCAGGTTGCCGAGCAGCTCCATCAAATCGCCGCGCTCGCCATGGAAGCGCGCCACCGGATCGATGTCGAACTCGCACAGCACGTTCTTGGCCGCGTAGACCTTCTCGAGGCTGCGCACGATTTCCTCGGCGGGCGCGACCAGTTCCAGTGCGGCGGCGAAAGTCGTGTGGCCGGAGGTGGCGCCACGCGAGAGCTGGTAGGCGACGATCTGGTCCATGCGGCCGACCTGCTCGTCGACCAGCTGGCGCAGGCGCTGGCCGTCTTCGCCGGAATCGAGCTGGTTGCGCAGCACCGCCAGCGGC
>JANOEA010000253.1:0-4858 GCA_031412975.1 Pseudomonadota bacterium | reverse complement strand
GAGCAGTCCCTTGGCTTGCGACTTCAGGTATTGGTACAGCGGATGGGTGTTGGCGCCGTTGACGTCGATCTTGGCGAACAGCGGAAAGCTGACCTCGTAGTTGAGCGAGCAGAAGTTGCGGATTTCCTTCTCGTCGCCGGGTTCCTGGTGCCCGAACTGGTCGCAGGGAAAACCCAGCACCACCAGTCCCGCATCCTTGTGCCTGCGATACACGGCCTCGAGGCCGGTGTACTGCGGCGTGAACCCGCACTTGCTGGCGACATTGACCAGCAGCAGCACCTTGCCCTTGTACTCGTCCAGCGAGCGCTGCTTGCCATCGATATCGGTGGCGGTGAAATCGTAGATGCTGGTCATGCGTACCTCGAGATTCGGCACCGTAGTCTAGCGCCCGGCTGCCCCGCGATCGCGAGCCGCCGCGCATCGCCGGACTCCGCTGGCTTGGTGATCCGGCCTCACGCACCGCCAATCGACCAAACTCTGGCCCGGCGGGTGCATCGCGAGTAGCATCCGCCGATGGTGCGACGCACAATGGATGACGGCCAACTCGTTCAACGGCCGGAGGAAGCAGCGAATGCTCTACCACTTGCACGAATTCCAGCGCTCCATGCTCAGCCCGCTGATCTACTGGTCGGAGGCGAACGCACGGATCCTGTCCGAGCCCGGCAGCTGGATGAGCCGGATTCCCGGCGCCAGTCGTTTCGCGGCCGGCTATGAGTTGATGTACCGGATCGGCAAGGACTACGAAAAACCCGAGTTCAACATCCGCAGCGTGACCGCGCACGGCCACGAGGTGCCGATCGTCGAATACCGCGCGATCCAGAAGCCGTTCTGCAACCTGGTCCGCTTCAAGCGCTTCTCCGACGACCCGCAGACCGTGGGCGATCTCAAGGACGATCCGATCGTGCTGGTGGTCGCCCCGCTGTCGGGCCATCACTCGACGCTGTTACGCGACACCGTGCGCACGCTGCTGGCCGAGCACAAGGTGTACATCACCGACTGGATCGACGCGCGCATGGTGCCGCTGGAAGCCGGCGCCTTCAACCTCGACGACTACATCGCCTACATCCAGGAGTTCATCCGCCATATCGGCGCGCGCAACCTGCACGTGATCTCGGTATGCCAGCCGACCGTACCGGTGCTGGCCGCAGTGTCGCTGATGGCCGCTGCCGGCGAGCCCACCCCGCGGAGCATGACGATGATGGGCGGCCCGATCGACACGCGCTGCAGCCCGACCAAGGTCAACGACCTGGCCACCACCAAGTCGCTGGCGTGGTTCGAGGGCAACGTGATCCAGTTCGTGCCCAACAACTACCCGGGCCGCGGCCGCCGGGTATATCCGGGCTTCCTGCAGCACACCGGCTTCCTTGCGATGAACCCGAGCCGGCATTTCCAGTCGCACTGGGATTTCTACGAGGACCTGGTCAAGGGCGACCTCGACGACGCCGAGTCGCATCGCAAGTTCTACGACGAGTACAACGCGGTGCTCGACATGCCGGCCGAGTATTACCTCGACACCATCCGCATCGTGTTCAAGGAGCATGCCCTGCCCAACGGTACCTGGACGGTGGCAGGCCAGCGGGTCGATCCGTCCGCGATCCGCACCACCGCGCTGATGACGATCGAAGGCGAACTCGACGATATCTCCGGCATCGGCCAGACCCGCGCAGCGCTGGATCTGTGCAGCGGCGTTCCAGCCAGGCGCAAGCGCCACTGGCTGGCCGAGGGCGCTGGCCACTACGGCATCTTCAGCGGTCGCCGCTGGCGCGAGTCGATCTACCCCGAAGTTCGCGGCTTCATCCGCGGTTGTGCGAAGCGCTGAACGCCGGACTGGTCCAGAGGCGGCTCAACGCAGGCTCTCGCGCGGCTGGCACTCGAGGTAGGCGATCGCATCCCACGCGTTGACCACGTCGAACACCTCGGCCATCGGCAGCGCGGAGGCAGCGGCGATTTCGTGCAGGCGCGACGGCCGCAGCATGGTGGTCGAGATGCGGTACGCCCGCGGATAGTCCTGCGCGAGCTTGAACCACTTGAGCAAGCGGTACACGCCACCCGGATCGAGGTGACGAGCGAGGGTGCCATCGCCCTTGAGCAGCGCTGCGAGCCAACGCAGTCGGTCATAGGGTTGCGCGGGCTGGCTTTCGCGCACCACCGCGAGCTCGGCGTTGGTCAGCGGCAGCCAGTACGAACGCTTCATCTGCAGCCGGCAATACGGTTCCAGCGACGGCAGGTTGCCGCTGCTGTGGAACACGCGCTCCTTCGGGTCGATCACCAGCGCGGGCAGGTTCGGTGGTGCGATCCGACTCGGCCCGCCCATCATGTCGTCGGCCAGCAGGCCGACCAGCGTGTGCCAGGTGTCGTCGCGCGGCGCATAGCGACGCATCGCCGGATCGATGTTGGGCGACAGCGACTCGACGCCGCTGCCGTCGGTACGACCGATCCGCAGCTGCGCGCGCGTGCCCGCGTCGCCGGTCCACTCGACCGCGGTGCGCGGGTCGAGCGGATCCGGCATCAGGGTGCGCGGCTTGTCGGCACTCGGATCGCGACGGAACAGCGCTTGCGCTTCGTCCACCCCGGGCGGCGCGCGCCAGGTGGGCGCATCGGCGTCGAAGTCGAATTCGCCGAACTCGGTTTTCCAGCCCATGTTCGATTCGACGTGCTCGAAATCGTTGAAGAATCCCGCACCCTGCTCGATGGTCGGCACCGCGGCTGTGGCGGCCTGCGATGCGGCATCGAGCACCTCGCGCAGGTCGTCGGCCTTGAACGGGCGCGGCAGGAGCAGGTCGCCGCGCACCGCCCCCGGCGCGGATGTCACCACCACGCAGCGCACGCCGGATTCGAGTGCGCGGATGCGCGCCATCTCGCCGACCAATTGCGAAGGGTCCACTATCAGCAGGTCGGCCGCGTCCTCGGTGCCCCACCGCCAGCGGGCCTGCAGGCGACCGGAAACCACGCGCAGCAACAAGCGCAGATGCGCCCGCTCTGCGTCGGTACCACCGATGAATTCGACTGTGCGCTCGCGCTCCACGGCCTCACCGGAAATCGTTCGATGCCACGAGGGCCATCGCACATCCTAATTGCCGAGCTGCCAGCTGCCCTCGCCCTCAATTGTTACGGTTCGTGCCACGGATCTCTGTGCGACAACGCCCGGATGCGCCCGTTGGACCCGCCGCGTCATGCGGTCGTCGTCTGCCCGCAGCGCCGCTCGGGGCGCCACCGTGGCAAACGGATTCACGGCGGCACCGATCCCTACGCTCGCACGCACGGCCCGCTCCTGCACGGAATCCGAAGCTTTTACTGTAGGAGCGCACCGTGTGCGCGACCGCGGCAAACGCACCCGCGGCGGCACCGATCCCTGCGGTCGCGCGCATGGCGCGCTCCTACACGGAATCCGAGGCTCTTGTTGCAGGAGCGCACCGAGGGCGCCACCGTGGCAAACGGATTCTCGGCGGCGCCGATCCCTGCGGTCGCGCGCATGGCGCGCTCCTGCACGGAATCCGAAGCTTTTACTGCAGGAGCGCACCGTGTGCGCGACCGCGGCAAACGCACCCGCGGCGGCACCGATCCCTGCGGTCGCGCGCAAGAGTCCTTGTCAGTCCTCGCGCGCGATGCGTCCGCGGGCAAGCACGAAGCGCACCTGCTGCAATGCCGCGACATCAGCCAGCGGATCGCCTTCGACGGCGATCAGGTCGGCCGACTTGCCCGGCGCGATCGTGCCGATCTCGGCCGACAGCCCGAGCAGTTCGGCCGCATCGACGGTCGCTGCGGCCAGCGCATCGCGCGCGCTCATGCCGCCATAGCGCACCATCAGCGGAAACTCCTCGGCGTTGCGGCCGTGGTCGGACACGCCCGCATCGGTGCCGAAGGCGATCCGGATACCGGCCTTGCGCGCGGCGGCGATGTTCTTGCCGGTGGCTTCGAGGCGCTGCTTGATCTTGGCCTCGACCACTGCGGTGTAGACACCAGTGCCGACGCGCTCGCGGTAGGCGATGGTCGGCGACAAGGTCGGCACCAAAAAGGTCTTGCTGGCCAGCATCGCCTCGACGCCCTTGGCGTCGATGTAGGTACCGTGGTCGATCGAATCGACGCCGGCGCGTGCGGCGGCTTCGATCCCGCGTGGGCCATGCGCATGGGCGGCAACCTTGAGACCCAAGGTGTGCGCGGTGTCCATGATCGACTTCAGTTCCGGCTCGGTGAAGTGCAGGTCCAGCCCGCGGTTCTGCTGGCTGAGCACACCACCGGTGGCGGTGATCTTGATCAGGTCCGCACCCGCGCGCGAGGCCTCGCGCACGCGCTGCGCGCACTGGTCGGCGCCGGTGCAGGTGTTGCCACCCGACAGTGCGACGGTCGCCTCGGGGTTGAAACCGTTGATGTCGCCGTGCCCACCGATGATCGAAATCGCGTGCCCCGCGACCAGCATGCGTGGACCGGGCACGGTGCCGGCGGCGATCGCATCGCGCAGCGCGTGCCCGGCCTGGCGCCGCGAGCCGAGGTCGCGCACGGTGGTAAAGCCCGCGCGCACGGTGAGCGCTGCGTTCTTCACCCCGGTGATCGCGGCTTGCTCCGGCGTGTCGATCGCGCCACGCCACCACGGCGTGGCCGGGTCGGAGGTCAGGTGTACGTGGCTGTCGATGAGGCCCGGCAGCACGGTGCGTCCGCGCAGGTCGATCTCGCGCACGCTGTCGCCGGATTCGAGCGGCGGCTGCACGTCCACGCCGTCGAGGAGCGCCTGCACCAGTCCCTCGCGCACCACGATCGTGGTTGGCCCGCGCGGCGCCTCGCGCGCGTCGACGATCAGGCGATCGGTGCGCAGCAGCACCACTTCGGCGGCGGTTGCGGCCATCGGCACGCAGATCAGCAG
>JANOEA010000252.1:0-4646 GCA_031412975.1 Pseudomonadota bacterium | reverse complement strand
GGCCGCAGCCGGCCGGCCTCCATCCGCAGCAGGCGATCGGCCTGGCCCATCACTTCGGCCGCATGGGTGACCAGAACAAGGCTGGCGCCGGCCTCGCGACAGGCGCCGATCAGCAGCCGCATCACGGCCGCCGCACTGTCGGCATCGAGGCTGCCGGTCGGCTCGTCGGCCAGCAGCACCGAGGGCGCATGCACCAGCGCGCGCGCGACCGCGACCCGCTGCTGCTGGCCGCCGGAGAGTTCATCGGCGAAGCGCTGCGCGAGTTCGCCCAGCCCGAGGCGTTCCAGCAGCGCCTGCGCCCGGTTGCGCGCAGCGGCACCACGCACACCGATCAACTCCAGCGGCAGCCGCAGGTTGTCCAGTGCTGAGAGGCTCGGCACCAGATTCGCGTTCTGGAACACCAGGCCCAGATGCTCGCGCCGAAAGCGCGTGCGCGCCGCCTCGTCCAGTGTGTCGATGCGCTGCGCATCGAACGCGATGCTGCCCGCCTCGGCCTGGTCGATCCCTGCGAGCAGATGCAGCAACGTCGACTTGCCCGCCCCGCTACGTCCGACCAGGGCCACGCACTCGCCGGTCGCGACGTCGAGGTCGAGCTGGTCGAGAACCGCAGTGTCGGCATAGCGACGGGTCAGCCCGCGAACGGTGATCTTCATGTCCCGCAGTGTGGCGCGTGACGGGTGAATTTGGCGCGGCTGCCCGGTTCGGGTGAGCGAGGTGGCCACCGGCTGCCGCCCGCAAGGCCCGAATCAGTCGAATACCTTGCCCGGATTGAGGATCCCTTTCGGATCCAGCACTTTCTTGATGCCGCGCATGATCTCGATCTCGGCGGCGCTGCGGGTGCCGAGCAGATAGTCCTTCTTCACCAGCCCGATCCCGTGTTCGGCCGAGATGCTGCCGCCGAAGATGGCCAGCGTGTCGGACAGCAGCCGCGTGACGTGCTCGCACTGCGCGATGAACGCGTCCTCGCCGAGTGCTGCAGGTTTGATCACGTTGATGTGCAGGTTGCCGTCGCCGATGTGGCCGAACCAGACCACGTCGACGCCCGGGTACTCGCGCGCGAAGATCGCGTGCATCGCGTGCATGAATTCGGGGATTGCGCTGACCCGCACCGAGATGTCGTTCTTGTACGGCTTGTAAGGCGCGAGGCTTTCGGTGATGCCTTCGCGCAGGCGCCACAGCGCGCGCGACTGCGCCTCGCTGCGGCTGATCACGCCATCGACGACCCAGCCGCGCTCGGCACAGTGTTCGAACACCGCCACCGCGTCGCCCTCCTGCGCCTCATCGACGGCATCGAACTCGGTGATCACGTAGAACGGCGCTTCGCTCTCGAACGGGCGCTGCGCGCCGTGCGCGAGCACATGATGCAAAGCGCGATCGGTGAAGAACTCGAAGGCGCCGAGCGCCAGCCGCGAGCGACAGGCATCGAACACCCGCATCAGCGCCTCCATCGCCGGCAAGGCGAAAACCATCAGGTTCTGCCGCGGCGGCGGGTCGGTCAGCCGCAGGGTCGCCTCGACCACGATGCCGAGCGTGCCTTCCGAACCGATCAGCAGATGGCGCAGGTCGTAGCCGCTGGAGTTCTTGACCAGCCCGCGATTGAGATCGAGCAGCTCGCCGCGGCCATCGACCACTTTCAGCCCCGCGACCCACTCGCGCGTGTTGCCGTAGCGGATCACGCGGATGCCGCCGGCATTGGTCGCGATGTTGCCGCCGATCGAACACGATCCGCGCGAGCCGAAGTCGACCGGATAGCACAGGCCATGTGCGTCGGCCGCCTTGTGCACGGATTCGAGGGCGATCCCCGGCTGCACCGTGAGGGTGCGGTCGATCGGGTCGAAGGCAAGCACCTTGTGCATCCGCTCGAGGCTCAGCACCAGCTCGCCGTTGGCCGCCACCGCGCCACCGGACAGACCCGTGCGCCCCCCCGAGGGCACCAGGGCCACGCCGCGCTCGGCCGCCCAGCGCACGATCGCCTGCACCTGCTCGATCGACGCTGGCAGCGCGATCGCGAGCGGCGCCGGGGTCCAGCGTCGCGTCCAGTCGCGCCCGTAGTGTTCGAGGTCCGCCGGCTCGGATTTGAGCAACAGCTCCGGCAGCAGTCGGGCTAGCTCGACGAGCGGGGATTGCGGCTTGGGGTCGGCGGCTGCCATGGATCGTCAAGGTTGCCAGCGACGACGCCGGGCGTCCACTGCTGCATTGCCGCACGCGGCCGCGGTTCTGGCATAGTCGCAGCCTCCGCCCGCGCGCCGGCATGGCCCCGACGGCGGCATCGCTCCGTAGACCCACGCACCCATGGAAAAAACCTCGTTCCCGAAACAGGACATCCGCGTCCTCCTGCTCGAGGGCATCAGCCGCAGCGCGATCGAGACCTTCGAGGCGGCCGGCTACTCGCAGATCGAGCTGCATGAGAAGTCCCTGCCCGAGGACGAGCTCAAGCGTCGCCTCGCCGAGGCGCACCTGGTCGGCATCCGCTCGCGCACGCAGTTGAACGCTGCTGTGCTGGCCGACGCCAGGCGCCTGATCGCGATCGGCTGCTTCTGCATCGGCACCAATCAGGTCGATCTCGGCGCCGCCCAGGCGCAAGGCGTGCCGGTGTTCAACGCGCCGTATTCGAATACGCGCAGCGTCGCCGAACTGGTGATCGCCGAGACCATCATGCTGATGCGGCGCATTCCGCAGAAGAACGCCGAATGCCATCGCGGCGGCTGGTCGAAGTCGGCCGCCGGCAGCTTCGAGGTGCGCGGCAAGGTGCTCGGGGTGGTTGGCTACGGCCATATCGGCACCCAGGTCGGCCTGCTCGCCGAAAGCCTCGGCATGCAGGTGCTGTTCCACGACATCGAGGCCAAGCTGACGCTGGGCAATGCGCGCGCCGCGGCCAGCCTCGACGAGCTGCTGGCGCGCGCCGACGTGGTCAGCCTGCACGTGCCCGAGACACCGGCCACCCGACTGATGTTCGGCGCGGCGCAGTTCGCGCGCATGAAGAAGGGCAGCGTGTTCCTCAACGCCGCGCGCGGCACCGTGGTCGATATCGACGCGCTGGCCGATGCCCTGCGTTCCGGCCACCTCGCCGGCGCCGCCGTCGACGTGTTCCCGGTCGAACCCAAGGGCAACAGCGAGGCTTTCGAGTCACCGCTGATCGGCATGGACAACGTGATCCTGACCCCGCACGTGGCGGGCAGCACGCTGGAGGCGCAGGACAACATCGGCATCGAGGTCGCCGCCAAACTGGTCCGTTACAGCGACAACGGTTCGACCCTGTCGGCGGTCAACTTCCCCGAGGCCACCCTGCCCGGCCATCCGAACAGCCACCGCCTGCTGCATATCCATCGCAACGTGCCGGGCATGCTGTCGCGGGTCAACGAGATCTTTTCGCGCGAAAACATCAACATCGACGGACAGTTCCTGCAGACCAACGCGGCGATCGGCTACGTGGTGGTGGACGTTTCCACCTCGGAGGCGCAGGCCGCGGCGCTGAAGGAGGCGCTCGCGGCGATTCCCGGCACCCTGCGAACGCGCGTGCTGTACTGACCCGCAGCGCATGGTCCTCAATATCGCTGCCTATCGCTTCGTCGCGATCGACGATCCGCACGCACTCGCGGTGTCGATCCGTGGCAGCGCGACTGCCAGCGGGCTACGCGGCTCGGTGCTGTTGGCCGGCGAGGGATTGAACCTGTTCCTGGCCGGGCCTGCCGACGCGGTGGAGGACTGGCTGGAGGCGCTATGCGGTGATCCGCGGTTTGCAGACCTGCTGGTCAAGCGAAGCTGGAGTGAGCAGGTGCCGTTTGCGCGCCTGAAGGTCAAGGTCAAGGCGGAGATCATCGGATTCCGCCAGCCGCAGGCTACGCCAGTTGCCGGCCGTGCGCCGGCGCTGGCACCGGATGTGCTGGCGCGCTGGCTGGCGCAAGGTCACGACGACAGCGGACAACGCGTGATGCTGCTCGACACCCGCAATCGCGAGGAAGTGGCACACGGCGCGTTTCGCGGCGCAGTGACCTTGCCAATCGACAACTTCACCGATCTGTCGGCGGCGATCGAACCGCTGCGCGAACAGCTCGCCGATGCCACGCTGGTCAGCTATTGCACCGGCGGCATCCGCTGCGAGAAGGCAGCGCTGTGGCTGCGCGCGCATGGCCTGCCGCAGACGCTGCAGCTCGACGGCGGGATCCTCGGCTACTTCGAAGCGGTCGGCGGCTTCGGCTACGACGGCGCGTGTTTCGTGTTCGACGAGCGCGTAGCGCTGGATCCGCAACTACGCCCGATTGCCCGCACGGCGTAGGGCGGGCCTTCGGCCCGCCACCGCGAAAACACGCCGATTGATCGTCGCGCGGTATGGGCGGCGGGCCGAAGGCCCGCCCTACGGGGCTTCGCGTGTTCGGTCCGCAACTCCCGTAGCGTAGGGCGGGCCTTTGGCCCGCCGTGTCGAAAACGCACCGATGGATTGTCGCGCGGCGCGGCGGCGGGCCGAAGGCCCGCCCTATGTTTGTACGTTGCGACCTACGGCGTGCTCAGAACGCGTTGATGCCGGTCAGCTCGCGGCCGACCACCAGCTGGTGCACGGTCTCGGTGCCCTCGTAGGTGATCACCGATTCGAGGTTTAACATGTGGCGGATCGGGCAATACTCGGTCGTGATGCCGCTGCCGCCGAG
>JANOEA010000251.1:0-2476 GCA_031412975.1 Pseudomonadota bacterium | reverse complement strand
GGGTGGGGGGGGGGCCCCCCCGGGGGGCCCCCCACAATCACTGCGCCCCGGATTTGTTGGGCCCCCACTTTGGCCCCCACCGGCGCGGCCGGGATGCGTCGCGTGATCGATTGTTGCGGTCGCGCGCGCGGCGCGCTCCTGCACCACACTCGCGCGCTGCGCATCTCGTGTAGGAGCGCACCCTGTGCGCGACCGCAACCGGCACGCTTGCGCTGCGACCGGTCAGCGCTGCATCAATAGCGCTGCTTCAATACAGCGTCCACAGCGCCCGTTGGCTCGCCGCAGCCAGGTGCGGCACACCGTTCCAGCTCGACATCGACAATCCAGCGTCGCTCGCACGGAACTCGGCCAGCGCACTGTTGCGCACGCTCAGGTTGAGCTCCACCACGGCAGCGTCCGGTGCACCCAATGCCTGCTTCGCGAGCTGTGCCATCACGCCGCCGGAGGTCACCACGAGGATCCGTCGCGGCGCGCCGGCCTGCGCGAGCAGTCCCGCGACTGCGTCGCGCACGCGCTCGCCGAACACCGGCCACGCTTCGGGAACATGCGGGTCGAGCACGCCGCGGGTCCACGCGAGCAAGGCCTCGCGCAGGAACCGGCCGACCGCGCGATGGTCCTGCGAGCGCCCGTGTTCGGCGGCGATCGCGATCGGATGGTCGGCATGGGTTTGCGCATAGGCGCCGAACACCGCGCGATGATCGAATTCGTCGAGCGTCGGCATCACGAGCGGGTCGGGCAGCGCGCGCCCGGCCAGCGCATAGGCCTCGCGAATGCCACCGAGCGTGTCTCGATGGCGCAGCAGGCTGCCGCAGGCGACCGCGTCGAACTGGTGCTCCGGATGGCTGGCCAGCCACGCGCCGAGCAGGCGCGACTGCGTGCGACCGGTCTCCGACAGCACGTCGTAATCGGCCGCGCCGAACGACGCCTGGCCGTGGCGCACGAACAGGAGCTCGGTCATGCGCGGGACACCGGTCAGTCGGCGAACAGTTCCTGCGACCAGCGCAGGCTGTAGGCGCGCCCGGCACCGGCGGGCTCGATTTCCGCTTCGAAGCGGTAGGTGTCGATGCCGGCGATCCGGAACTCGCCGATGTAGTACAGCGCATCGGGCTCGCGCACCGCGCGCATGCGCACTGCCTGCGACTGCCCGGCGAGATTGAACACGGTCAGCGTGATCACCGCTTCGGATGGCGCCGTGCCGCCCTCGTCGTCGCGACGCAATGCCGCGATGTTGACCAGCCCGCGCGAGGGCGAGCGCGAGATGCCTTGCGCGACCGCGACCTCGGCCGGGATGAAATCCGAGCGCACCGCGTTGTGGTGCAGCTCGAAGCGATCGAAGGTCACGAACTTCGCCGCGTTCGCCGCACCTGCGACGAGCAGCAATCCCAACAGCGACAACACGACTCGATTCATGCCCAGCCCCTTCATGCCAGCGATGCTCCGAAGTGGGTGATCGGCCTGACGATCAGTATTTGAGCCAACTGAATGCCCAGCAGGGCGACGATCGGCGACAAATCGAAACCACCCAGAGGCGGAATCACCTTGCGCACCGGCTTGAGCAGGATCTCGGCGATGCCGTACAGCAGCGGCACGGCCGGGTTGCTGCCGCTGGGCGACAGCCACGACATCAGCACGCTGATCAGGGTGATCCAGAACATCACCTGCAGCACGAATCCCAGCAGCTGGGCGAAGCCCAGCACCAGCAGGCCGGGCAGGCCGAACCCGCCTCCGCCGAGGGCTGCCAGCGCGGCGACCCACAGGATAGCCACCACCCACGCCAGCAGCAGCGCGCCGAAGTTGATCCCGCGCCATGCCGGCAAGAGCTTCTGCACCGGCATCAGGATCGGATTGGTGAGCTTGTACAGCGCCTGGCAGATCGGGTTGTAGAAGTTCGCGCGGATCGCCTGCAGCAGCACCCGCAGCACCAGCACGAACAGCACGATGCCGAACAACGTCGAGACGACCAGCGATCCGGCGTCGGTGAAATAGGCCATGCATCAATCTCCGATGAGGTCGGACAGTTCGCGTCCGCGCGCGGTGGCGCGGTCGATCGCGGCGTCCACCAGTGCGCTGAAGCCGCCCGCGACGAAAGCGTCGAGCGCGGCCTGGGTGGTGCCGCCGGGCGAGGTCACGCGCTCGCGCAGGGTGGTGGTGGAGTCGTCGCTTGCAAGCGCCATGCGCGCCGCACCCAGCGCGGTATGCAGCACCAGCGTGCGCGCCGCAGCCGGCGCCAGTCCCTGCCGGACCGCCGCCGCCTGCATCGATTCCATCAGCAGGAAAAAATACGCCGGTCCGCTGCCGGATACCGCGGTCACCGCATCCATCAGGCGCTCGTCGTCGATCCAGACCGCGGGTCCTGCGGCCAGCAGCACCGCCTCGGCCGCAGCGCGGTCCTGCGCAGTCGCATGAGCGCTGGCGGTCAGGCCGGTGATGCCGGCACCGATCAGCGCGGGCGTATTCGGCATCGCACGGATCAGTG
>JANOEA010000250.1:0-7485 GCA_031412975.1 Pseudomonadota bacterium | reverse complement strand
CTGTGCCATCGCCCCTCCCGCCCGGACGCTGGAGCCTAAGCGGGTGGAGCAACGCGCACAAGTCGCCGAGCTGCCCGGGCGTCTGGACGTCGCAGGTTGCGCGCGGCATGCTGCGGGCTGATTGCCCGGTGGAGACGAACGATGCGAGCGCTTCTATTGCCCCTGCTGCTGTTGAGCGCTCCCGCCGTGCATGCAGACGCCGGCCTGGCGCAGCGCCTCGATGCGGAGGCAGCCGCCCTGCGCGGGCAGGTGGTCGAATGGCGCCGCGACCTGCACCAGCACCCGGAACTCGGCAATCGCGAGTTCCGCACCTCGAAAAAGGTCGCCGCGCACCTGAAGGCGCTCGGCCTCGAAGTCGAGACCGGCGTGGCGCACACCGGCGTGGTCGCCTTGCTCGAAGGCGGCAAACCCGGACCGCGACTGGCACTGCGCGCCGACATGGACGCCCTGCCGGTGACCGAGCAGCTCGACCTGCCGTTCAAGTCCACCGCGACCACCCAGTTTCGCGGCGAGACGGTCGGCGTGATGCACGCCTGCGGCCACGATGCGCATGTCGCGATCCTGATGGGCGCCGCGCAGGCGCTGGTCAAGGTCCGCGAGCAGCTGCCCGGCTCGATCGTGTTCATCTTCCAGCCGGCCGAAGAAGGCGCGCCGGAAGGCGAGCAGGGCGGCGCGGCGCTGATGCTCGAGGAAGGCGTGTTCGCGCGCTACCAGCCCGATGCGATCGTTGGCCTGCACGTGTTCTCGACCCTGCGCGCGGGCGAGGTCGGGGTGCGCGGTGGTCCGACCATGGCCGAGTCCGACAGCTTCAGGATCGTGCTGCGCGGTGTGCAGACGCACGGCGCCAAACCGTGGTCGGGCATCGATCCGATCGTCGCCGGTGCGCAGCTGGTGATGAACCTGCAGACCATCGTGAGTCGACGGGTCAACACCGTCGAGTCGCCGGCGGTGCTCACGGTCGGCGCGTTCCGCGGTGGCAATCGGTACAACATCATCCCGCAGGAAGTCGAGCTGCTGGGCACCGTGCGCAGCTTCGACGACGAGACCCGCGAGGCGATCTTCGAAGACATCCGGCGGATCACCGAGCACACCGCGGCCGCCGCGGGCGCCAGCGCGGAAGTGGTGCTCGAACGGCAGACCAACGTGACGTTCAACGACGAGGCGCTGACCCGCCGGCTGCAGCCGGCACTTGCGGCGGTGGTCGGCGCCGACAAGGCCAAACTGATGCCGCTGCAGACGGTCGCCGAGGACTTTGGCCTGTTCGCCGCCGAGGTGCCCGGCTTTTTCTTCTTCGTCGGCAGCACGCCGGCCGACCAGGATCCGCGCAAGGCGCCGGCCAACCACTCGCCGATGTTCTTCGTCGACGAAGCCGCGCTCGATGTCGGCCTGCGCAGCATGCTGCGGGTCAGCGCGGAGTTCCTCGGCGGTGGTGCAACGGAATGATCGATGCACGGCTGCTGCGGATGCCCTGCGCGCAGCTGCTGCTGTCGCAGCTGGTCCTGATCCTGGCCTTCCCGTGGCTCGAATCGAGCATCGCGGGCAAGCTCGCGCTGGACGTGCTGCACCTGACGGTGATCGTGCTGGTGGTGCGCGCAGTCGCGCACACGCCCGGGCGGCAGATCGTGGCGCTGACCCTGGCCGCCGCCGTGGTGGTCACGCAGGGCGTGTACTTCTTCAGCGGGATCGCCGATCTTTACGCGGTGGCACTGGTCGCACTGGGACTGTTCCAGGCCTATGCGGTGTGGTGCCTGCTGCAGTACGTGATGCTCGACGAGGTCGCCACCACCGACGAGCTGTTCGCGGCGGCCAGCATCTACGTGTTGCTGGCGATGGCATTTGCCTGCGTGTTCTCGGTGCTCGAACACCTGGCACCCGGCTCGTTCTTCATCAATCCGACCAACAATGCCGATGGCGTGGTGAACTGGTGGGACCTGGTCTATTTCAGCTTCACCACGCTTACCAGCGTCGGCTTCGGCGAGATCACGCCGGTCACCTCGCATGCACGCTCGCTGGTGATGGTCGAACAGGTGGTCGGCGTGCTGTTCGTGGCCCTGCTGATCGCGCGCCTGACCGGCATCTACGGACGCCGGGCGCGCGGGTACTGAGGGTCCACAGGCTAGCCGCGCACGCGCCGCAGGTCCTTCTGCGCGCCGTCGAGTTTCGCATCCAGCGACACGGCCTGCTCGAGCGCCTTCAACGCTTCGTCGATGCGACCGGCTTTCTCCAGCAGCAGGCCCTTGCGCCACCACGCGGCCGCGACGGACAGCTCGTAGGGCCGGTCTGCGAGCGTCAGATAGGTGGCGAGACCATCGATGCCCTCGTCGATCCGCTGCCCGTCCTCGACCGCGATGCGACCGAGCATGTACAGCCCGACCGGGTCGCGTGGATCGCGCGCCAGCGCCGCATCGACCACCGCGCGTGCCTCCGCGTTCTGTCCGGCGCCGATATGGATCGAGATCAAACCCAGCAGCGCGCGGAAGTTGCCGGGTTCCGCGGCCACGGCATCCCGATAGGCGGCGACCGCTTCTTCGCGCTGGTCGTCGACCGCGAACAGGGTGGCGCGGCCCATGTGGCCCCAGGCCGGACCGATCTTTTCGAGCTCCACCACTTGCGCCTGCGCCTTGTCGATCCCGCCACCCATGAATCCGGGTGCCTGCGCGTAATACTGCAGCAGCGCGAAGCGCGCGTCCGGGTTGCCCGGCGCGAGGTCGACCGCCTTGAAGTAGGCATCCCGACACTTGCCCGCCCAGCCCGCCTTGCCGAGCAGATTGGCCGCCAGCGCCTTGCGGCCGTAGGCATTGCCCAGCCACAGCCACGCGTTGCTGCTGTCGGGGCGTTGTTCGACCAGTTCCTCGCCACGCGCGATCGCGTCGTCGAGTTGCCCGTCGCGCAGCAGCTGGCGCAGCTCCATGACTTCCGGCTCGAGTACCTCGCGCGCGACCGCGCTGCCGGAGTTGGTGATGAACAGCATCGACAGCATTGCTGCGAAGGCGAGTACGCGCATGGCGGGGTCCGTGGTTGGCAGGGGCAACAGTATCGATGCGGCAGGTGAATCCGCAGTTAATCCGATGCAGCGTATAGCGAGGTTCCGTGTAAGCCCATGACCGGGCATGATGGCAGCCGCGCCACCGATCGGGGGAGACGATGTCCGGGATTTTGCCGTCGCGCTATTTCTTCATGGTTGCCTGCGCGCTCGTCGCGATCGGAGCCGCGATCGCGGGGTGGTCGGGGCAGGGCACTGCGTGGTGGCTGCTTGCCGCGGTCGCTGGCGCGCTGACTGCGGTCGGCGTGCGCGACCTGACCCAGACCCGGCAGGCGATCCGGCGCAACTATCCGATCCTCGCACACCTGCGCTTCTTCCTCGAGGAGGTGCGGCCGGAGATCCGCCAGTACCTGCTCGAATCGGATACCGAAGCACAGCCGTTCTCGCGCAACCAGCGCTCGATCGTGTACCAGCGCGCCAAGGGCGTGGTCGACAAACGACCCTTCGGCACCCAGCTCGACGTCTACGCGCCCGACTACGAGTGGATCAACCACTCGATGGCACCGGCGGAGATCGACAGCCACGATTTCCGCATCCTGGTCGGCTCCGGCCAATGCACGCAGCCGTACTCGGCCAGCGTGTTCAACATCTCGGCGATGAGCTACGGCGCGCTGTCGCCGAACGCGATCCTGGCGCTCAACGATGCCGCGCGCCGCGGGCGCTTCTTCCACGACACCGGCGAGGGATCGATCTCGCGTTTCCATCGCGAGCCCGGTGGCGACATCGTGTGGGAGATCGGCTCGGGCTACTTCGGCTGTCGCAATCCCGACGGTAGCTTCAACGAAGAGCGTTTCGCGGCCAGTGCGACCTCGCCGCAGGTGAAGATGATCGAGATCAAGCTCTCGCAGGGCGCCAAGCCGGGCCACGGTGGCGTGCTGCCCGGGGCCAAGGTCACCGCCGAGATCGCCGCCGCGCGCGGCGTGTCGCAGGGCGAGGACTGCATCTCGCCCGCGCGGCATTCGGCGTTCTCCACGCCGATCGGCCTGCTGCAGTTCGTCGCCCGCCTGCGCGAGCTGTCGGGTGGCAAGCCGGTCGGCTTCAAGCTCGCGATCGGCCACCCGTGGGAATGGTTCGGCATCGCCAAGGCGATCCTCGAGACCGGCATCACCCCGGATTTCATCGTGGTCGATGGCGGCGAGGGCGGCACCGGTGCCGCCCCGCTGGAGTTCACCGACCACGTCGGCGCGCCGTTGCAGGAAGCGCTGATGCTGGTCCACAACACGCTGGTCGGGATCGGCAAGCGCGGCGAGATCCACCTCGGTGCCAGCGGCAAGATCGTCACCGCCTTCGATCTGGCGCGCACCTTCGCGCTGGGTGCCGACTGGGGCAACTCAGCGCGCGGGTTCATGATGGCGCTCGGCTGCATCCAGGCGCAGTCCTGCCATACGGGCAAATGCCCGACCGGGGTCACCACCCAGGACCCGGGTCGTTACCAGGCGCTGGTGGTGCCCGACAAGGCTACCCGCGTGCTGCAGTTCCACCAGAACACGCTCAAGGCCCTGAAGGAACTGATCGCGGCGGCGGGGCTTACCCATCCCGACCAGGTCGGACCCGAGCACGTGATCCGCAGGATCTCGTCGACCGAAGTGCGCTCGATCGCGGCGCTGTATCACTGGGTGCAGCCGAACGAACTGCTCGGCGGCGTGCCCTCGCATGCGGTGTTCCGGGTGTTCTGGGATGTCGCGCGCGCGGATCGCTTCGATGTGCCGCCCAACGTGCTGTCGTTGCGCACGACCAAGATGCGCTGATGTGCCTGCTCGCGGTGGCATGGCGGGTGCGCGACGATTGGCCGCTGCTGCTGGCGGCCAACCGCGATGAGTTCCACCAGCGTGCGGCGACTCCGCTCGAGCGGCAACCGCAGGGTTATATCGCCGGACGCGATCTTGCGGCGGGCGGCAACTGGCTCGGCGCGACCGAGGGCGCACGTTTCGCCGCGGTCACCAACTTCCGCGATCCGACCGAGACTGCGGATCGTCCGCGCTCGCGGGGCGAACTGGTTTCGGGATACCTGGCCGGATCGACGAGTCCGTTCGACTACGCGCGGGACGTCGCCAATGCGGCGGCGATGTACCGCGGATTCAACCTGCTGGTCGGCGACGCACACAGCCTGTGGTACGTGGGCAGTCGCGCCGGTGCGCCGCGTGCGCTGTCACCCGGCATCCACGGCTTGTCGAACCACCTGCTGGGTACGCCCTGGCCCAAGGTCCTCAGGCTGCAGGAACGGATGCAGCAGGCGCTGGTGCAGCCGGATCCGCTGCCGCTCCTGTTCGATGCGCTCGCCGATCGATGCATCGCGGCCGACGAACAACTGCCACACACCGGCATCGGCCTGCACCGCGAGCGGGCGCTGTCGGCCGCGTTCATCGTCACGCCGGACTACGGCACTAGGTGTTCCACCGTGCTGGCGCTGGCGCCGGGGCGCGGTCGCTTCATCGAGCGCAGCTGGAACCCGGACGGTACCGAGGGCGGGCGTCGCGACCTCGGGTGGTAGCGCAAAAAAAAACGCGGGCACATGGCCCGCGCTTTCTCGTGGCGATATGCGCCGAGTCCCTTACATGGGAACGACGTTCTCCGCCTGCAGGCCCTTCTGGCCTTGCACTACCTTGAACTGCACCTGCTGTCCCTCGGCGAGGGACTTGCGGCCGCCGCCGCCGCTGACGATCGCGCGGAAGTGCACGAACACGTCAGGACCGTTGTCGCGCTTGATGAATCCGAAGCCTTTCTCGTCGTTGAACCACTTGACGATGCCGATCTCTTGGTCGCTCATTGGAATGTTCTCAACCCGTTTCGAAGTACGTGCGTCCCCGTCGACGCACCATGACACTGGATGCCCTCACCGGACCCCCCGACCCGCAGCCGTCACCGGACCACGGGCACTTGACAACCGGCTTTACATGCACAGCGCGCCGACGATAACCCCGCGGGCAGCAAAAATCCAGCGCCAGCGCAGCGTCGAAGGTCGCGGGTGGCGGACCTATCCGGACCACAGTCGCTGGCTGCCGCCGCCGCATGGTCGGCGCCATCGGCCCGCAGGCGGGTTGCCTTCCGATATTCCTTGGGCTGCCCCGCGCGCAATCAGGGCTGCGCTGGGATACCAGTAGAGAACATCGACTTGCCGTTCGCCTGCCAGGCACGCGGCAGCGCACGTCATACTGGCGGTCTGGCAAGGCATCCCGCGCTTGCCCATCGGATCTGCTCGACCATGGCATTCCGGATCGCTGTCGACGAGGTGCTGGCACACGCGCTGCCGCGCGCGATCGGCGAACAAATCGACATCGCCCGCGGGCACCTGCGGCGCTGCGGCGCGGAACTGCATGAGGGCATCCACGACGCGCGTCGCGCAATCCGGCGCGCCCGCGCCGCAATGGAATTGCTGCGACCGCAGCTCGACAAGTCGGCGTGGACCTCGCTCGGAGCGGGGATCGCCGATGCGGGTCGCAGCCTGTCGCCGTTGCGCGATGCGCAGTCGGTGATCGAAGTGGTCGAGGAGCAACTGCGGGATGCGGCGGTCAAGCTGCCTGCGCCAGCGCTGCAGCGGCTGATGGCAAGCCTGCGCCGACGCCGGGGACAGCTGACTCGACGCTCGCCGATACTGATCGCGACGGCCGATGCGGCGCTCGCGGCGGCCCCGCACGGACTGCACGAGGCGTTCGCCGAGTTCGACGAGGCCGGATTGGCGAAGGGGATTCGGTTGGGACGCCGGCGGCTGCGCGATGCCATGCGTGTCGCGCAGAGCGCAGAGCCCGCGGCTGATGCCCTGCATCGATTCAGGCAGCGCGCGCGAACCCACTGGCTGCAGCTCGAATTGCTCAGCGAAGCATGGCCCGCAGTGCTCGAAGCACAGGCCGCGGAGTCGAAGCGACTTTCCCAGCTGCTCGGCAGCGTGCGCGACCTGCGGTTGCTGTCGAGCGTGATAACGCGGCTGCACGGCGGCTCCCGGCGCTCGCCCGGGCTCGCGCGGATCGAGAAGCAAATCGAGCGGCTGCGGGCGCAGCAGTTGGAGGGCGCGTTTGCGCTGGCGGCGTTGGTCTGCGCCGAGTCGGGGGCGGCGCTGGCGGAGCGGATCGGGCGCTGGCGTCGTGCGCGTGCGGCGAAACCGCGCTGAGCCGGACCGCGGCGCAGCTAGGGAGCCTCTGAACAAGTCCCGCGCACCGCGCCGGGATCTGTTTCGCCCGCAGGCAAGGAAGGTGGCGCCGGCCATGCTGGTTGAGGCCTAAGACGCCTGACGCAGCCTGTGGGCGAAACAGACCCGGCCCATTTCAGCCAGTTTCGTGGGTTGTCACGCCATGCGCCTGCGCCCGCGTTGGTCGACTCGAACATGGAACCACCATGCCCGTCGTCGACCGCCTTGGCGCAGGCGCACCGAAGAGGCGCCGAAGGGCGCCGTTTCGCCGGACGCGCCCGCGCCGCCGCCCGACACTGTGCCGAGCGCGCCACCGCCG
>JANOEA010000249.1:0-8174 GCA_031412975.1 Pseudomonadota bacterium | reverse complement strand
GGGCTGTCGGTGCCGTTCCCCGCGCGCCGGGTCTTTGTCCCCCGCGCGCTGCGGTCGCTTAATCCTTCGCCTTAATTTTTTTTCCCCGATCGGGGCGCCACCCACACCCTCGGCTCCAGCCCCGAGATCCTGGTCCGGGTCGAGCGCGGCCGCATCACCTTGCGCCCGATCGCGGGCACCCGACCGCGAGGTGCTACGCCCGACGAGGACGCAGCGCTCGAACGCGAACTGCTGGCCGACCCGAAGGAGCGCGCCGAACACCTGATGCTGATCGACCTCGGCCGCAACGATGTCGGCCGGGTCGCCAAGATCGGCAGCGTCAGCGTGCCCGACCGCATGGTGGTCGAGCGCTACTCGCACGTGATGCACATCGTCTCGCAGGTCGAAGGCGACCTCGCCGAGGGACTGACCTGCAGCGACGTGCTCAAGGCCACGTTCCCGGCCGGCACCGTGTCCGGCGCACCGAAGATCCGCGCGCTCGAAGTGATCCAGCAACTCGAACCGATCCAGCGCAACATCTACTCCGGTGCGGTCGGCTACATCGGCTGGTGGGGCGAAATGGACACCGCGATCGCGATCCGCACCGCGGTGATCCAGGACGGCCGCCTGCACGTGCAGGCCGGCGCCGGCATCGTCCACGACTCCGACCCCGCGAAGGAGTGGGAAGAGACGATGAACAAGGGCCGCGCGCTGTTCCGCGCGGTGGCGCAGGCGGCTGGGGGATTGTGATGATTGGCGCGTCAACGATGCTTTTGAGTGCGGCCCTAACCGTTGGATCACCCATGGTCGAGACGATCGCCGCCGCTACAGTGGCTTCGGACTGCCCGCCTGAAGACGTCTTCGAACCCGGGCGTACTGCCCCGTCGACGGTGGTCCGCAATGGCGACCGACCGTCCTTCGTCGCGCCACCGGGCATTGCCGCCCTCCGGATCGGGCCTGATGTGCTGGTTCCGGTACCGGATTTGCCATTGAGGGGCGTCGTTGTCGGCCAGATCAGAGGGCGCCTGTTACTCGTCGTCCTGCGGTTCGAAGGTGATCCTGAGATACGCGTGACCGTGAACCCGGCCATGTATGCGAATGTGAAGCCGATGGCGGAGAGGTTTGGCGCCAGCCTGAGCGACATGATCCGCGACTACCTGAGCACAACAGAATGGCCTCCGTGCTCCGATATGCCGGCCATCGTCTACCGGGCCTCTGCCGAGATGGCGCTCTCGATCGCAACGTCCTCGGCCACGACCGACGCCAAAGTGCATTGGAATGACGTCCCGCTCCGTGTCGGCATCGCCGCTGCGGAGGGCCGCGAGGCTCGCGATTCAACGGCGATTCTGGAGCTCGCGGGCTCAGATCGCCGTCTGATCGTCGTTGACTGGACCACGCATTCAATTGAAGGCGTCGATCTAGCGGAACTGACTGCGAATCGATGGAGTCCCCAGCAAATTCGCAGGTCTGACCTTGACGCGCTGGGTGGCGGGATTGCCGTCGGTACCTACGACGCTGTGATGTCGTCTGCAATGGACGCTGCTGTGCCGTGCGTCACGCTATACAACGAGATGACGGTCGACTGCGCTGCGGCGCTCGCGATGATCGGTCCGCAACGACCTACGTCCTCGGATTCATCGATGCGCCGAGCCGAGGATTGATCGCGATGCTCCTGATGATCGACAACTACGACAGCTTCACCTACAACCTCGTGCAGTACTTCGGCGAGCTCGGTGAAGACGTCCGCACGATCCGCAACGATGAGCTCACGGTGCCGCAGATCGCAGCGCTGAAGCCCGATCGCATCGTGATCTCGCCCGGTCCGTGCACGCCCAATGAAGCCGGCGTGTCGCTGGAGCTGATCGACAAGCTGGCAGCGCAGGTGCCGATCCTAGGCGTCTGCCTTGGTCACCAGAGCATCGGGCAGGCCTTCGGCGGCAAGGTGGTGCGCGCCCGGCAGATCATGCACGGCAAGACCTCGATGATCCACCACACGGGTGCGGGTGTGTTCACCGGGCTCGACGATCCGTTTGAAGCCACGCGCTACCACTCGCTGGTGGTCGAGCGCGACAGCGTGCCGGATTGCCTGGAGATCACCGCGTGGACCCAGCACGCCGATGGTTCGATCGACGAGATCATGGGCCTTCGCCATCGCAGTCTTGCGGTGGAGGGCGTGCAGTTCCATCCCGAGTCGATCCTGACCCTGCTCGGCAAGGACCTGCTGCGCAACTTCGTCGCGAGCCCGCGCAAGGCGGCCTGAGCACCACCGCCCGCCGCCGCGCCATCCGTACACCGGGAACACCGATGCCGATCACCCCCCAGCAAGCCCTGCAGCGCACCATCGAACATCGTGAGATCTTCCACGACGAGATGGTCGAGTTGATGCACCAGATCATGCGCGGCGATGTCTCGCCGCTGATGACGGCCGCGATCCTGACCGGACTGCGGGTCAAGAAGGAGACCATCGGCGAGATCACCGGGGCTGCGCGCGTGATGCGCGAACTGTCGGCGAAAGTCGAGGTGCAGGCCGGCCCGCACTTCGTCGACATCGTTGGTACCGGCGGCGATGGCGCGCACACCTTCAACATTTCCACCGCGTCGATGTTCGTCGCCGCTGCCGCCGGCGCGACCGTGGCCAAGCACGGCAACCGCAGCGTGTCGTCGAAGTCCGGCAGCGCCGATGTGCTGGAGGCGATGGGCGCACGGATCGACCTCGGCCCCGCGCAGGTGGCCGAATGCATCGCCGCCTGCGGCATCGGCTTCATGTTCGCGCCGAACCACCACGCCGCAATGAAGACCGTGGCACCGGTGCGGCGCGAGATGGGCGTGCGCACGATCTTCAACATCCTCGGTCCGCTGACCAATCCGGCCGGCGCGCCGAACATCCTGATGGGCGTGTTCCATCCCGACCTGGTCGGCATCCAGGTGCGTGCGCTCGAACGCCTCGGCGCACGCCACGCGCTGGTCGTGCACGGGCGCGACGGCATGGACGAGATCTCGCTGGGGGCTGCCACCCTGGTCGGTGAGCTCAAGGACGGCGTGGTGCGCGAGTACGAGATCCATCCCGAGGAGTTCGATCTGGCGATGGCGTCCAGCCGCCAGCTGCGCGTCGACGATCCGCAGCAGTCGCGCGCGCGGATCGACGAGGTGCTCGACAACCGCGCGGGCGCGGCACGCGAGATCGTGGTCCTCAACACCGGTGCTGCGCTGTACGCGGCCGACGTGGTGCCCAGCATCGCGCGCGGGATCGCCGCGGCGCGCGAGGCGATCGGCAGCGGTGCCGCGCGCGCGAAGATGCACGAGTTCATCGCCGCAACGCAACGCATCGCCGGCAGTGCCCCATGAGCGGCGGCGGGTTCGCGACCACGCCGGCGCCGCCCTACTACGTGGTGATCTTCACCTCGCAGCGCAGCGCGCTCGATGACGCGGGTTATGCGGCCGCCGCCGCACGAATGGACGCAATGACCCGCGAAGCGCCGGGGTTCCTGGGAATCGAGAGCGCACGCAGCGCCGATGGACTCGGCATCACCGTGTGCTACTGGGACAGCGAAGAATCGATCGCAGGCTGGCGGCGGCAGCTCGATCACGCCGAGGCGCAGCGCCTTGGCAACCAGGTCTGGTACACGCACTACGAGCTGCGCGTCGCGCGGGTCGAGCGCGCCTACGGTGGTCCACCGGCATGAGCGATATCCTCGCCACGATACTCGCCCGCAAGGCCGAGGAAGTCGCCGCGCGCAGCCGCGTTGTTCCGCTGGACGAACTGCGCGCCCGCGCGGCCGACCGGCCCGCGCCGCGGGGCTTCGAAGCCGCACTGCGCGCCAGGATCGTGGCGGGCGACGCCGCGGTGATCGCCGAGGTGAAGAAGGCCTCACCCAGCAAGGGCGTGATCCGCGCACACTTCCACCCGGTCGAGATCGCCCGCAGCTACGAGGCGGGCGGCGCGGCCTGCCTTTCGGTGCTGACCGATCGCGACTTCTTCCAGGGCCACGAGGATTACCTGGTCGCCGCGCGTGCCGCCTGTACGCTGCCGGTGCTGCGCAAGGACTTCACGATCGACGACTACCAGGTCCACGAGGCGCAAGCGCTGGGCGCCGACGCGATCCTGCTGATCGTCGCCGCGCTCGACGACGCGCGCCTGCGCGGTCTGTGCGACCTCGGGCTCGCGCTGGGGATGGACGTGCTGGTCGAGGTGCACGACGGCGCAGAGCTGGAGCGCGCGCTGGCCACCGCGTCGCCGCTGATCGGGATCAACAACCGCAACCTGCGCAGCTTCGAGACCAGCCTGCGCACCACGCTGGACCTGATCGACCGCGTACCGGACGACCGCCTGCTGGTCACCGAGAGCGGCATTCATAGCGGCGCGGACGTCATGCGCATGCGTGCGGCGGGCGTCCATGCCTTCCTGGTCGGTGAAGCCTTCATGCGCGCCGACGACCCCGGCGCCGAACTCGCCCGCTTGTTCGCGTGATGTCGCTGCCATCCGCGGGTGGCGGCCGGCTGGTGCTGTTCGACTTCGATGGCGTCATCGTCGCCGGCGACAGCTTCGCGGGCTGGCTGCGCAAAGAAGGGCTGAAGCCGCCGCTGCGGCGGATTGCCGGCTGGCTGGTCGCGCCCATCGGCGTGCCCTTGCTGGCTTTTCCGCCGACCCTTTCCCTCGGCGCGCGTTTGTTCCTGCACGCCGCAGTGCTCGGCGCCGATCCGGTCGCGCTGCGCGCCTCGCTGGACGCATGGGGCCGGTCGCTGGCGCGACGTCCCGGCAAGGTGATCGGCGACGGCTTGTCCGCACTGCGCGCGCACCTCGATGCGGGCGACCGCGTGATCGTGGTCAGCGGTACCGAATCCAGCCTGCTGCGCGCGGTGCTGGACGAACTCGGCGTGCGCGGTGTGGGGATCGTGGCTTCCGAACTCGCGCTCGAAGGTCGCCTCGCCCGGGTGCGGCGGCATTGTTTCGGTGCCGGCAAGCTGCGCGCACTCGCCGCGGTGGGCATCAGGCCGCCGTGGGATCTCGCCTACAGCGATTCGCCGAATGACTTGCCGCTGCTGCGCGGCGCGCGCAAGGCGGTGTGCGTGAACTGGCGCCCTCGGCAGCGGGAAATTGCGGCGCGCGAGCTGGGCGCTGCCACGCGCTTCGTCGAATGGCGCTGAGCGTGCCTCAGGCGTCGCCGAGTCGCCGCACGAAGCGCATCGAGCTTTCGACGTAGCCGCAGGCGCGGTAGAAGTCGTGCGCCTCGTGCCGATGGATCGCGGTGGTGACCTCGATCCGCGCCGCGCCACTGGCGCGAGCACGCTGTTCGGCCTCGCGCAGCAGCGCGCGGCCGACACCAAGGTGGCGATGCGAGTTGGCCACGATCAGTGCCGTGATGCGGCAGGTGTTGCGGCCCAGTGGCAGGTAATACATGAAGTCCAGCGACAGCAGGCCGCAGGCTTCGCCGTGCAGTTCGGCGACCAGCAGCACCTGCGATGGGTCTTCGAGCACGGTGACGATGCGCTCGATGGATTCTTCGCGCGTGCACTCGTAGCCCAGCTCGCCGAGAAGGCGGGCCACCGCCTGTCCGTCGGACGGCTTGGCACTGCGCAGGTTCGGGGCTGCGGCGGGCAGCGGAGCGCGCGACATCGGATTCAGCGGGTGCCGAACACGACGATGGTCTTGCCCTTGACCGAGACCTTGCCCGCTTCTTCGAGCTGCTTGAGCACCCGGCCGACCATCTCGCGTGAGCAGCCGACGATGCGGCTGATCTCCTGCCGCGAGATGCGGATCTGGGTGCCGTCCGGATGCGACATCGCATCCGGCTCTTCGCACAGGTCGAGCAGCGTGCGCGACACCCGGCTGGTGACGTCCATGAAGGCCAGTCGCGACACCTTGCGGCTGGTCTGCAGCACGCGGCGGGTCAGCTGCGAGCCGATCGCGAACAGGATCCGCGGACACTCGGCGGCCAGGGTCGAGCCGAACAGGTTGAACAGACGCTCGTAGCCGATCTCGGCCAGCTCGCAGGGCGTGCGGCTCTTGACCATCACCTCGCGCTGCTGCGGCTCGATGAACAGGCCCATCTCGCCGATGAATTCGCCGCGATTGAGGTAGGCGAGGATCAGCTCGCGGCCGTCCTCATCCTCGCTCGATACGGTCAGCGAGCCGTCGACGATCAGGAACAGGGTACCCGCGCCGTCGCCTGGCCGGAAGATCGCGGTCTTGCTGGGATAGCGGCGCCGGTGGCAGACCGCGAGGAACTTCTCCAGCGTGGCCGCGTCGAGGGCGAGCTCCGGTGGCGCCATGGCGCGGTCGAGGCCCTGCAACACGGGTTGGAAACGCTCTGCGGATGAGCTCTTCATGGGGCAATGATCGCATGTTGCCGAGGCGGGGGGTTCATGCAGCGCATCCCGGTGGCGTCAAAACGGGGAACTCCGGGAGTATTCCGCCGGGGCTGCAGTGCCCGGGGCGGGACACTGCCCCTTGTACGAGCGCAATATAGCGGCATAATGCGCGGCCGTTTCGGCCCGGTCCACGCCAGGAGCCTGCCATGGTCAAGCCGCTGCCCCGCCTGCAACTGCAGGGCTTCAACAATCTCACCAAGTCGCTGTCGTTCAACATCTACGACATCAACTACGCAGTGACCGCCGACCAGCGCGATCGCTACATCGACTACATCGATGAGGCTTACGACGCGGACCGCCTGACCAAGATCCTGACCGACGTGGCCGACATCATCGGCGCCAATATCCTCAACGTCGCCCGCCAGGACTACGACCCGCAGGGCGCCTCGGTGACGATCCTGATTTCCGAGCAGCCGATCGCCGACAGGCTGGGCAAGGACATGATCTCGGAGACCGTGCTCGCGCATCTGGACAAGAGCCACATCACGGTGCACACCTATCCGGAAAGCCACCCGATCAGCGGCATCTCGACCTTCCGTGCCGACATCGACGTCGCCACCTGCGGGGTCATTTCGCCGCTGAAGGCGCTGAACTTCCTGATCGACAGCTTCGAGTCCGACATCGTCACCATGGACTACCGGGTGCGTGGCTTCACCCGCGACGTGCGCGGCAAGAAGCACTACATCGACCACCGGATCAACTCGATCCAGGACTACCTGGCCAAGCACATCCGCCAGAAGTACGAGATGTTCGACGTCAACGTGTACCAGGAGAACATCTTCCACACCAAGATGCACGTCAAGGAGTTCGACCTCGATACCTACCTGTTCGAGGCCACGGCGACCGATCTGAGCTTCAAGGAACGGCAGAAGATCGAAGCGCTGCTGCGGCGCGAGATCCAGGAGCTGTTCCACGGGCGCAACCTGGTCTGACGGCCGCACATACCGCGCGCAGTCCTCGCCGCCATCAGAGCCGGTAGGCGAGTGCCTTCATCACCGCGGCCGCGGCGGTCATCAGGCGCGGTATCGGGGCTGGCAGTACGACGGCCCCGGCGTCTTGCGCCTCGCGTCCATGGCGCGCCTCATCCGCCCGCATGTGATCGACGATCGTGCGGCTGCGCGCGTCGTGTGCCGGCAGCCGTTCGAGGTGCTCTCCCAGATGCGCCTCGACCTGGCGTTCGGTTTCGACGATAAAGCCCAGGCTGACCCGATCACCCACCAGGCCGGCGGCTGCACCCAGTGCGAACGAACCCGCATACCACAGCGGATTGAGCGCGCTGGGTCGGCTGTCGAGCTCATCCAGCCGTCGTGCGCACCATGCCAGATGGTCTGATTCCTCATCGGCGGCCTGCAGCAGGTGCGTCTTGAGCTCCGCGCTGCGGCTGACAGCGGCCTGGCCCAGATACAGGGCTTGCGCACACACCTCGCCCGCGTGATTGATCCGCATCAGCCCCGCGGCGTGTCGCCGCGAGGCCTCATCCAGTTCGGCATCTTCCGCAGTCGCGGCCGGGTAGGCGGTCTTCGGCGCAGGCGCCGGACCCAGCGAGGTGGCCAGCGCGTGGGCGAGTCCCGCGACGAGTCGATCGGTGGGAGTGCTGGTGCGCAAGGCCACGGGTTCAGCTCTGTTCGGGGTGCAAGGCAGCGCAACTTTCGCACGCTATACGCGGTAAGCGTAGCGCCGGGGATGTCGACGTGGCGCATCGCACTGGCAGGCCCTGCGCACAAGCTATGCAATCGGTGGTCGAGGTGTTGACGGCCATGAAATGGCTGGTATAGTGCGCGGCTCCCTACGGCGCTATGCCGGTCGCGACGAGACGTCGCCCCGAG
>JANOEA010000248.1:0-2031 GCA_031412975.1 Pseudomonadota bacterium | reverse complement strand
GCTCCAGTCCAGCAGCGGCCAGAAGATCAGTTTCGGGAAGGCGGCGATCCACATGTTGGTTCCCCTGCTCGTTCGGTGTCCGGACCCGAATGGGTCGTTGGATACCCTGATGCAGTTCGCATGCCAACATTGGATCGGGCGCCGTGCCCTGCCGTTCTGACCGCCGGGCGGGACCGGATCAGAGTCCTGCCATCGGTGCCCCTGCGGGTGCCTCTGCCGGTGCCGCTGCGGGCGCCGGTGCCGCAACGGTGGAGGGCGCCCCCGCGGCGACCGCCGCCGGCTGCGCGATGGCGTCGCCGGCAGTGGTCTTGACCAGCAGGTGGTGCGCGATGCGCCCGTGCAGCCGGCCGACCGCGCGCGCCAGATGCAGGGTCAGGAACAGCATCAGGATGCCAAAGCCCACCGCGAAAGGCGCCGCCGCGGCGGCCGGCATGATGCGCTCGCCGTCGAGGAAGATTCCGCTCTGCACTCCGTCAACGAACAAACTGGCTACCGGCGCGAAGATCAGGCCCAGCGACAACGCCAATCCGCTCACCGCCAGCGTGAAGTACACCACGCCCAGCGGCAGCATCAGCACGAAGTACAGCAGCGTCGACCAGGTGCGCGGATCGGAGAACATCGCACCGATGCGGGTCAGCAACGGCACGCCGCGCTGCACGTAGGCCGGCCGGCGCGGCATGCGCACGCCGAGCAGGGTCTCGACGATGCGGCCCTCGACCAGCGACAGCACGCGGATCGTGCTGATGAACAGCACCACGAACGGCACGCCGATGATCAGGATCGAGAGTCCGAGCGACAGCGCCACCCCGGTCACGCTCCAGGTGAAGAAGAAAATGCCGGTGGCGAGCGCGAGCAGCATGTAGAACAGCGCGCCATAGGTGCGCGGATCGGCCGCCACGCCGAAGAAGCGGCCGGCAGCCGTGGACCGCGGGGTCGGCATCGGCGAGCGCAGCGCGCGGCTGACCGTGACCTCGGTATCGCGATAGATCTCGGCGACTTCCTCGGGCGAGCCGTAAGTGGTGGCGATCCGGCGCAGCAATTCGGCCTCGCCGACGCCGGGATTGGCGGCGAGTTCCGCGCGCAGATGCTCCTCGGCGTCGTACAGCGCGTCCTGCACCACTGCGCGATCGGCGCCGGCGAGTGCGAGCCGCACCTGCTGCAGGTACTGCGCGATGGTCTGGGGGATCGTTGCGTTCATGGGATTCATCCGGCAAGGGTGTCGTCGACGAAATTGCGGGTCGAAAACCAGGCCTGCTGCCAATCGGCCAGCACTGCGCGGCCGAGACTCGTGGCCTGGTAGTAGCGACGCGGTGGTCCGGTGACCGAGGGCTCGACGTGCGAGTCGAGCAGACCGGCTGAATGCAGGTTGCGCAACACCGGATACAGCGCGCTCTGTTTGCCCGCGACCGGTGTCTCGCCCTCGCGCTCGAGCTCGAGCTGCTTGGCGATCTCGTAGCCGTATAGCGGACGATCCGAGCGGCCGAGCACGCTCAGCAGGACCAGCGCCACGGTGCCGGCGGCCAGTTCCTTCTGGAATTTGCGCACGTGCAGATCGGTATCCATCAGCTCACCCTATCCATGAGTGGATAGTAGGGTGAAGTTCGTACTAGCGTCCCCTGCCGAAGGTCACAGGCGGAAATCGTCTTCCTCATCTTGGCTCGAGGTCTCCGCGGGGGCCGCGGGTTGCGATGCAAGCCATTGAATGACCTCGAAATCCTCGCGAAGCGCCAGATTCCCATGGCGGTCGAGCTTGCGCAGCAGTTCGCCGAAGGCTGCAAATCGCTGCGCACCCTGCAGTCCCGCGGTGAACTCCGATGGCTCGTGACAGCCGGCGCAATGCGTGCGCCACAGGGCTTCACCGTCGCCGCTGGTCGCCGTCGGCGCGCCCGTGGGCGAGCGTGTGGCGTCGCCCAGCATCTGGATGCGCAGCGCGAATGCGCCGCACGCGAGCGCGAAGGCCAGCGCAAGCAGCCACACCACCCGGGTGACGATGCGGTCGTTCATGGCGTCGGCGGCGGGTGGTGTTTCATA
>JANOEA010000247.1:0-4273 GCA_031412975.1 Pseudomonadota bacterium | reverse complement strand
TGTTCAGTACGCGAACTCGCGGAACACCGGATCGACCGATCCACCCCACGTCGTGTGGAACAGCTCGAGCTTGCGCTCGGCCGGGGTCTGGTTGGCCTGCGCGAACTCGACCAGCGGTTCGAGGAACATCGCCTCGTCGGCGCCGCGGGCGTTCAGGCGCGCGCGGCGCTTGAGTCCGTGGCCGGCGATCTTGAGCGCTTCCAGCGCAAGTTCGCGCACCGTGCCATCGCGGAACGGTGTCTTCAGCGCAGTCTTCGGCACCCCGCTGCGCAGCGCCTCGCGCTCGGCGAGCGAAAAGTCGCGCACCAGGTCCCATGCGGCGTCGAGTGCGGTGTCGTCGTACAGCAGGCCGACCCAGAACGCGGGCAGCGCGCACAGCCGGTTCCACGGGCCGCCGTCTGCGCCACGCATTTCCAGATAACGCTTGAGGCGCACTTCCGGAAAAGCCGTGGTCTGGTGATCGGCCCAGTCCTTCAGCGTGGGCTTCTCGCCGGGCAGCGCGGGCAGGCGGCCTTCGAGAAAATCGCGGAAGCTCTGGCCGCTGGCGTCGATGTAGCGGCCGTTGCGGTAGACGAAGTACATCGGCACATCGAGCAGGTAATCGACGTAGCGCTCGAAGCCGAAGCCGTCGTCGAACACGAAGCCGAGCATGCCGGTGCGGTCGGGATCGGTGTCCGACCAGACCTGCGAACGGAAGCTCAGATAGCCGTTCGGCTTGCCTTCGGTGAACGGCGAGTCGGCCCACAGCGCGGTGGCGATCGGCTGCAGCGCGAGCGAGACGCGGAACTTCTTGACCATGTCGGCTTCGGAGCCGAAGTCGAGATTGACCTGCACCGTGCAGGTGCGGGTCATCATGTCGAGCCCGAGGTTGCCGCGCTTGGGCATGTACGACTGCATGATCGCGTAGCGGCCCTTCGGCATCCACGGCATGTCGGCGCGCGCCCACTTGGGCTGGAACCCCATGCCGAGGAAACCCAGGCCCATGGGTTCGGCGATGCTGCGCACCTCGCGCAGATGGCCATCGACCTCGCAGCAGGTCTGGTGGATGGTCTCCAGCTGCGCGCCGGACAGCTCGAGCTGGCCCGCGGGCTCCAGCGTGATCGACTCGGTGCCGCGCGCGAGTGCGATCAGATGCCCGCCTTCGACGATGCGCTCGTAGCCGAAGCGTTGCGCCATGCCCTCGAGCAAGGCAGCGATCCCTTGCGGGCCTTCGAAGGTCGGCGGACGCAGGTCGGACATGCGGAAGCCGAACTTCTCGTGCTCGGTGCCGATCCGCCACGCGCTGCGTTCACGCGCGCCGCCGGCGAGGTATTCGACCAGCGCAGCGTGCGTCTCGACCGGGGTTTCGATGACCTGACTTGGACCAGACATGCGCGGCTCCAGCGCGGTTCAGCTCGACACTTTGCGGTCGATCCCGGTTCTGCGCAAGGGCGGGCGCTGTCACGCTCCGATCACGCCGCGCTGGTACCGCCCTGATCGCGGGATCAACCCGCGCGATCGTCGCCGGCGACCGGCCCCGACTGCGGTTCGCGCGACGACAGCCAGCGTGCGATCACCGAGCGCGCGGCATCGACACCATCGCCGGTGATGCCGGAAAACAGCTGCACGCTGACCTCGCCGGGCTGCGAAGCCAGTGCCTTGCGGGTAGCGACCAGCGCGTTCGCACCCTGGCCGCGCCCCAGTTTGTCGGCCTTGGTCAGCAGCACGTGCACAGGCATCCTGCGCATCGCGGCCAGCTGCAGCATCTGCTCGTCGTAGTCGCGCATCGGATGGCGCACGTCCATCGCGATCAACAGGCCACGCAATGCGGCGCGCTCGGTGAAGTACATCGACAAGGTCTGGCCCCAGTGCGCGCGCAGGGCCGCCGGCACCTCGGCGTAACCGTAGCCGGGCAAGTCGACCACCCGCCGATGCGGATCGAAGGCGAACACCACCAGTTGCTGGGTGCGGCCGGGCGTCTTGCTGATCCGCGCCAGCTTGGCCTGCCCGGTGATGGCGTTGATGGCGCTCGACTTGCCTGCGTTCGAGCGGCCGGCGAAAGCCACTTCGGCACCGACGTCGGGCGGCATCTGGTCGATCCGATGCGCGGCGAGCACGAATTCCGCGCGCGCCCACGCGGGGGCGGCGCGCAGATTCGGTTTGGCCGGCTTGGCCGGCTTGGGGGACTTGGGGGACTTGGGGGACTTGTTCAATTTGACCGTCTCGCGATGCGACTGGTGTAAAATGAGGCGCTTTCCCGCGCCATGGGGCCGCGGGTTTTCACGCAATCGACGCGCGCGGAGGCACCCGCACGGCGTCTGGAGCTTCGAAGTCTATGCGCAACCGGCTTTTCCTGAGCATCCCCGGCCTCATGCTGGCGTTTTCCGCGCTGGCCCAGGACCCGGCACCCGCGCCCCCGGCAGCGGCGGAACCCGCAGCCGAAGTGCCCGCAGCGGTCGCCGAAGCGAGCCCGTCGCCTGCCGCCGCCACGCCTGCAGTCGTCGGTCCCGGCGATCCGGTGGCCGGACAGGCGAAGGCGATGGTGTGCGCGGCATGCCACGGCATGGATGGCAATGCCGTCGATCCACAGTATCCGAAGCTTGCCGCGCAGCACGAGCGCTTCATCGCCCGCCAGCTCGCCTTGTTCAAGAGCGGCGAGCGGGTCAACGCGATCATGGCCGCTTTCGCGGTCGGTCTGCAGCCGCAGGACATGCGCGATATCGGCGCCTGGTACGCGACCCAGAAGGCCTCGGTCGGGGTCGCCAGCGATGAGCTGATCCCGGGCCGCGAGGAGACGTTCAAGGCACGCGGCCAGCGCCTGTATCGCGGCGGCGATCCGGCTCGCGGCATTCCCGCCTGCATGGCCTGCCATGGACCTGCCGGCACCGGCAACCCGGGTTCGGCCTACCCGCATCTGGGTGGCCAGCACACCAACTACACCAAGGCCAAGCTGATCGCGTTCCGCGGCGGCGAGGCGTGGGGACGCGGTGCCAACGCGAACCAGATCATGACCATGATCGCGGCCAATCTCGACGACGACGATATCGAAGCGCTGTCGAGCTACATCGAAGGCCTGCACCAGGCGCCGCCCGCAGCCGAGTCCGCCGCGGCGCGCTGAGTCGGGAACCCGCCGCGCCCGCGGCGGTCCATATCGCACGTTCAGCTTCGCTGGGCGACAATCCGCCCACACCATCCGGAGATCACCTCATGCTGCGGTTCCTGCCTGCCCTGTTGCTCAGCCTTGCCGTGTCGCCCGCCGCGTTCGCCCAGAACATGGTCGAGCGCTTCCAGGAAGGCAGTCAGTACTTCGTGATCGAGCCGGCCCAGCCGACCCCACCGGACGCGGTCGAAGTCACCGAGATCTTCAGCTACGCGTGCATCCACTGCGCCAATTTCCAGGGCTCGGTGGCGCAATGGAAGAAGACGATGCCCGCCGGTGCGAAGTTCACCCAGCTGCCTGCGGCATGGAATCCGAGCTGGGAGACGCTCGCGCGCGTTTTCTACACCGCCGAGGCGCTCGGCGTGCTCGACAAGACCCACAAGGCGTTTTTCGATGCCGTGCACGTGGAGCGCACGCCGTTCGCGAACCTTGACGAGATCGCGCAGTGGTTCGAGGCCAAGGGTGGGATCAAGGCTGCCGATTTCATCGCCACCGCCAACTCCTCGGGCGTCAACATCAAGGTCAATCGCTCCAAGCAGCTGGTGCCGCGCTACGGCGTGGACGGCACGCCGGCCGTGGTTGTGGCCGGCAAGTATCGCGTCACCGGCGCCTCGGCCGGCGGTTGGGACCAGGTGTTCGAGGTCGTCGATTTCCTCGTCGCCCGCGAGACCGCGGCGCGCGCTGGCAAGTCGGGCTGAGTTCGGCAATCGGATTCGCCTCGCGCGCTTCTACCCACCGTCGAAGCGCCCAAGCTGCCGCACCACCACTCCCTTCCCTCCGGCCCGCGCTACTCGCGCGGGCGTTCAGCGGTCCGCAACGAAACTCCCTTCCCCCATTGCGGGGGAAGGGCTGGGAATGGGGGGTCCAAGGCTTGCGGCAAGATCGGACCCCCATCCCCGCCCTTCCCCCGTAAAGGGGGAAGGGAGCAAAGCATCGCGCGCTGATTCGAAGCGCAGCGCACGCAGTGCCGCACCACCACTCCCTTCCCCCCTTGCGGGGTGTATGTACCGGGGACATGGTGAACACCTGTTCGGAGACATGGTGGACGGTTATGCGATCCGTCTTCCCGTGATCGTTGTACAGGCGTTGAGGTCGATTCGCGCGATCAGGCAACGGCCCCAGAAGACATCGTAG
>JANOEA010000246.1:0-6728 GCA_031412975.1 Pseudomonadota bacterium | reverse complement strand
CGTGCGCCTGTGGACTGCGTTTGCGCGCCCGTGGTTTCCTGACGGTCCCGACTCGCCGACGCTCGCGCTGCTCAAGATCGTGCCGACCGCGGCCGACTACTGGGACGCGCCGGACAGCAAGATGGTTCGCGCCTTCGGCACCCTGGCCTCGATCGTGGCCGGCAAACCGATCGGGATGGGCACGCGCGGCTCGATTCCGAACCTCACGGCATCGCGAGCGTCGAGCACTGCCGGACACTGAAGGCACCGCATGCAGCGATGCTGTGCGAATTCCGCAGTGTCGCTGCCGCGAAGAGGCATTGGCGTACCCAGGTCCCGCGCCCGCGCGGCGAAATACAGGACGCCGGACCATGCAAAAGGTGACTTTGCGCGTCGATATCGCCAGGCGCTTGGAGCGATTGCCCCGCGCCTCGGGATAGCGTGCACGCAAAACGCGGCGGGGCCAATGCGCCCGCGCGCGGTTCACTCGTGCAGCAGGCGCGATGGCTGCCCTCAGCGGGCAGCCACCGGCAAGCCCTGGATCAGCTGTGTACGCGGCTGCCCTGGTAGGTGTTCCACTCACGCTCGAAGTACGCAGCGTCGTCGGTCGAACGCGGGTTCACCGCGAGCAGGATGCCGCCCTTGTCGATGCCTGCCTGGTAGGTCTTGATCCGCTCGTCCGGGATGTTCCAGCCGACCAGTGCACCGACCAGTCCGCCGGTGACGCCACCAGCGCCGGCGCCCGCGAGTGCTGCAGCGATGGGACCGGCGATGACCAGCCCGAGACCCGGGATCGCCAGCGAGGTACCGACAGCGGCGATCGCCGCCACCACCGCACCCAGGGTGCTGCCGATCGCGCCGCCTACACCCGCGCCCTGCGCGGCCTTGTTGCCGAGTTCGGTTTCGGCCGAATCGCCCGAGAACGACGACTTGCGCGTCGCGTCGGACATGATCAGGTTGACGTCGTCCTTGTCGTAACCGCGCTGGATCACCGCATCATAGGCGCGCTCGGCGCTCGCGCGGTCATGGAACAAGCCGGTGACGATGCTCGGCTTGTTGATGTTCGAATGGGCGTCGTGGCCAGCGACGATCGGACCACGGTCTTGCTTGAATTGGGTATTCATGGAGTTCTCCAGATGACATGCGCCTGCAGAAATGCAGGGTTGGCAAGCGAAAGCCTGCGCTGCAGTGTCTCCGGTCATGCCACGCGCGTCGGTGCGCTGGAGTACGTCGGCGTCGCGCCATGCTCCAACGCAGGGCGGGCCTTTGTCGCGCCGATGTAATGCAGGATCCATGCGGGCCCATGGTGCGGACCTTCGGCCCGCACCATGGCGCCCGCGAATGCTGGCGCGCGAGTGCGCTACCCCGCTGCCTTCGGGTCCTCGCCATGCGCATTGCGCCCCGGATCGCCGGCGAGCACCAGGAACACGAGCAGCACGATGGCGCCGATCAACGGCACGAAGCCGATCAGCAACCACCAGCCCGTACGACCGGTGTCGTGCAGGCGCCGAACCGCGACCGCGATGCCCGGAATCAGTAGCGCCAGCGCATACACGCCGCCCAGCAGACCGACACCCGACTCTCCGACCATGCCGGTGAAGTTATCCACGAGGCCCAGCACCACGCTGATGATCACGTTGATCAGGATGAACATCCAGTATTCCTTGCGCCGCGCGCGGCCGGAAAACTGCGCATATTTCTTCAGCACTCCCAGGTACCAATCCATCGTTCGTCCCCCTTCGTCGTATGGTTGATCTGCCTCGCCCTGCGGGCGTGCGGCAATGGGCAGGCAGCAGGCCCGCCCACTGGAATGCTCGCACGCGGCGGAACCGAACGCGACAGCATGCATCCGCAGTGCGGGCGCCGGTCATGCCACCGGCGATCGGAGTCCCCCGGACGTGCGGCAACCAGGGCAGTACGCGTTGGTCGCAGAGGACGAACGCGAGTGCCGCGGGCGGGAAGCCGCGGGCTTGGACACCCGGTCGATCTTCGCGATAAGGTGCAACGGAGTTCGCGCAGCCGTGCTTCGAGCGGCCTGTATCGCGGCACCTGGGCCGGCTGCACCCACCGGAACTTTCCTGCGGGGCAACGTGCCGGCTGCAAATCGCCGTCGCTGGCGTTTGGAGACATGAATGCGCGGCTTGTTCGACTTCAGTTCCTGGCCTGGCGTGCTGTCGACGCTGCTCGGCTTCACGATGGTCACGCTGGTCGCGGTGGGCATCCGGCTGCTGATCATGCAGACCATCCAGCAGCGTCGCGAACGCGAGAACCGCCAGATCAACGAGCGCCTGCGCACGCTGATCGCCGCCTACAAGGTGTTGGGCGGCTCGTTTACCGGCGACCCAGCGGCACCCAGCCGCTGCCGAACGTTCCCCGCACACCGGTTTCCCGGCGTAGTTGCGCTGGCCCTCCTCGCGCCGGTGCGCGTGGTTCCCGCGAGTCTTCAGTTCCGCTGCAACGCCGCTTCGATCCGCCGCAGTGCCGCATGCAGCTCGGCGTTCTCGGTCTCCAGCGCCTTCAGGCGCGCCTCGTGGGCGAGATCCTGCTCCATGCGGCGCGCCTCCATTTCGCGCGTGGCTTCCACCAGCAGTGCGTCGAAGCCACGCAGCTGCACGGTCATGAAGCCGCGCGGATCGTCGTCGGCCCATTGCGGGAAGACCTGCTCGACGTCCTGCGCCATGAAGCCGATCTGCGGCTCGGACGGCAGGTGATGGTGCGTGATGGCAGCGTCGCTGAAGCGATAGCGATAGCCGACCAGCTGGTGCAGCTGCGCCAGCGGTGAATCGATGCTCTCGATGTCCTGCTTGAGCTGGCGATCGGAGGGCACCGAGCAGCAGTTGGCGCCGGTGATCGTGCCGCTGACGACCAGGTTGCCGGTGATGTTGGTTGTACCGGCGATCGTGGTCGGTCCCTCGATGCTGACCGGCGTCGCAGTGACGCCGAGGCTCAGGGCACCATTGCCGGCCGCGCGCAGCACGCGCCCAACAGTCGGCAGAAGCAGGTCGAAGCCGTTGCTGTTGGTGCTGCCATCGAACACCAGCGCGCCTTCCAGAGCGCCGTTGCTGAAGCGCACCGCAGTGCTGCCGCTGCCGGGGGCAACGAGGGACAAATCCGCGTTGCCGGTGCTGGCGCTCAACAGCGCGCGGGTGCCGGCGCTGGGCGCGGTGAATCCGGCCGGGATTCCCGATCCGACGTGCAGCGGCGCCAGCGGTGCATTGGTGTTGATTCCCACCCCGCCGACAGCACGCACCAGGAACTGGTTGGGACCGCTGCTGATGAAGCTGCTGGCCTGCGCATCGGCGAACACCATGCTGCCCTCGTCGCCGTTGCTGTCGCCGCTGGCAGCGGCGTTGCGCACGATGGCCCCGCGACCGGCGGCGAGACTGGTGGTGCCACCAGCGCTGTTGCCGAGTCCGCCCAGCACGGTGGCGTAAAATCCGTCGGCGACGTTGCGGTTTTGGGGCTGTGCTGCATTGCCGCCGCCGAGCACGGCACTGCCGGCGCCATTGGCCGCGTTGGTGCCATCACCCAGCGCGGTGGCGATGGTGTTGATGCCGCCGCCATAGGCGCCGCCATCCGGGTCGTTCAGGCTGCGCAAGCGCAGCGCCGGCGTATTGTTGGTGCGCAGCTCCAGCGGCAGGTTGTTGCTGCTGCCCAGATACTGTCCGCTGCTGATGCTGTTGCCGGTCAAGCCCCAGCCGCCACCGCCGCCGGCCGTCTCGCACGACACCGTGCCGTCGACGTTGACCTGCCGGATCGCCTGCCCCACCGCACAGTTGCCCGCGACGCGCCGCTGCACCTGCGTGGCATTGATGTCGGGCGTGCCGACGCTGCCATCGGCGATCTTGCTGCCGTCGATCGCATCGGACGCGATCTTTGCGGAAGCCACCGCGCCATCGGCGAGCAGTGCGGCGGTGATCCCCAACGGCGCCACGCCAAGCGTCACCGCACCGCTGCTGCCGCCGCCCGCCAACCCCGCACCCGGATTGATCGCGGTGATCGAGCCGCCGCCGCCGCCGAGCGCTTCGCACACCACGCTGCCGTCGACGCCGATCTGGCGGATCGCCTGTCCGAACGCGCAGCCGCTGCCGACCCGTGCCTGCACCTGGGTCGGCACGATCTCGGCCGTACCGACGATGCCGGGCGCGATCTTCTGCGCATGCAGCGCGAAGCCACCGGGAAAGAAGCGCCCGCGGCCGCTGAAGCCTGCGAAGCTGCCGGTGCTGCTGCCGAGGCGAATGCCACCGCCGATATAGGTGTCCTGGTTACCCAGCGGATTGACCGCGCCGAAGTCGCCGACGAAGAAACCCACGCCGGCCTGCACCGGCACGTCTTCGATCACGATCGGGCCCGCCACCGGCGCACCGCCGGTGGCCGCATCGAAGAACTGCAGCTGCAGGTCGATGGTGCCGTTGAACGGCTGGCCGCCCTGGCTGACCGCGACCGAGAAGCGCAGCGCATTGGGCACCGGTGCCGCGGCGGCGCCGTGCGCGAGTGCCAGCGCGATCGCGCCGGCGAGCATGAGAGTGCGAGGACGATGCATGGGATTCTCCTTCAGGGCGTTTCGAAGCCGTCGGCGAACACGCCGACGGATGCGGGGGGACTGGGCAGGGTGGGCAGGAACTCGACCGTGAAGCCACCGCCGACGAGCGTCTGGCCGGCGACCGGTTCGACCGTGAGGTCGAGCACCAGGCCCTGGCTCGGCTCGCTCAAGCGCGTGCTGGGCGGCGCATCGGTCAGATCGAGCACCTCGGGTGGCGCGCCGGCCTGCGCGCTCGATAGCGCTGCCCATGCGAGCAGGAGTGTTCTAGGCTTCATCGCGTCGATCCTCGAAACAGCGGGTGGGCGCATGGCGCGCGTGGGACTGGCATGGGACCTGGGTGCGGGGCGCGGCCATGCGGTGCGCATCGCCGGCCTGGTCGCACGCCTGCACGAGCATGGGCACCAAACCGTCGTGCTCGCGCGCGACCTGCGCACCACGCGCGAGTGCCTGGGCGGCGACGCCCTGCTGCTGGCCGCACCGCACAACGACTGGGTGCCGCAGGACACGCGCGCGCCGGCAGCCTGGGGCGACGTGCTGTGGACCGAAGCGGGCCTGCACGACCTCGCGCAGGCGAGTGCAATCGCATCGGCGTGGCGCGATCAGTTCACCCAGCTCGCGCTGGATGCGGTGATCGTCGACGCCGCTCCGCTGGCGCATCTGGCCGCAGCCACGCTCGGCCTGCGCTCGGTCGCGATCGGCACCGGGTTCCTGGTGCCACCGCCGGGTCCGCCGTGGCCGCTGTTCCGCGATTGGGAGCCGGTCGACGAGGCGTCCGTGCGTACGCGCGAAGCGCTGCTCGCGCAACGGCTGCTGGCGATCGGTGCGCAGCTGGGGGTGCGCGGCGACGTATTCGCCGCGCTGGCTGGCGCTGCGGCCTGCCTGTTCACCCACGCAGCGCTCGATCACTACCCCGTACGCTGCGATCCTCGCTATCTGGGTGCATTGCATGGCACCGGCTGCGCGCCCGCGTGGCCGGGCGGCACGCGGCGCGCGTTCGTGTATCTGCATGCGAGCTACCCCCACCTCGACGCGCTGCTGCAAGCCCTCGCCCGCCGCACGGACCTGTCGGTACTGGCCTACTTCGGAGGCGCGCGGCCGGGCCGTGCGCACGACCGCCTGCAGGTCAGTGCGCGCGCTGTCGACGTACGGCAAGCGCTGTCGAGCGCAGACCTCGTGGTCGGCCACGGCGGCAACCTCAGCGTGCTCGCCGCGCAGTCCGGCGTGCCGAGCCTGAACCTGCCCGTCCAGGCTGAGACTTTCATCACCGCGCGGCGGGCCGCTGCGCTGGGCATCGGTTGTGTCGTCACGCCCTACGATGCGCTGGACTTCGATCGCCCACTGGCGACGCTGTTGGACGATCCCGCTGTTCGCGCGCGCGCGCGCGACTTCGCGATCCACTGCACGCAACTCGACGATGCGGCGATCCTCGACGCGGTGATCGGCGCGGCGCTGCCTTGATGTTCTGCGACCAGGCGCGCAAGCGCGCGCGGACGCCTGCCGGATCGCGCTACAGGTTCGTATGGGGTCATGCATGGGTCGGATCGCGCGATAGGCCTTGGGTCCTCTACCTAAACCCGGGCCGGTGGCGATTCCCGCCAGCGGCAGCTGGCCGCGTCGGAGGACGTGGCACGCCGAATCTCGACCTTGAATCGAGTTTTCAGGGTCTCGATCAAGACGCGCGAGTGCCGACGCGACCATACTGCGCGCGCAGGGCCGCTGGAGCAGGGGCGCGTTGGCCTGCGGGAGCTCCACCATGCAACGTCGCAAGCTGTTGTTTGCTGTCGGAACGATCCTCGGCGCCGGTGCCGTCGGGGCCGCGGGTTGGCGCGTCGCGACAGGTTCGGCCGCGGCGTACGCCACATCGATGCAGTCGCTGCGTCGCCCGCTGGATGCTGCAGCAGGTCCGGGCGAATGGTTGCGCTACGCCACTCTGGCCGCCAATGGGCACAACACCCAGCCGTGGCTGTTCCGCGTGGCGCCGGACGCGATCCAGGTGCTGCCCGATCCTGCGCGCCGCACGCCGGTCGTCGATCCCGACGATCACCATGTGTGGGCGAGTCTCGGTTGCGCTGCGGCGAACCTCGAAATCGCGGCCGCGGCCAGCGGGCGAATCGGCATCACGCGTTTTGTCGCGGACGCGGAAGCTCTGCTGCAATTCGAACATGAGCCCGGCCCCGCGCGCGAATCGCCGATGTTCACCGCGATC
>JANOEA010000245.1:0-7886 GCA_031412975.1 Pseudomonadota bacterium | reverse complement strand
GCTCAGGAGCAAGACTTCCATGAAATCCCCCATCCGCGTTGCCGTGACCGGCGCTGCCGGCCAGATCGGTTACAGCCTGATCTACCGCATCGCCTCGGGCGCGATGCTGGGCCCCGACCAGCCGGTGATCCTGCAGATGCTCGAGCTGCCGATGGACAAGGCGCAGGCCGCATTGAAGGGCTGCATGATGGAGCTCGACGACTGCGCGTTCCCGCTGCTGGCCGGAATGATCGGCACCGACGATGCCAACGTCGCGTTCAAGGATGCGGAGATCGCGCTGCTGGTCGGCGCACGCCCGCGCGGTCCCGGCATGGAGCGCAAGGACCTGCTGCTGGAGAACGCCAAGATCTTCACCGCGCAGGGCAAGGCGCTCAACGCCGTGGCCTCGCGCGACATCAAGGTGCTGGTGGTCGGCAATCCGGCCAATACCAACGCCTACATCGCGATGAAGTCGGCGCCCGATCTGAAGCCCGGCAATTTCACCGCGATGCTGCGCCTGGATCACAACCGTGCGTTGTCGCAACTGGCCAGCAAGGCCGGCGTGGCGGTCGGCGACATCGACAAGCTGGTGGTGTGGGGCAACCACAGCCCGACCATGTATCCGGATTACCGCTTCGCCACCGCGGGTGGTGCATCGCTGAAGGACAAGATCGGCAGCGAGGATTGGAACCGCAACGAGTTCATCCCGAAGGTCGGCAAGCGCGGTGCGGCGATCATCGAAGCGCGCGGCCTGTCTTCCGCTGCATCGGCGGCCAATGCCGCGATCGACCACGTGCACGATTGGGTGCTGGGCTCCAACGGCAAGTGGGTCACGATGGGCATTCCTTCCGACGGCAGCTACGGCATTCCGAAGGACGTGATCTACGGCTTCCCGGTCACTACCGCCAACGGCACCTACAGCATCGTGCAGGGCCTGCCGATCGACGAGTTCTCGCGCGGGCGCATGAACTTCACGCTCAAGGAGCTCGAAGAAGAACGCGCGGGCGTGGCCGACCTGCTGGGGTAGGGTGCTGCGGGCAGCGCGACAGCCCGAGCTTGCCCAACAGCACTTCCTCCCTGTGGGAGCCGCCATGGCGGCGACTGCGGCAGCCGGAAGTTCCGCGGTCGCTGCCATGGCAGCTCCCACATGGGACCTCGCCAGCCTCTGCCACTCACCACTCACCTCTTACCGCCTACCACTCCCCACTCCCCACTCCCCACTCCCCATCATGCCTTCCTCCTCCCCCGGCTCCCGCCTCCGCCACGCCATGCAGCAGGAAAAGCCCCTGCAGCTGCCCGGCGCGATCAACGGCTTCGCCGCGATGCAGGCGCAGCGCGCGGGCTTCAAGGCGCTGTATGTCTCCGGCGCGGGCATCGCCAATGCGAGCTACGGGCTGCCGGACCTGGGCATGACCAGCCTCGACAACGTCTGCGAGGACATTCGGCGGATCTCCGGTGCCTGCGAGCTGCCGCTGCTGGTCGATGCCGATACCGGCTGGGGCGCGGTATTCAACGTGCAGCGCACGATCAGGGAATTCATCAAGTCCGGTGCGGCCGCCTGCCACATCGAGGACCAGGTACAGGCCAAGCGTTGCGGTCATCGCCCGGGCAAGGCGGTGGTGCCGAAGGAAGACTTCGCCGACCGCATCAAGGCGGCGGTCGATGGACGTACCGATGCACAGTTCGTGATCGTCGCGCGCACCGATGCGCTGGCGGTGGAAGGCATCGATTCCGCGATCGAGCGCGCGGTGGCCGCCGAGGCCGCCGGCGCGGACGTGATCTTCGCCGAGGCGTGCACCACACTGGCCGAGTACCAGCGCTTCCTCGCCGCGGTGAAGCTGCCGGTTCTGGCCAACCTCACCGAGTTCGGCAAGACGCCGCTGTTCACGGTCGAAGAACTGCGCGCGATCGGCATCGCGATGATCATCTATCCGCTGTCGGCATTCCGCGCAATGGCGCGGGCGGCCGAGGCGGTCTACGGCGCAATCCGCACCGAGGGCACGCAACAACGCGTGGTCGACCGCATGCAGACGCGGATGGAGCTCTACGAGGTACTCGGCTACCACGAGTACGAGCGCAAGATCGACGCGCTGTTCGGCGACGGCCCCGGCCCCGGCAAAGACTGAGCCTGCGGTCGCCGTCGGCCACCGCGCGTCCTACAATCGACATCGCGATCGAATCCGATCCGCGCCCCGTCCCAGCCGCCCCCAGCGAGCGCATGCCATGAGCGAAGCAGCAGCCCAGTCCGCACCGAAGGCGAAAAAATCCGTCGCATTGTCCGGCGTGGTTGCCGGCAATACCGCCGTATGCACGGTCGGCCGCAGCGGCAATGACCTGCACTATCGCGGCTACGACATCCAGGACCTCGCCGAGCAGGCTACGTTCGAGGAGGTTGCCTTCCTGCTGGTGCATGGTCGCTTGCCGAATTCCGCAGACCTGCGCCTGTACCAGCAGAAACTGGCGCGCCTGCGCGGGCTGCCCGCGCCGGTGCGCGCGGCATTGGAGCTGCTGCCGGCGGCGACCCATCCGATGGACGTGATGCGTACCGGCTGCTCGGTGCTCGGGACCGTGCTGCCCGAAAAGGACGAGCATGGGCAGTCCGGCGCGCGCGATATCGCCGACCGACTGCTGGCCTCGTTCGGTTCGATCCTGCTGTACTGGTACCACTTCTCGCACAACGGGCGCCGGATCGAGACCGAGACCGACGATCCGTCGATCGCCGCGCATTTCCTGCATCTGCTGCACGGGCGCAAGCCCAGCGAACTGCACGCGCGTGCGCTGGACCAGTCGCTGATCCTCTACGCCGAGCACGAGTTCAACGCATCGACCTTCACCGCGCGGGTCATCGCGGGCACCGGTTCGGACATGTATTCCGCGATCACCGGCGCGATCGGTGCGCTGCGCGGGCCCAGGCACGGCGGGGCCAACGAAGTGGCGATGGAGATCATCGCCCGCTACCAGTCCGCCGACGAAGCCGAGGCCGATATCCGTGCCCGCGTCGAGCGCCGCGAGATCGTGATCGGCTTCGGGCATCCGGTGTACACGATCGGCGATCCGCGTAATCCGATCATCAAGGCGATCTCGCATCGGCTGTGCGGCGAGGCCGGCAGCATGCGGCTGTATGAGATCAGCGAGCGGATCGAACGGCTGATGTGGGACCTCAAGAAGATGTTCCCCAACCTCGACTGGTACAGCGCCTCGTCGTACCACGTGATGGGCGTGCCGACCGCGATGTTCACCCCCTTGTTCGTGATCTCGCGCACCTCCGGCTGGGCCGCGCACGTGATCGAGCAGCGTGTCGACGGCAAGATCATCCGCCCGAGCGCGAACTACATCGGTCCCGACGACAGCGCATTCGTGCCGCTGCACGCGCGGCCCTGAGTCCGGTCGCGGCGCGGGGTCCGATCGAATTCGGCCGCCGCGGCCGCCGCAGCCGACTTCGAGCAAGGAGAATCCATGTACGCGGACTGGGGGGCCAATTTGCTGGTGATCGCCGTCACCCTGGTCGCCGTGGTGGCCGTGGTCAGCGTGCACTACGAAGGATTGGTGCTGCTGTCGCGCTGGAACGCGCGCGCCGGAGAACGGCCGGTCCGCCGCCGCGTGCTGTACGGCATGTTCGGCGTGCTGGGCCTGCATGTGCTGGAGATCTGGATTTTCGGCTTGGCCTTGTGGGGGCTGGTGCAGTGGCCCGCGTGCGGCCACGTCGCCGGCGACGACCCGCTGCTGTTCTTCGACGCGATCTACTTCTCGGCCATCACCTTCACCACGGTCGGCTTCGGCGATCTCGCGCCGGTCGGGCCGATCCGCTTTCTTTCCGGCACCGAGGCATTGACCGGCTTCGTGCTGATCGGCTGGACCGTGTCCTTCACCTACTTCGAGATGGAGCGCTTCTGGCGCGTGCGCTGATGTGTTCGGCGGTGCCCTTGCGACGGGTGTACATCTTCGTGGTCACGGGCTTTCGAAGCCGTCCGTGAACACGCCGTCGGGCAACGGACCGGTTGCTGCGGCGCGATGGAAGCCGCCGCGCAACGCGAAACTCGCGCTGGCCATCGGCGCGCCGGCGTCGGGTTGTCCGATGCTGGCGTCGACTGCGTAACTGGCGCTGGCAGTGCGGGCAGCGCCGCCATCGAGGGTCTGCCTCGGCACCTGGAAGCTCGCGCTCGCGGACTGGGCGGGCGCGAACTGCGGCGACAGCGCGAGCAGCAGGGCACCCGCGAGTGCCCCGGTGCGCAGACCTGCGGTCAGCGCAGTGCCTCGGGGTGCAAGACGTGGAATCGGGGCCGGCGTCATCTCAGCGTTCCACCCGATTGGCATCGAGCATCGCGCGTAGTTCGGCGAGTTCGGCCGCGAGGCGTGTCTGGCCTTCGCGCAGCGCGGCATTCTCACGTTCGAGCTTCGCCAGCGCCTCGGCCGCGAGACTGTCGCGCGCGGCGAGTTCCTGCACCGCGTTCGCCAGCACGGCAGTCAGGCGGTCGTACTTGACGCCTTCGATCTCGTTGTCGCCGTTGCGGGTGACGAGTCGCTCGTCGATCACCGCGATCTCTTCGGCGACGAAGCCGACATCGGCCGCGCCGCCGTCTTTCCAGCGGTAGCCGACGGCGCGCAGCTGCAGTACGGCGTCGAGTCCCAGGTCGAGGTCGGCGATGTCGGACTTGTAGCGCGCGCTCGACGAGCACGTCGCGATCTGGTTGCTCACGTTGCGACACAGCGTCGTGACGCCCGCCGCGCCGAGGCTGTCGACGCGCAAGGTGCCATCGACCCGCAGACGATTGCCCAAGGGCGTGTTGTTGGCGCTGCTGCCGGTGATCACCGCGCCGCCAGCGGCGCGGACCAGGAACTGGTTCGAACCGGACGAGTCGAAGTTGACACCCTGTGAGTCCGCCCAGACGAAGGTGCCTTGGTCGCCACTGCCGCCGGGGTAGGCCGCGAATCCGGTGCATGGCATGGTGCCGGGATCGCTCGCCGGGCGGACCCGTGCGCCACTCCCGCTGGCCGACGAGTAATCGCCTCCTGCGCAATTCGCTTGGCCACCGGTCACCGATGCCGTGTAGCCAAGCGCTCTGTTGCTTGCTCCGCCGCCCACGGTGGACTGACCGCCGCTGGCCGCGTTCATGAAGCCGCCGGCGACAGTGCTCGACTGGCCGCTGGCGGTATTGCCACTACCACCGGCGACGGTACTCGCCTGACTGCTCGCCGTGTTCTGGAAGCCCCCGCCGACAGTGCTCAACTGGCCGCTGGCCGCACTTCCATTGCCCCCGGCGACAGAGCTGGCAAAACCGGTCGCCGTGTTGGCGAAGCCGCCGCCGATCGTGCCGAAGCTCTCGCCCGCCGTGTTCGCTTCGCCGCCCCCGACGGTGCTTGCGATGCCGCTCGCGGTGTTGAGGATGCCGCCGCCGACCGTCCCGAAGCCGCCATCCCCGATCGTGCCGGCGCCATTGCCCGCCCGGTTCGCATAGCCCCCGCCGACCGTGCCATACGCGTCGGTCACGCGGTTTGCCGCCTCGCCGGCAAAGTCGGGGTCGCTGTCACCCGTCGGCACCCCGCCGCCGGCAATCGTCGCACCGCGCACGCCGGGCGTGACTGAATTCGCGCTAGAGCCCGCGATCACGTTCGCGGTGATCGGCACACCGCCGAACAGCTCGGCGCTCGGCTCGATGCGCAGGCTCTGCACGTTGCGCGTGCGCACCACGAAGGGCTGCGCATCGGTGGTGCCGATGAACTGGGTCGCCGGGTTGGTGCCCGCATTGCCGCCCAGCGACCAGCCACTGCCCGTGGCATCGGTGCCGCAGCTGACGCTGCCGTCCTGGTTGACCACCCGGATGTACTCGCCGACCTGGCAGTTGCCGCCGATCCGTCGCTGCACCTGTGCGGCGTTGATTTCGGTGTTGCCGATGCCGCCGGCGGCGACGCTGATCGTGCCGTCGGTGGTGATTGGGCCGCCGGTGAGGCCGGCCCCGGTCGCAACGCTGGTGACGCTGCCGCTGCTTCGGACGTCGATGTCGCAGGTGACCGTGCCGTCCTGATTGACGACGCGCACGTACTGCCCACTCGGGCAACTGCCGGTGACCCGGCGTTGCACCTCGTTGGTGCTGATGTCGGTGCCGCGGATGCTGCCATCGACGATGCTGGTGGAGGTAACCGAGTTGGCCAGCGCAGCGACCGCGCCGAGTGCATACGGCGCCGCGGTGACCTCGGTGCGCGGCGATAGCGTCTCGTAGCTGCCCGAGCCTGCGGGCTTGATGCGGACTTCCAGCCACTGTCGATCGCCGGCAAACTGGCTTGGACCGAAATCGAGCTGGACCGCGAACAGTCCGTTGACGGCGGCAACGTTGGTCCGGGTCACGGGCGCGCCGACCTGCGAGCCGCCGGCATCCGCGTTGTAGAGCCGGAACTCCATGTCGAAGCTGGCGTTGGCAGCACTTCCGCCGGTGCGAAGCTCGCCCTGATAGGTGAACGCCGGGGTGACTGCCTGGGCTATGGCGGGCGGCGCTGCCACGACCACCAGGCCGAGCAACACTGCGAGCACGGCGCGAGTGAGCGTGGCCCGATTGGGATGCTGCGAGATGCGGCAAGGCAGGTTCATCGTGGTTTCCATGTGGTGGGGGTCAGGGGCTGACGACGATTGAGTTCCGGATCGCCCCTGAAAGAAATGCGCGGCAGCCCCGAAAGCGAACGCTCGTGCGTCAATCGCCACCTGAAGCGCCCTTGGCGGTTCCGCTGATGCGCCGCAGCGTGACCGGCACGCTGCGGCTGTCACCATCGCGGCGATGAGTGAGCCCGACCCTGCTGCCGATCCTTTCGCCGGGAGCTATCCCGAGCCGCGGCGGGTCGCGTTGGCCGCCCCATTGGGATGGTTGCGGCGTGGTTTCGGCGATGCGCGGGTCACGCCGCTGGCCTCGCTGTTCTACGGCGTGGTGCTCGCCGGGATGGGCTGGTTGCTGGTGCGCCATGCGGTCGACGGTGCGATCGGACTCGCGCTGCTGACCGGATTCCTGCTGATCGGCCCGCTGCTGGCGACCGGCCTGTATGCGATCAGCCGCAACCTCGAGCGGGGCGGACGGCCGGATTTCCGCCGTTCGCTGGTCGCCTGGCGCGAGAACCTCACCTCATTCAGTTTCTTCGGCGCGATCCTGGTGCTGCTGCTGGCGGTCTGGATGCGGGTGTCGGTGGTGGTGGTCGCGCTGTTCTTCGACGGCCCGATGCCGCATGCAGCGACGTTGCTGCGCGACGTGCTGGCCGCGCCCGACGGCGCGCTGTTCCTTGCGGCCTATCTCGCGGCCGGCGCGGGCTTTGCGGTACTGGTGTTCTCGATGTGCGTGGTCTCGCTGCCCTTGCTGCTGGACCGACCGCGCTGCGACACCATGACCGCGATCATCACCAGCATGCGCGTGTTGGCCGCCAACCGTGCGCCGTTGTTCCTGTGGGCAGGGATCATCGTGAGCGCGACCGCACTGGGTTTTGCCACCCGCTTCATCGGCCTCGCGATCCTGCTGCCGATCGTGGGACATGCGACCTGGCACGCCTACCGCGAGTTGGTGGTGCCGGCGCAGCCCTGACGCGCAGTCCTCTTGTAGGAGCGCACCCTGTGCGCGACCGTGCGAATCGGATCGCAGTGCGCAATCGATCGTCGCTGTCGCGCGCATGGCGCGCTCCTACAGGCCCTCGGTCAGCCCGTTGGTGTTGGCGCGCGGCACGATATCCTGGCGCACCACCAGCAACGTCTGGTCGTCGACGCCGGTGTCGCTGTCCTGGTGTTCGAACAGCGCGTCGCGGATCCGCGCGACGATCTCGTGCGGATCGTCGCGTCCCTGTGCCGCCAATTCCGCCAGGCGCTCGGTGCCGAACATGCGCCCGCTGCGATCGCGTGCCTCGACGATGCCGTCGGTGTGCAGCAGCAGGATGTCGCC
>JANOEA010000244.1:0-2684 GCA_031412975.1 Pseudomonadota bacterium | reverse complement strand
CGTAGTCGCTGTTCTCCTGATCCGCCTGCCAGTAGAACTTCTGACCGTCCTTGAAGCTGTTGCCTGCGTACTGCTCGCTCATGGCCTTGCAGGCGAAGTAGCTGCGGCACTTTATGTCTTGCTCGGAGATCCGATTGTCGCAGTCGCCGCTATAGCGGCTCCCACAAGGTTACTCTGACGGTGGATGTGCCATGTGGGAGCCGGCATGCCGGCGACTGCGGCATTGAGGTCTTGCGGGACGAGCCGGTCAAAGAACAGCCAGCACCGCCTCCGCCGCCGACACCTTGAACTCGCCCGGCGCTTCGACCAGCAGCTGGGTCACGACGCCGTCCTTCGCCACCAGCGCAAAACGCTTCGAGCGCAGGCCCATGCCGAATGCGGTTGCATCGAGCTCCAGGCCCATCGCCTTGGCGAACGCGGCGTTGCCATCGGCCAGCATCATGATCTCGGCCGGCACCGTCTGGCTCTTGGCCCAGGCGTCCATCACGAAGGCGTCGTTGACTGCCATGCAGGCGACCGTATCGACGCCCTTGGCCTTGAGTGCGGGCAGCTTGTCCACATAACCGGGCAGGTGCTTGGCCGAACAGGTCGGGGTGAACGCGCCGGGCACCGAGAACAGCACTACGGTCTTGCCCGCGAACAGGTCTTCGCTGCGAATCGCCTGCACGCCGTCCTTGAGATAGTGCAGGGTGGCCGACGGGATGCGGTCGCCGATCTGGATCGTCATGGGATGCTCCGGTAATGGGGTGGGATTGCGACTATAGCGCCATCGGATGTCGGTTCGAGGTATTGAAAATCTCGCCGGCCGGGCCAATTTAAGCATCATGGGGCGCCACAGTGAGCGACCCGCATACGGCACGGAGACCCACCATGAGCATGCTGCGCTACAAACCATTCAATCCGCAGACCGGCCTGCAAGACGAGCTCAAGCAGGCGTTCGACAAGTTCTTTACCGGTGTCGACGAGGGCGATCAGTCCAACGTGGTGACCAGCCAGTGGACCCCGCGCGTGGACATCAAGGAAGAAGCCAACCGCTTCCTGATCCTGGCCGACATTCCCGGCGTCGATCCGAGCCAGATCGAAGTGCATATGGAAAAGGGCATCCTGTCGATCAAGGGCGAGCGCAAGGACGAGTCGCGCGAGGAAGGCGAGAACTTTACCCGCGTGGAGCGTTCCCGCGGCTTGTTCTACCGTCGATTCGCGCTGCCCGATTCGGCCGATCCGGAGAAGATCACCGCAGCCGGCAAGCACGGCGTGCTCGAGATCGCAATCCCCAAGAAGCCCGAGACCACGCCGCGCCGCATCGCGATCAACGCTTGAGGCCAGCTGCATCGCAAGCGACCCAGGCCGGGGCGCGATGCGCGATGCCGCACACAGCCGCCGGATGAGCGGCGACCTTCGCGGCCCGCGGCGTACCACGCCGCGGGCCGTTTGATTTTGACTGCTGCCGCCACTGCGGCATGATCGATGCACGCGGCCCCTTCCGCCGCGCGGCGATCGATCGACCATTCGAGGAACGGTCCACCCATGCAGTTCAAGGATTACTACGAGGTGCTCGGGGTGCCACCCGGCGCCGACGCCGACATCATCAAGTCGTCCTACCGCCGGCTGGCGCGCAAGTTCCATCCGGACGTGAGCAAGGAGAAGGACGCCGAAGAGCGCTTCAAGGCGGTCAACGAGGCCTACGAGGTGCTCAAGGACAGCAAGAAGCGCGCCGCCTACGACCAGCTGCGTGCGCGCGGGTACTCTCCGGGCGAGGAGTTCCGGCCACCGCCGAATTTCAACCAGGACTACGACTTCGATGGCGGCGATGCCGGCGGCTTCAGCGACTTCTTCGAGTCGCTGTTCGGTCGCGCGCGTGGCGGTGCACCCGGCGCGGCGGGCGCTGCTGGTGCGCGGCGCGCGCGCGACATGCGCGCGCGCCTGGACATCGACCTCGAGCGCGCTTTCGCCGGCGGCGCCGAGCGCGTGCAGGTCGCCGGCAAGACGCTCGACGTGCGGATCCCGGCGGGCATCCAGCCGGGCCAGCAGATCCGGCTTGCGGGGCAGGCGGCCGGCGGCGGCGACCTGCTGCTGGAAGTCCAGTACAAGCCGCATCCGCGGTTCAAGGTGTCAGCGCGCGATGTCAGTACGGTGGTTTCGATCACGCCGTGGGAAGCGGCACTCGGTGCGGCGGTGCCGGTGCCCACGCTCGGTGGCGTGGTCGAACTGCGGGTGCCGGCCGGCAGTGCCAGCGGCAAGCGCATGCGCCTGAAGGGACGCGGTCTGCCCGGCACGCCGCCGGGCGACCAGCTGGTCGAACTGGCGATCGCCACGCCACCGGCCGGCGATCCCGAGGCACGCAGCTTCTACGAGGAAATGGCCAAGCGCTTCAAGGATTTCGATCCGCGCGGCTGATTGGAGCTGGGCGCAGGCCCGGAGTCGAAGGGCTGGCCGCGTACGCCGATCAGCCCCCGATCAGCGACTTGATCGCTTCGGACAGCTGGGTCTCGTTGATCGGCTTGGTCACGTAGGCCTTGGCGCCCTGCCGCATGCCCCACACCTTGTCGGTTTCCTGGTCCTTGGTGGTGACCAGGATGACCGGGATATGGCTGGTGTTCGGATCCTTGCTGATCTGGCGGGTGGCCTGGAAGCCGTTGAGGTTCGGCATTACCACGTCCATCAGGATCAGGTCCGGAAGTTCG
>JANOEA010000243.1:0-2699 GCA_031412975.1 Pseudomonadota bacterium | reverse complement strand
CATTTGCCAGCGTCTGGCGCGGCTCGGCCACCGGGTGGCCACCAACTATCGAGACGAGGACAAGGCGCGCCGTTGGCAGGCGAAGCTGCAGGCGGAGGGCGTCGCGGTCACCATCGTGCCTGGCGACGTAGCCTCCGAGGAATCGGCGGCGGCGATGGTGCAGGCCGTGCAGGACGCGCTCGGCCCGGTGGAAATCCTGATCAACAACGCGGGCATTACCCGCGACGGGACCTTCCACAAGATGAGCTCCAGCCAGTGGCTGGAAGTCATCAACACCAACCTGAACTCGTGCTTCAACGTGACCCGCCCGGTCATCGACGGCATGCGCGCCCGCCGCTGGGGGCGGATCATCCAGATCTCGTCGATCAACGGGCTCAAGGGCCAGTACGGGCAGGCCAACTACGCAGCGTCCAAGGCCGGCATGCACGGCTTCACGATTTCGCTGGCGCGCGAGAACGCCAAGCTCGGGATCACGGTCAATACCGTTTCGCCGGGCTATGTCGCGACCGACATGGTGATGGCGGTGCCGGAGGAAGTACGCGCCAAGATCGCCGCCGACATCCCCACCGGCCGACTCGGAACTCCGGAGGAAATCGCCTACGCGGTGTGTTTCCTGGTCGCCGAAGAAGCCGCCTGGATCACCGGCTCCAACCTCGACATCAACGGCGGCCACCACATGGGTTGGTGAGTTTTTATTTCCGCGCGGTCCGCACCACGCCGACCGCGCGACTTCATGCTATTTTCATCCAATGGCCAAGACCCGCGTCATCAAGAAGTACCCCAACCGGCGTCTGTACGACACCGAGATCTCGAGCTACATCACCATCGAGGACGTTCGCCAACTGGTGATCGATGGCGACCCGTTCGAGGTCCGCGATGCCAAGTCGGGCGACGACATCACCCGCTCGGTGCTGCTGCAGATCATCTCCGAGCACGAGGAACGCGGGCAGCCGATGTTCTCGACCACGCTGCTGTCGCAGGTGATCCGCTTCTACGGCGATTCGCTGCAGGGTTTCATGGGCAGCTACCTGGAGCGTTCGGCGCAGACTTTCCTCGACCAGAGCCACCAGTTCCGCAGCCAGTTGAACAACCTGATCGGCCAGTCTCCATGGACGATGCTCAACGAGTTGACCGAACGCAACCTCGACGTCTGGAAGACCATGCAGGCGCGCATGCTGCAAGGTACGCCGCCGCCCAAGGCGAGCGACAAGCCGGCGCCCAAGCAGGCCGACAAGAAGTAGCGCCGCGCGGTTCCAGCGCGGTTTGACAGGCGGCTCGCGCGACACCTAAGATGCTGGTTTGCTGCATCGCAGCATCAACCGCCGGGCAGCCGGTCCGGAGCCGGCATTGACCCCACGCATCGCGATCGTCACCGGCGGCATCGGTGGCCTCGGCATCGAGATCTGCCGCCAGCTCGCCGACGCGGGCCGAATCGTGATCGCTGCCGATCTCGCCGCGCGCGAAGAACGCATCGCGCAGTTCCGCGCCGACACCGAGCAATACAGCGGACGCATCCATGTCGAGCCGGTCGACGTGGCGGATTTCGACAGTTGCGCGGCGCTCGCCACCCGGGTCACGCAGGCCTTCGGCCCGATCGACATCCTGGTCAATGCCGCCGGCATCACCCGCGATGCCACCCTGCGCAAGATGAGCAGCGAGCAATGGAGCGCGGTGCTCGGCATCAACCTCGACGGCGTGTTCAACATGTGCCGCCAGGTGGTCGACAGCATGTGCGAACGCGGCTTCGGGCGGATCGTGAACATCTCGTCGGTCAACGGCCAGACCGGGCAATTCGGGCAGACCAACTATTCGGCGGCCAAGGCCGGCATGCACGGCTTCAGCATGGCGCTGGCGCGCGAGGTTGCGCGCAAGGGCGTGACCGTCAACAGCGTCTCGCCCGGCTACTGCCGCACCGCGCTGGTGGCGTCGATCCCGGAATCGGTGCGCAACGACATCATCGCGCGGATTCCGGTCGGCAGGCTCGGCGAGCCGAGCGAGATCGCGCGGGTCGTCGATTTCCTCGCCGCCGACGCGGCGGGTTTCATCACCGGTGCCAACATCCCGGTCAACGGCGGCTACTTCATGGATTTCTGAGTCCGGCTTCGCGCGCGCATCGCGGCGAGCAAGCTGCTGCCACGCTAGACTCAGCGATCGTCGCCGCCGCGTGCGCGTAGCGGCCGCAACCACCAAGTACCTCCACAAGCCCCGAGATGGAATTCTTCCACGCCCTGTTCGACGCGCTGCGCCTGGTGGCGCTGCGACGCCCGTCGCACCGCTGGCGTCGCATCGGCCCCGGACAGTTCTGGCTGGCCGCGATCCTGCTGCTGCTGGTCAACCTCGTGGAGTCGATGCTGTCGGTACCGGCACCGCGCATCTTCGACCTCGACGCGTTGCGCGGGCTGTCGTTCTTCATCCTGCTCGCGCTGCTGGTCAGCTGGTTCGCCTGCGTGCGCCTGCAGCGCCCTGCCCTGTTCTGGCCGTTGGCGACCCTGGTCCTGCTGATCGAAACCCTGGTCGGCACTGCGGTGCTGTTGATCGACAATACCGTCATCGACGCGTGGTGGCCCAACCGCGATCCGGATACCGATCGCAGTGCGCTGCTGCTGTGGCTCGCATGGACCCTGCTCGCGATCCGGCGCATGTTCGACTACCTCGAACCGCAGCGGGGCTGGGCGATCCGCAGCCTCGCCGCGCTCGCG
>JANOEA010000242.1:0-11219 GCA_031412975.1 Pseudomonadota bacterium | reverse complement strand
CGCACCTTGGCCCGCGCAATCGCATCCGCAACCTCGGTCGGCATGTAGCTCTCGTCATGCTTGGCCAGCACTTCGTCGGCGACGAACACGCCGCGCGCGCCATCCAGGGTGCCGGTGGCGACCACGCTCTGGCCCTCGCGGAACAAATCCGGAAGGATGCCTTCGAATTCGACCGGCTGGGTCTTGAAGCGGTCGGTCACCACGAAGCGGACCTGCAGTGCATCGCCGGCGCGACCGACGCTGCCTTCCTCGACCACGCCGCCGAGGCGGAACGTGCGCGTGCCCGGCGCCTTGCCGTCGGCGATATCGCTGGGACTGAAGAAATGCTGGATGTTCTGGTTCAGCGCGGTCAGCGTCAGTGCGATCGCACCGCCCGCGCCGAGCAGGATCAGCCCGACCAACCACATGCGACGCACACGGGTCGGGTTCATGACTGGCTCCGGCGCTGTTCGCGCGCTGCGCGGCCTTGCAGGCCTTGCAGCAGGCGCCGGCGTCCTCCGCCGGCACCGACCGCGTCGACGATCAACACGATGAAGAAGATCGCGTAGCTGGCGTAGATGAAGGGCCAATGATCCATGGGTGGGCTCGGCAGGTAGTCGGGAGGGCGCTCAGGTGGTCGAACTGCGGGTGGCAGGTTCCACAGGGCGACTCGACGATCCGACCATTGGCAGGCCGGCGAGTTCCCGCACCCAGTCCTTGCCGCGTTCGGATTCGAGCACCATCAGCTGCGCGCGTGACAGCGCCGACCAGCCGTAATACAGCTTGGTCGCGATCGCCATCAGCAGCAGCGGCCACAGCATCGAGGCATCGATGCTCGAACTGCCCTTGATCACATTGATCGAGGCCGGCTGGTGCAGCGTGTTCCACCATTCGACCGAGTATTTGATGATCGGGATGTTGATCATGCCGATGATCGACAGCAGCCCCGCGGCACGCGCGGCCTTGCGGCGGTCCTCGATCGCGCGGTACAGGCCGATCACGCCGAAGTACAGGAACAGCAGGATCAGCGTCGAGGTCAGGCGGCCGTCCCAGACCCAGTAGGTTCCCCAGGTCGGGCGGCCCCATAGCGAGCCGGTGGCCAGCGCGATCGCGGTAAATGCCGCACCGACCGGCGCGCTGGCGATGCACATGATCTCGGCCAGCTTGATCCGCCACACGATCGCGACGAAGCCGGAAACCGCCATCACGAAGAACACGAACTGCGCCATCCATGCCGCCGGCACGTGGATGTACATGATCCGGAAGCTGTCGCCCTGCAGGTAATCGGCCGGTGCATAGCCGAAACCCCACACCAGCGCGACCGTGGTCAGCAGCAGCGCGCCGCCGAGCAGCCACGGGCGCCAGCGTTCGGCGAACGCATAGAAGGTGGGCGGCGAGCCCATCTTGTGGAACCACAGCGTGAAGCGATTCATCGACGCTCGTCCGGCAGTGGATTCATGCGGTGCCGATCCGGATCGCGGCTGCACAGCCCAGAGGCGCCAGTGGCAGCGCAAGGGCCAGTCCGGCAGCCAGGAACAGCAGCGGCGCACTCGGATCGCCGCCGGTGCTGGCCGCATCCACCGCACCGGCGCCGAAGATCAGCACGGGAATGGTCAGCGGCAACACCAGCAACGCCAAAAGCATACCAGAGCGTCGCATCGCCACCGTCAAAGCCGCGCAGCACGCGCCGACCATCGACAGCAGCGGCGTGCCGAGCAGCAGCGCCAGCAACAGGGTCGGTACCGCAGCACGCTCGATGCCGAGCATGTAGGCCAGCAGCGGCCCGGCCAGCGTCAGCGGCAAACCGGTGCCGATCCAGTGCGCGAGCATCTTGGCGCCGGCCAGCATCGCCAGCGGCTGGCCGCAGGTGGCCAACTGGTCGAGGCTGCCGTCGTCGGCATCGCCACGGAATACCGCATCCAGCGACAGCAGGCTGGCGAGCACCACGGTCACCCACACGATGCCGCCGGCGACCCGCGACAGCATCTGCGCCTCGGGACCCAGCGCCAGCGGGAACAGGGTTGCGACCATCAGCGCGAACAGCAGTGGATTGAGCGCGTCGGCGCGCTGCCGCCAGAGCAGCAGCAGCAGGTCGCGCTGCAGCAAGCCGAGCGCAGCACCCAGCGGGGCCCCCGGGCTCATGCGGCGACGCCGCCCAGTTGCAGGCTGTGCATGCGCGACAGTGCGGGAGTGAACAGTCCGTGGCTGCTGAAGATCGCGGCACCGCCGCGCAGGCAGTGGGTTTCGAGCATCCGGTCGACCACCCGCTGCCCTTCGCGATCGAGATTCGCGTAGGGCTCATCGAGCAGCCACAGCGTCGCGGGCGACAGCAGCAGTGCCGCCAGCGCGGTGCGCTTGCGTTGGCCGGCCGACAGCGAGCGCAGCGGCACGTCGTCGTAGCCCTGCAGTCCGGCACTGCGCAATGCGATAGCCGCGGTCATGCCGTGACGCAGGCCGCCCAGTGCGATCCGGAAGCGCAGGTTCTCGATCGGCGTGAGATCGACCTTGAGCCCGAGGTGATGGCCGAGCATCGCGATGCTGCCCGCGATCCGCTGGCCGTCGGCCAGGGCGACGCCCTGCCAGCTCAGGCAACCTTCGGTGGGATCTAGCAGCCCGGCCAGCACGCGCAACAGCGTGGTCTTGCCGGCGCCGTTGGCGCCTTCGATGACCAGTGCATCGCCGGACCAGACCTCGAGGTCGAGCGGTGCGAAGATGATCTCGCCATCGCGTGAAAAACCCAGACCGCGTGCAGCGAACAGCGGTGGTGCAGGGGAATCGAAGGCGGTCATGCTCGGCGGTCGTCGCTCGAACCCGATCCTACCCAGTCGACGAAAGCGGTGTCCATGGCGACCCCGCGCCATGCGCCCAGATAACAGCGCAGGCGCACCGGCGCGCCGATCCGGCCGGCCAGGATTGCGTTCTGGCCGAAGGTCCGCGCCAACCGGTCGGCGCGCGCGGGCTCGATGCCGAGCAGCAGCAGGCCGGGCTCCGCGTGCTGGCCGCTCGCATCGCTGTTGTGCGCAGGAAAACTGCGCAATCCCTCGCTGTCGATCTGCGCGCGCATCTGGCTGTGCGCGGCCTCGTTGACCATCCGCGGCGCCGGCTGCGAGCGCGGGTTGCAGGCGCTGACCAGCGCCCACGGCATATCGATCGGGCCCAGCGCCTTGCCGGGATCGAACACCGCGCCGATCCGCAGGCGGCAATCACCGTCGGGCAAATCGACGCGGTACACCGCAGCCAGGTAGGCCTGCAGCAGCGCGCTGGAAGGTTGTTCGGTCGGGCGGCTCATGCACTGGTACGGGCGGCGGTACAGCTCACGGAAGGTAAGCTGCTGGCAGGCTAGCGTGACAGAGGCGGGCGGCTTGCGGGCACCCCCGCGGCAGTCGGACGTCGAATTGCGGAGAAAATGCGGATGCGTCGCTGGATAACGTTGGCAAGCTTGTGCCTGGTGGCGAGCCTGGGTCGCGCCGCGGACCCGGCGGGCGTCTGGATTGTCACTTTCGTCGATCCGCCGCTGGCCGCGCATGATGGCAGCCGGATGGTGAGCGACCGCGCGGGCAAGCAATTGGCGCCGGCCTCGCTCACCGAAAGCGGCAAGCTGGATCTGCAGGATTCCGCCGCGCTGCATTATCTGGATCACCTGGACCAGCAGCACGCGGCGTTCCTCGACGCACTCGGGGCCGCCGGCAAGCGGGTGCCCGCGCCGCGCTTCCGTTATCGGATAGTCGCCAACGGCATGGCGCTGGCAATGGACGCAGCCGGCGCTGCGGCCGCCCGCCGGATCGCCGGGGTTGCCGCAGTCGAGCCCGACTTCGAGCGGCGGGTCGCCACCGATGCCGGACCGGCGTGGATCGGCGCCGAGGCGTTCTGGAACGATGCGGTGCCCGGCGCGACCGGCCTCGGCAGGGGTGCCGGTGCGGTGGTCGGCGTGATCGATACCGGCATCAAGCCCGACCATCCCGCGTTCGCCGCGCGCAGCGAGGACGGTTTCATCCATGTCAATCCGCGTGGCGGTTTTTTGGGTCTGTGTGCCGCGACGCCAGCGCGCTGCAACAGCAAGCTGATCGGAATCCATGATTTCACCAGCGAAGGATCGCGCGACGGCAGCGACCTGAATGGCCATGGGACCCATGTTGCCTCGACCGCGGCGGGCAATCTGTACACCGCACCGGCGTCGACGTTGACCGCAGGCCAGCCGCTGCGCGTCTCGGGCGTGGCGCCGCGCGCCAACCTGGTCAGCTACAAGGCCTGCAACAACGACCCCGACAATCCGGATTCCCCGGGCACCTGCTCGGGCTCGGCGCTGATCGCGGCGATCGATCGTGCCACCGCCGACGGCGTCGACGTGATCAACTATTCGATCGGTAGCGACACGCCCCGCGACCCCTGGGCCGGCGTGCGCGGCAACAGCAACGACGATGCGCGGGCGCTGCTCAATGCGCGTGCGGCCGGCGTGCTGGCGGTGGTGTCGGCGGGCAACTCGGGGCCGCAGGCATCCACGATCAATGCGCCCGGCAATGCGCCGTGGGTGCTCACGGCCGCGGCATCCAGTCACAACCGCCGCTTCGGAACCGTACTTGCCGACTTGCAGGGCAGCGGGGTCAACGCGCCGCTGTCGTTCCCCGGTGCCGCGCAGGGCGCGGCACTGGAGCGTCGGCGGATCGTGCATGCGAAGGACTACGGCAACGCCTTGTGTGGAACCGGCACCAGCCAGGGCACCGCGGCGACCGGTGCGAGCAATCCGTTCGCGGCCGGAACCTTCAACGGCGAGATCGTGATCTGCGTGCGCGGCATCTATGCGCGGGTCGAGAAGAGCTTCAACGTGCGCCAGGCGGGTGCGGGTGGCTTCGTGCTGGTCAACGCACTGGCCGATGCCGAGAGCATCGTCAGCGACAACCACGGCATGCCGGCCGTGCACATCGGTTATGTGGCGGGCCAGCAATTGCAGGCGCTGGTCGAGAACGCGCGTTTGGCCGGTGGGCAGGTCAGCGCGACGATCCTGGGCACCCAGCGCGTGCTCGACGACGCGATCGGCGATCGCATGGCCTCGTTCAGCAGCCGCGGTCCGGTGCTGCCGTTCGGCGGCTGGCTCAAGCCGAATCTCGCAGCACCCGGTCTGTCGATCCTGGCCGCCGACAATGAAAGCAACGGTGTCGCCGCATTGCAGGGCACCTCGATGTCGGCACCGCACATCGCCGGTGCTGCGGCGCTGCTGGCCGCGGCGCGCCCGAACTGGAGCGTCTCCCAGCTCGAGTCGGCCCTGATCACCACCGGGCGCAGCAGCGGCATGCTGCGCGAGGACGCGGTAACGGTTGCCACGCCACACGACAGCGGCGCGGGCCGCGTGCGGGTCGACGATGCGGTGCGTGCCGGCTTGTGGTTCGACATCCCGCGCGCGATGTTCGTGGCGGGCGATCCACTGCTCGGCGCGCAGCCGGATGCGGCCTCGCGGATCAACCATCCCTCGCTTTCAAGCGGCGCGTGCATCGAACGCTGCAGCTTCACCCGCACCGCAACCGCAATGGAAGGCGGCGGCTGGCGGGTCGAATCCAGGTTGCCGAGCGGCGCGCTGGTCAGCGTGACGCCGTCCACCTTCAGTCTCGGATCGGGTCAGACGCAGGAACTGCGGTTCGAGTTCGACGTGTCGAATCCCGCGCTGGCCGGCGCCTGGGTGTACGGCGAGATCGCGCTGATCAGCAGCACGGGTGCGGTCGAACAACGGCTGCCGGTTGCCCTGTTGGCCACCGCAGGCCCGCTGCCCGTGCGCTTCGAAGCCACCGCGACCGCAACCAGCGGCGCGACCGATGTCGTGCTCGAGGGTCTCGCGGCGCTGCCCGATGTGACCTTCCGCGCGACCCCGCTGGTGCGGATGGAAACCGCCGGCGCGGTGCTGGGCAGCCGCGGCGAGCTCGACCGTTACGACAACACCGGCAGCGCGAGCATCGTCGGCACGCTGGCGATCCGTGGCGTGGCCGGCGAACGCGTGGGCTACCAGCTGTTCGCGGAGGCCAGCTCCGGCACCTCGCGCGACGTCGATCTGTACATCGGCCAGGATCTGGATGGCGACAACGCGCCCGATGCGTTCGAGGAACTGTGCGCGGCGAACGGCAGCACCGCGAGCGAGCGCTGCACCCTCGATGTGCAGCTGGAAGGCGCGAGCGACCAGCGCAGCTACTGGATCTATGCGCTCAACCAGCGCGCCGGGCTCGCGGGCAGCGACAGTGTGAGTCTGCGCTACGCCGCGATTCCGATCTCCGGTCCGCCAGCGATCGCGGGCGGCACTTCACTGGTGGCGATGGGGCCGGGTCGGGTCGCGGCCCGCGCGCCGTTCACGCTGCGGCTCGCATGGGACGCACCGGCGATGTTGCCGGGCGAACTGTGGACCGGGCTGGTGGAACTGGGCGCCACGCGCGGCAATCCGGGCCAGATCGGCCGCATCCCGCTGCTGCTCGGCGCGAGTCCTGCATTGCAAGCCTCGGCGCAGGTGCTCGATGCGCGCAGCGACAGCCTGCGCCTGCGGTTGCAAGCGGGCACCGCCCACGAGCGCATCGTCGTCGACGTGCCGCCGACCGCCACCGGTTTGCTCGCGCAGTTGGACAACGCGGGCGGCGTCGATCTGTACCTCGCGCGCGCGAACGATGCAGGCAGCGGTCCGGCGATCGCGCCGGCTCCGCCGCGCAGCGCCGCGACGGCCAGCGCGCTGGGTGCCGATGCGAGCAAGCGCGTGCAGCTCAATGGTGCGAGCCTCGCGCCGGGTCGCTGGTACCTGACCCCCGTCAATCGCGGTGCAACCACGGCCGAGGTGCTTCTCAGCGTCTCGACCACTGCGGCAGGTGCAGCCGCAGGCCTGCGCGACAACGGCTACTTCAATCCGGCGCGCAGCGGCCACGGCGTGCTGGTCGGACGCGCCGGCGACCAGCTCTCGGCGACCTGGTTCACCTATCGCGCCGATGGCGCGCCGACCTGGTACATCGCGCAGGCCACGGCACCCGCGGCGGATGCGGCGGTCTGGCATGCGCCGCTGCGACGTGCGACCTGGAACGGCAGCAGCGGACAGCTGATGGTGATCGGCGATGCCTGGATCACGCGCACCGGCGACAACCGGTTCATCTGGTCGTGGAAGGTCGACGGAGCCTATGGCAGCGAGCCGCTGCGCGAAGTGGCCGGCCCCGCCTGCGTCGATCGCGGCAGCCGCGACTATTCCGGCAACTGGTTCGATCCATCGCGGCCGGGCTATGGCTACGTGATCTATACCCTGCCGCAGGCCGAAACCCAGGCGCTATTCCTGTACGACGGGCAGGGTTATCCGGCCTGGCTGTATGCGCAGAACTCGCCCTACGGCAGCGCCGACTTCAGCCTGCAGCAGTACAGCGGCTTCTGTCCCGCCTGCGCCGCGGTGCCGATCGGCACCCGCAGCGCCGGCACCCTGCGGCGCAGCTACAGTTCGGTGCGCACGGGAACCGGCACCATTGCCGCGAGTTTCCTCGCGCCGCTGGCCGGCAGCTGGAACAGCAGCGATACGCTCGCGCGGATCTCCGTCGACCTCGACTGCCCGCGCTGAACCGGCTCAATCCGCGAGCGGCGTGAGCTGCTCGCGGATCATCGGATCGGCCGCCGCGAGGTTCACTTGTTCGAGCTGCGTGCAGTCGCGGGCGAGCCGGTCGACGATCTGCCACTGGATCGCGCCGCGCGCCATCGCGGTGGCATACGGCGTGCGGCGGAAGCTGACCATCGCATAGCGCGGCACGAAAACGCCCGGGTGCCGCTGTGCCAGCGCGCGTTCGACCTGCTTGCGCAGCAGGAAATCCGGGTCGTCGACCAGGTCGCGCATCTCGATGTAGTTCTCCAGCGCCATTTCCGCGATCGCATGCGCGTTCGGCTTGCGCTGGCGTTCGAATTCGGCGAACACCGCGCCGTAGTCGTGGCTGTGCGCGAGCAGCGCGTCGAGCGCGATGCAGTCTTCGAACGCGCAGTTCATGCCCTGCCCGTGGAACGGCACGATCGCATGCGCAGCGTCGCCCAGCAGCAGGGCCTGTCCATCCAGATGCCAGCGGTCCATGCGCAGGGTGCCGAGCATGCCAGTCGGGTTGCCGAAGAAATCGCCGAGCAGGTCGGGAATCACCGGCAGGGTGTCGGCGAAATCGCGCGCGAACAGCGCCTGCACGTCGGCAGCCGATTGCAGGCTGGCGAAACTCGGCGCGGGGCCCTCGCTGGGCAGGAACAGGGTGACCGTGAAGCTGCGCTCCACGTTCGGCAGCGCGATGCACATGTAGCCGCCGCGCGGCCAGATGTGCAGCGCATTGGCTTCGATCCGGAAGCCGCCATCGCTCGCGGGCGGGATCTCGAGTTCCTTGTAGGCATGTCCAAGCGGTTCGAAGCGCGCACCGAGCGGGCACACGCCCTCCATCGCGGTGCGCAGCGCGGAGCCCGCACCATCGGCACCGATGATCACCGGCGCCTCGATCGCGCATTCCGTGCCGGTGCGCTCATCGTGCAGTCGCGCGATGCCGGCCTCGAAGTCGACATCCAGCAGGCGCTGGTCGAAGTGCAGCCGCGCGCCGGCAGCCTGCGCTGCATCCAGCAGGGTCAGGTTCAGCCGCCCCCGATGCACCGACCAGATCACCTCGCTGTCGTCGCGCCCGTAGCGCTGCAGCTGGGTGCTGCCGTCGATCGCGTGCACCATGCGCCCGCGCATCATCACGGCCTGCTCGAGGATCTGCTGTTCCAGCCCGGCCAGTCGCAATGCCTGCATGCCGCGCTCGGCGAGTGCCAGGTTGATCGAGCGCCCGCCCGCATAGCCGTGGCCGCGCGGGTCGGGCCGGCGTTCGAACACGCTCACCTCGTAGCCACGCCGCGCGAGCAGGGTCGCGAGCAGCGCACCGGCGAGGCCGGCGCCGGCGATCACCAGCCGATCGCTCATGACCGCATTGCCCAACGCTGCACTGCGTCCACCAGGCGTTCGCAGTCGGCGAAGCGGTTGTACAGCGGCGTCGGCGCGACGCGGATCACGTCGGGCTCGCGCCAGTCGACCACGATGCCCTCGGCCGTGAGTGCGTCGAACAACGCGCGCCCGGTCGCGCGCGGCCCGCGCACGCGCAACGACAGCTGGCAGCCGCGCTGCTGTGGATCGTCGGGCGTGCGGATCTCGAGCACTGCGTCGAGGCGGGCGCGGATCTGCGCTGCGAGCCAACCGGTCAATCCGATCGACTTCGCGCGCAGGCGCTCGAGCCCCGCCCGATGGAACTGCTCGAGCGCGACCTTCAGCGGCGCCATCGCGAGGATCGGCGGATTGGACAGCTGCCAGCCGTCGGCGCCCGGGGTCGGCACGAAATCCGGACCCATCTGGAAGCGCGTGGCGGGGTCGTGGCCCCACCAGCCGGCGAAGCGCGGCCGCAGCGTGTTCGCGTGGCGCTCGTGGATGAAGCAGCCGCCGACCGCACCCGGTCCGCTGTTGAGGTATTTGTAGCTGCACCACACGGCGAAATCGGCATGGCTGTCGTGCAACTCGACCGGCACGTTGCCGATCGCATGGGCAAGATCGAAGCCGACCACGCAGCCCTTGCGATGCGCGATCGGCGTGATCGCACGCAGGTCCAGGCGCTGGCCGCTCAGGTACTGCACGCCGGGCAGCAGGACCAGCGCGATGCGGTGTCCGTGCTCGTCGATTGCGCGTTCGATCGCGGCCATCGTGAGCGAACCATCGGGAGCATCGCCGTCGAGTTCGATCAGCGCAGTGGCCGGGTCGTGGCCGTGGAAGCGGATCTGCGATTCGACCGCATGGCGATCCGACGGAAACGCGTTGCGCTCGATCAGGATCGCGTGGCGCTCGGGTTGCGGCCGATAAAAGCCGACCATCATCAGGTGCAGGTTGACGGTCAGCGAGTTCATCGCCACCACTTCGTCGGGCAGCGCGCCGGCGACCTCGGCGAGGTGTTCGCGCAGTCCGCGGTGGTAGTCCATCCACGGATTCTCGCCGCGGAAGTGGCCCTCGACCCCCAACTGTGCCCAGCGATCGAGTTCGGCATTCACCGCGGTGCGCGTGGCAAGCGGCAGCAAACCCAGGGAATTGCCGGTGAAATAGGCGTGCTCGGTGCCGTCTTCCGCGCGCGGCATGGCGAATTCGGCGCGGAATCCCGCCAGTGGATCACTGGCATCGAGGTGGCTGGCGTCGATCGGGTCGTGGCTCATCGGCGTGATTGTGCAATCGAATCGCTGGCTATGCCATGCCTGTGTTCCTGCCACCGGCGGCGCACGGGCCGGCGAGCGCGCTGCAGTCGGCCGGCGCTATGCTTGCTTGCATGCGGCGCGCGCCGCGGTCGGCGCTCCGATGACGAGGCGACACATGCGGGTAACGATCGAGCTGGACCCGGACGACATACGGCGCTTCGAAGCCGCGCTCGCGCGCGCGCGGCGCCTGGCCACCAGCATGGACGAAGTCGACGTGATAGCGATCGCCCGCGGCGCGCTGCAACTGCTGCCGCTGCACAGCGCGCCAAGCTACGTGCGGCGCCAGTTCGATAGCACCGCGCGGCTCATCACGATGCTCGAGGACGAGGCGTGGGCGTTGCCGTTGCCGTGGCGCGAGGACGTGCTGGTGACGTTGATCTATCTGAGCGATCCGGAAGACTTGATCCCCGACGACGCCGAAGTCATCGGCCTGCTCGACGACGCGATCATGCTGGAACTGCTGTTGCGTCGGCAGGCACCGGCGATCCGCGCGTACGAGCGCTTCTGTGCGTTCCGCAGCCAGTTGCGGCCGGGACGCGGCAGCGTTGCGCGGACCCAGGCTGCCGGTACCCTGGCCCGCCAGCGCGCGGCCCTGCTGCGCCGGATGGCGGCGCCGGTGGCTTTGCCCGCGCACAAGCCCGCGCGGCGCAAACCCGCGGTGCGCAAACCCGCGGTGAGCAAGCGTGCACCGACCCAGGGCGCCTCGCGTCGCGCGGCAGCGGACCAGCGCGTCGTGAAATCGCCGTCGACGCGCGGTCGAAAAGCGCCACGCTGAACTGCTTCACATCGACGGCGCTAGACTCCCGGCGGAGCGCGATATGCGAGCATGGTTCGATCGGCGGATAGAACCCTGCGCCCGTAGTCCGAGGGTACGCAGTCGCCTGCTCTATCGCCCCCCGTACGCCTGCAACCGCCGCCGCCATCGCTTCGAGGAACACCCATGCCGATCATCATCACACTCGTCGTGCTCGCGCTGCTGCTGTCCGGCATGCGCCTCTCGGAGCGCCTGGGCT
>JANOEA010000241.1:0-3812 GCA_031412975.1 Pseudomonadota bacterium | reverse complement strand
CCTACCAGTACGCCGATGCGATGATGAAGGCGCGCGCGAAGTAGTGCGGTGCAACTCGCGCCGTGCGGCGCGGTCACCCGGCATTTTGATGGTGGGTTGGGGGACCAAGCCCGGCCGCTGCTCGCGGAGCACGCGCTGCTCCCACACGATTCCGGTGAGCACCGAGGGGGCGGGCTGCCGCAGGAACGCACCCCATAGTGCGGGCCTCTGGCCCGCCACCTCATCCCAATACACGGGCATCGCTCAACGCCCGCAGTGCACCCGCAGCGATTCGCGCAGTGATCCTGCCTCCCGTTCAAGCGCTTCGCGCTCGTCGAAGAAGCTGGCCTTGGCCTGCCGTCGCGACACATCGAGGCGCGACTGCCAGTGCTCGCACAGCGCCGCGCGGCCCATCGGCCGGCAGCGGTCCTGCACCAGCACCCAGGCGCCACCCACCGCGCGATCGTAGGCTTGGCGCGCGGGTGTCCGCGGAAGGTTGCTGTCGGTGGTGGTCGCGCCGACCACCCAGGCGGGCACATAACGCGGGGCCGGCGAGGGATTGGATGACACATACGACTTGCCATCCTCTCGCGTGCAGCGGTACTGCACCGGCAGCGGGGGCGGGGCGGGCCATGCAGGCGATGCCGCCCCCGGCGCATCGCCCGTCGCGTCATGGCTGGCCGGCGGCTCGGGCAGATAGGGATCCGACGGCGGTACCGCGATCGGCGGCAGCGGCAACGCGTCGGTCAGGCAGGGCTGGTCCTGGTAGGCGATGCGGCCGTCCGCATCGCGGCACTTGTGGATCTCCGCTGCGGCCAGCGCGGAGGGGAGCAACAGCATCAGCAGGGCGGAGGCGATGCGCACTGACACAGCATAATGCGGTGCGCCGCAGGTGGGATGTCCGGCCGAACTGGTGGGCGACGGCCTGCGGCCCCGAACCGGCGCGGGCGACAACAGGCGCCACTGCCGCCCTCGCGCCGCGCATCATGTCGTGATTCAATGGCGGCGAAGCGGGGGTCTCCGGATCGTTGCTGGTGTGGTGGTGAGCTGCGGTGTGATGCTATTGGTGCATCGCACGCCGATGGTCTGTTGAGCCTTCCTCGATGGGGGTTGTACGGCCTGCGGCGGTTCGTGGCAAATCGCACTGGCGGCAACTGGGGCGAGATATACCCTTCGAACCTGATCCGGTTCACACCGGCGTAGGGAAGCTTCGTGGCAGCGCCCGTCAGGGCGCGCGCGAACCCCTGCTTCATCGACTGCCGCTTGCGGCGATGAACCGAGGACCTGCCCGATGAATGCCCTGCCTTCCGACCTGATCCAACGCACCGCCGCACTGTCGGCCGAAGTGGTGCGCCCGATTCCCGGCTCGCGCAAGGCGCATGCAGTTGGCAGCAGGTCGGATCTGCGGGTGCCGATGCGCGAGATCGTCCTCGGCGACACGCCGAAAGTTTACGGCGCCGAGCGCAATCCGCCGTTCAGCGTGTACGACACTTCGGGGCCGTACACCGATCCCGAAGTCGCGATCGACCTCGTCGCAGGTCTCGCGCCGCTGCGCGCGGCGTGGATTGCCGAACGTGGCGATACCGAACTGCTGTCCGGATTGAGTTCGCGCTTCGGTCATCAGCGCCTCGTCGATCCGCGCCTCGATCCGGTGCGCTTTCCCGGTGTGCGCAATCCACGCCGCGCACGCGCTGGCGCCAACGTGACCCAGATGCACTACGCACGGCGCCGCATCATAACGCCGGAGATGGAGTACATCGCGATCCGCGAGAACGCTCGGATCGACGAATTGCAGCACGCGACGAAGGGGCGCCGCCACGCAGGCGAAACCTTCGGCGCGGCCATCCCGCGACTGATCACCGCCGAGTTTGTCCGCGAAGAAGTCGCCCGCGGCCGCGCGATCATTCCCGCCAACATCAACCACCCCGAATCCGAGCCGATGATCATCGGCCGCAATTTCCGGGTGAAGATCAACGCGAATATCGGCAACTCGGCGGTCACCAGTTCGATCGCCGAAGAAGTGGAAAAGATGGTGTGGTCGATCCGCTGGGGCGGCGACACGGTGATGGACCTGTCCACCGGCAAGCACATCCACGAGACGCGCGAGTGGATCATCCGCAACGCGCCGGTGCCGATCGGCACGGTGCCGATCTACCAGGCGCTGGAGAAGGTCGACGGCAAAGCGGAAGAGCTGACCGGGGAACTGTTCCGCGACACGCTGATCGAGCAGGCCGAGCAGGGCGTGGATTACTTCACGATTCACGCCGGCGTGCTGCTGCGCTACATCCCGCTGACTGCCAAGCGAGTCACCGGCATCGTCAGCCGCGGCGGCTCGATCATGGCCAAATGGTGCCTCGCGCACCACAAGGAGAGTTTTCTCTACACGCACTTCGAGGACATCTGCGAAATCATGCGGGCCTACGATGTGAGCTTCTCGCTCGGCGATGGCTTGCGGCCCGGCTGCATCGCCGATGCCAACGACGCTGCGCAGTTCGGCGAGCTGGAAACCCTGGGTGAACTCACGAAGATCGCCTGGAAGCACGACGTGCAAACCATGATCGAAGGCCCCGGCCACGTGCCGATGCACCTGATCAAGGAAAACATGGACAAGCAACTCGCCGTCTGCGGCGAAGCGCCGTTCTACACACTCGGCCCACTGACCACCGACATAGCACCCGGCTACGACCACATCACCAGCGCGATCGGTGCGGCGATGATCGGCTGGTTCGGCACCGCGATGCTGTGCTACGTGACGCCGAAGGAACACCTCGGGCTGCCCAACAAGCAGGACGTGCGCGACGGCATCATCGCCTACAAGATCGCCGCGCACGCCGCGGACCTGGCCAAGGGCCACCCCGGCGCACAGGCGCGCGACGATGCGCTGTCCAAGGCGCGTTTCGAGTTCCGCTGGGCGGATCAGTTCAATCTCGGCCTCGATCCGGAGAAGGCGCAGGAATTCCACGACGAGACCCTGCCCAAGGACGCGCACAAGACCGCGCACTTCTGTTCGATGTGCGGCCCGAACTTCTGTTCGATGAAGATCACCCAGGACGTGCGCGAGTACGCCGAGCAGCAGGGGATCGATGAGCAGGCCGCGCTGGAGCAGGGCATGGCCGAGAAGGCCGCGGAGTTCCGCGCGCAGGGGGCGGAGGTGTATCGCAAGGCGTGAGCCGTCCAACCCTCGGCCGGGCCTTGCGTGCGTGGGTAGGGCAATTCCTGCGCCGCGCAGCTGCGCAGACCGAGTCGCGCGCGGTGACCCCGAGCCCATGCAGGCCGCCAACCACCAGCACCTGTCGCTGGTGCAGTTCCAGCGCGCCGACTCCCAGGCCGCGTTCGACTTTGCCGGCAAGGCTCAGGCGCTGGGATTCCATGACCGCTCGCCCGACCTGCGAATGCCGAGCTTGATTCCGCCATTGATAGGGCTGCGCCGATTCGACCAGGCGCGCGCGCAGACCGACCGCATGGAGCATAACGCGAAGCTGCCGCTGGCCATGGCCACGGTGGGCCGGATCCGCGTCGGCGTGGCGGAGGACGATGCAGCGACCGTGGATGCCTAGGTGGAGCAATTGCTTGAGCACGCCCGCACCGGCGCAGCGCTGGACAAGCCGCCGCTCAGCATCCCGTTCGAGATCCGCCGTTGCAGCTTCGCCTTGCAAGCGGTGTCGCCCGCGTCCACCGGATCGAGCGCTGGAGCCCGGCCCTGACCTGATACGATCTGTTGGATATCATAGCCCGGGCAATCCGGTGCGGAGCAAGGCCATGGTGACGGTCAAGGTTTTCAAGTTGGGCAGCGCCCAGGCGGTCAGGATTCCCGCCCGCTACCGCCTCGACGT
>JANOEA010000240.1:0-3457 GCA_031412975.1 Pseudomonadota bacterium | reverse complement strand
CCGAAGATCATGTTGTTGGGCAGGAACGCTTCCTTGAGCTCGGCGCCGGCCACCCGCAGCTGCGCGACGTCGACCGCGTTGACGACGTTGATGCCGCTCTGGATGAAGGTGCTCTCACCCCAGCTCACGACCTGCTGGCCGAGGCGCATGTTGAGGTTCTGGCCACCCTCGAACTGGAAGTTGTGGAAGATGAACGCATCGAGGATGCGCCCGCGGCTGCCTACCCGATCCTTGGCGGACTCGGACAGGAAATCGGCGTCGTTGTTCTCGAAATCGTAGAAGTAGGTGCCGCGCACGAAGGCACCCGAGTTCTCGCCGTAGTTTAGGCTGAGCTCGGAGGTGATCTTGAATGCGTTGGAGAAGATGTCGCCGGACTCACGGTAGTTGAGGTTGCCGTCGTCGGAATTGACCGACCAGCGGCCCGGCGCGAGGCGCTGGGCAGCGTTCGGCAAGGTGCCGATCAGTGGATTGAGGTTCGACTTGCCGATCAGGTCGGGATCGGCATCATCCAGACGCTGCGAGATGCCGTAGGACACGGTGGTGTCGAGGGTGCCCGACCAGTTGTCGCCGAAGGTGAACTCGAAGGCGTGGACCGGGGCGGCCAGCATTCCGCCCAGCGCGAGTGCGATGGCGGTGCCGAGTGCACGACGCGCCGGCAGCGAGCGCAGGCCTTGGGGATAACGATTGACGTTGCTCATGATTCGCTTCCTCGGACCTGGGCCTTACTGCGTACGGATGACGGAGGTGTTCGAAACCTGCACCGCAGTGCCGGCCGACGCGCTGAAGCTGGCTGCCTGCCCCTGCATCTCCAGGAGTGCCGGCAGCGAGGCTGCGGGACTGAGCAGCGAACTGTGATTGCCGGCGGTGAACCGCACCACTCCGCGGATGCCGTTCGGGTTCTGGGTCGTCGCGAAGATCGAGGTCAGCCCGAGCGCGCGCGCCAGCGGCTCGCCACCGGACAGCGGTGCGCCGGGCACCGTGATCGGCACCACCTGGTCGGGCGGCACGGTGCTGCCGTTGCCAACCACCAGCTGCATCAGCACGCGCTTGTTCTGCGAGGCGAAGCCGTAGTTGATCGGGTCGGGCGAGTCGAGCACCGTCTGCGCGACCAGGAAGAACTGGTCGTAGGCCGGCGTGCCCGGCTGCAGGCCGGCCGCCGCCGCCAGCTGGGCGCGGATCTGCGGGCCGAAGGTCGGCGAGCCCTCGAACATGCGCGCAAGGCCGCCGCCCGGCACGTTGAGGGTGCCGAAGCGCACGCTGGACTCGGTCGCCACGAACGGCAGGCCGGTGATCGCGCCCAGTGACTGGCCGACGAAGCCGATGTTGGAGCCATCGAAATCCGCCACGCCGTCACCGCTGAAGTCCATCACCGGGATGGTCTTGGCCAGTGACATCAGGTCGACCGCCGACTCGCGGAGGTTGTCACGCGTCGTCAGGAAGCTGAAGGGGTTGACGAAGTGCGCACCGGACGTGTCGATGATGCCATCCGGGCAGATCGACTGGCCGGTCGGGCAGGCCTGGCCGTCGTTGCGGATCAGGTCGACGTCGAAGGTGCGCTCGCTCGCGATCGGCGCGAACGGCGTCGATTCGATGTAGAACGGACTGGTCGGACCCACGCCATGCAGCGGCTGGTCGATCGCGATCACCGCGCGGCAGACCGGCGAGCCGGCCTGCGAGGCGGCGAGCCCCAGCGCGTTGGTGCGATTGCCGGTGAAGCCATGGTTGAAGATCGTGACCGGCCAGCCCGCGGCCGGGCGCGTGCAGCCGGACGCCGCGTTCGGCACGGTCAGGATCACCGGGACGTTCTGGGTGCTCTGCCGCACCGGGAACGGATTGGCGAAGGTCACGTTGGTCGAGGTCGGGTCGAGCCCGAACGTGTTGAATGGCGGCACATACGCGCCGGGGGCTGCGCGCCAGAAGGTCTGCAGCACCACCGCCTGCGCCGGCGGCGTGGCGGCAGCCGGTGCGGCCAGATAGTACGGAATCGCCAGCGTGCCGATGTAGATGTCGGCAATCGGCGGTACGCCGGCACCTGCCACCGAGATGTTCTGCCCGGTCGGCACCAGCGTGGCGGTCGATGCGCGGGTGACGCTCTGGATGGCCTGGAACACGGTCGCGGTCGACTGCGTGGTGGCGACCCAGCTCAGCACGATGTCGGCGCGCGGGATGCCGCGGGTCGCCGCGGCGTTTTCCTGCGCATTGGTCAGCTGGCGCAACGGCTCCAGCCCGCAGGCGGTGGAAGCAGGCAGCAGCGGATCATTCGACACGCATGTCGCACCGGTACCGGTCGACAGCGGTGTGGTGCGCTGGGTCAGGAAGTAGGGCTGGTCCGGGGTGGCGTCGTTGCCGGTGGCGTCGCGCACGTCGTCGATGACCACCGCCATGTAGGACGTCAGCGGCTTGAGCGGCGCGGTCGGCACGATGCCGATCGTACGGCCGGTGGTATCCGACGCCGACTGCGCTACCACGAACTCCGCCGGACTGGCCAGCTCGCGCACCACGCTGGTCACCGCGCCACCGGGGCCGGTCAACAATACTTCGAACACGCGGATCGACTGGCCACCGACCAGCGTCGCGGTGTTCGGCGCCACCGACATCGTGAACGACCACGGCGCGGTGGTCGAGAATCCGTCGAGCGCTGAGAGCGCCACCGTCGGATCGCTGAAATTGTTCGGATTCGCGACCGGCGGGTTCAGCGTCAGGTCGCGCGTGCCCGACAGCAGCAGGTTGGTCGGAAACGGCAGGACCGCGGTTGCCGGATTGAAACGGGCGGTGATGATGCCGGTGACGATCGAACCATTGTCGTTGCGCGCCGGCGGCGCGTCCACGGCGCGGGGGCTGTTGCTGCTGCTGCTGCACGCGGCAAGCAACACGGACGAAAGCGCAATAGCCAGTTTTGCTCGGGCCTGCATGCGGAGATTCCTTCTGGGAATTCGACTGAAATCGGGTGCGGGATCGCGGAGTCGTGTAGACGCCCGGCTATCATAGGTAGGCGACTCACGACTTGGCAACAATTAAGTAACGAAAAACCCAAGCGGCTCAACATGTTGCGATGCACCATTCACGCGGGATCGAGGAACCACCGGTTGACGAGCATGCAACCCACCGCCCCCCAACCCGCACCATCGCGGCTGTGCATCGTGGTGCCGTGCTTCAACGAAGCCGAAGTGATCGCACTGCTGCACGCGCGCCTGCTGGCTGCGCTGTCGACGCTCGCTGCCGACAGCAGCATCCTCTACGTCGACGACGGCAGCAGCGATGGCACGGCATCGGCACTGCTCGCCCTCGCCGAAGCCGATCCGCGCGTGGGCGTCATCGTGCTGTCGCGCAACTTCGGCAAGGAAGCCGCGCTCACAGCGGGCCTCGACCATGCCGAAGGCGATGCGGTGGTGGTGCTCGATGCCGACCTGCAGGACCCGCCGGAGCTGATCGCCACCTTCTGGCAGCACTTTCTCGA
>JANOEA010000239.1:0-5746 GCA_031412975.1 Pseudomonadota bacterium | reverse complement strand
CGGAGCTGGGCATCTGGTACTACGCCGGTTGGGCTGCGGCCGCGGTGCTGTCGGCATGGCAGCTGTGGCGCGCGCGGCGACGCGATCGCGAGGGCTGCTTCGCGGCGTTCCGCGCAAGCCATCTCGCGGGGCTGTTCCTGTTCCTGGGACTGGCGATCGATTACGCCGTCCGCTGAGTGGCTGCCACGGCAGCGACCGCGGAACGTCCGATCGCTGCCGTCGCCGGCATGCCGGCTCCCACAATGCACACCGATCGTCACACCGAGCTTGCCGCGCGCTGACAGCCCCCTGGTGGGAGCTGCCATGGCAGCGACCGCGGAACTTCCGATCGCCACAGTCGCCGGCATGCCGGCTCCCACAATGCACACCGATCGTCACGTCAAGCTTGCTGCGCGCTGACGATCTCCGTGGGGGAGCTTCATCCGCGACCCAGCGGCGCGCGTGCGACGGCCCAGATATCGATCCGCGCGGCACCGGCGTTTCGCAGCACACGCGCGGCCGCACCGATCGTGGCACCGGTCGTGACCACGTCATCGACCAGTGCGATGTGCAACCCGGCCACACCGCTGCCGGCCGCAAAAGCGGCGCGCAGATTGCGCCGGCGCGCGGCCGCATCGAGTCCGGTCTGTGCGCTGGTGGCGCGGATGCGCGTGAGCGCATCGGCGCGCGCGGGCAATTCCAGCGCGCGTGCGAGCGCGCGGGTCAGCTCCCACGCCTGGTCGAAGCCGCGCTCGCGCAGGCGGCTGCGGTGCAGCGGTACCGGTGCGAGCAGATCGGGCCGCGGCGCACTGATGGCCGCGCTGGCAAGGATATCTGCCAGCACCCGCCCGACCGCGAGGTCGGCGCGGAACTTGTAGCGCGGCAGCAGCATCCGCACGCCGCCTTCGTAGCGCAACGGCACGCAGGCGCTCGCATACGCAGGACGGTTCCGCAGGCAGCGCGCGCAGGCGGGCGCGGCAAAGGCCAGTGGCAACGCGCACAGCGGGCAGCACACGCGATTGAACGGCAGCGCCTGCGTGCAGGCCGCACACAGGTCGCGCGCGCGCAGGCCGGTGCCGCCACACAGCACGCAAGTCGGTGGGAGCAGCAGGAAACCGGCACGCTGCAGCCATGGGTCAAGCTTGGAGGCTCGATGCAAGTTGACAGTCTCCGGAGTGGACGAAACACTCCCCCATCCTGACCGGCAGCGGTCTCATGCGCTGCCGCCACCCGCCGCGTTGTCGCGTGCGAAAAATCGCACGCACACGGAGCCTGCCGATGCCCACGTTCGCCACGACTGGACCGTCGAGCAAGCACTCGCGCTGTTCGAGCTGCCGTGCATGGACTTGATCCATTGCGCGCAGTCGCTGCACCGCGAAGGCAGGACCGCCCCGATACGCGCGGCGCGGTGCGCGAGGCGGGTTTGAAGACCTGCTGCGGCGGCATCGCATGAGCGGAATCGACTGCAGCGCCGTGCGCCGCCATTTCGGACGCGCCGCGAACACCTGCGAGGCTGCGGCAGTGGTGCAGCGCGAGGTCGAGCAGCGCCTGCTCGAAAGCCTCGAAGTGGCCCGCCGCGTGCCCGCGGTCGCGCTGGATCTGGGTGCCGGCACCGGGCGCGCGAGTGCGGCGCTGCGCAAACGCTGGCCGAAGGCGCGGGTGATCGCACTGGATGCCGCGCTGCCGATGCTGATCGCCGCTCGCCGCAACCAGGCATGGCTGCGGCGCTTCGATCGGGTCGCTGGCGATGCGCGCGCGCTGCCGCTGCGCGAGGCATCGTTCGACCTGCTGTTTTCAAACCTGTGCCTGCAGTGGTGCCCGGACCTGCCACCGGTGCTCGACGAGTTCCGTCGCATCCTGCGCCCCGGCGCGCTGCTGCTGTTCTCGACCTTGGGTCCGGACACGCTGCGCGAGTTGCGCAGCGCGTTCGCCAGCGTCGACGATGCACCGCACGTGGCGCACTTCGCCGACCTGCCGGTAATCGGCGACGCGCTGCTGGCGGCCGGCTTCCGCGACCCGGTGGTCGACATCGACACCATTACCACGACCTATGGCGATGCGCGCGAGCTGATGCGCGAGCTCAAGGCGCTGGGTGCGACCAATGCACAAACCGGCCGCGCACCCGGGCTCGGCGGTCGCCGCCGCATCGACGCTGCCTGCGCCGCCTACGAATCGCTGCGCATCGATGGCCGCCTGCCCGCGACCTGGGAGATCATCACCGCGATGGCGTTTGCGCCGGAGCCCGGCCAGCCGCGGCGCGAACATGGCGGCGCGCAGATCGCTGCTTTTGATGTCGAGCGCTTGCGGGGTTCGAGGGTAAGGCGCGAACCGTAGTCATCGTGGGTGTCGGAGCGCACCCCGTGCGCGACCGGCAGGTCCGAACTGCACGGTGCCAACCATCGCCGCCGTCGCGCGCACGGCGCGCTCCTACATGCCCCAGAGCAGCCCGTGTAGGAGCGCACCCTGTGCGCGACAGGTGCGCCCGGTGCGCGCCATCATCGTGGATGTCCAGCGCTCACGCCCCAATCTGCCGCAACCAATCCTGCAAGTTGTAATGGTTGGTCACCCGCGCGATCCTGCCGTCGCGCAGGTCGAAGAACGCGCCGCCGCGAAGCACGTAGGTCTGGCCGCGCGCTGCCGGCAGGCCGTCGTCGGTGGTCAGGTAGGTGCCATGGACCACGTACTCGGCCGCAGCGCGGGTGCCGTCCGGACTGGCCATCACCACGATCTCGCGCAGCTCTTCGCGGTAGCAGCGCTGCATGCGCGCGAGGAAAGCACGGAACAACTCGCGGCCGACGTGGCGTGCGCCCTGGTTGGCGTCGTGGATCACATCCTCGGTCAGCTGCGCGAGCATGCCGTCCCAGTCGCCGCGGTTGAATGCCTTGTAGTAGGCGAGCACCGCGGTGGTGGCGGCGTCGGAACTGCGCAGGCCGTCGATGATCATCGGAAGCTCCGGGCTGGGGATCTGGTCAATCGGCCTGCCACGGCAGGCGATCGAGGTCGACGTTGCCGCCGCTCAAGATCACCCCGATGCGCAGGCCCGTCCAGCGCTCGCGGGTGCGCAGCAGGACTGCCAGCGGCACCGCGCAGGACGGCTCGATGATGACCTTCAGGCGCTCCCAGCTCAAGCGCATCGCGCTCACGATCTGCGCTTCGTCGGCAAGCAGGATCTCGACGCGCTCGCGGCGCAGCACCTCGAAGGCGATCCGCCCCAGGTGCGCGCGCAGGCCGTCGCAGATCGTGTGGGGCACCATGTCGGTGATGCGCCGGTCCTGGCGCAACGACTGGTAGGCGTCGTCGGCCATCGCGGGTTCGGCGCCGAGCACGCGGATCGCCGGATCGGTGGCGTGCGCGGCGATCGCGGTGCCGCTGAGCAATCCGCCGCCGGATACCGGGGCGATCACCACGTCGAGCGGCCCCGCCTGCTCGAGCAGTTCGAGCGTGGCGGTGCCTTGCCCGGCCGCGACCAACGCATCGTCGAACGGATGCACCAGGGTGCCGCCGGTCTCGCCGAGGATGCGCGCGCATTCCGACTCGCGTGCGGCCATGCTCGGCTCGCACAGGATCACGTTCGCGCCGTGCTCGCGCATCTGCGCGAGCTTGATCGCGGTCGCGTTGTGCGGCACCACCACGTGGGCCGGCACGCCGCGCGCGGCGGCCGCGATCGCGACTGCGATGCCGTGGTTACCGGAGGATTGGGTCACGATGCCGCGCCGCGCCTGCGCATCGTCGAGCGCGAACACCGCGTTGCAGGCGCCGCGGAACTTGAACGCGCCACCGCGCTGCAGGTTCTCGCATTTGAAATGCAGCTGTGCACCCAGCAATGCGTCGAGCGCGGGATTGCGCAGCACCGGTGTGCGCACCGCATGCGGGGCGATGCGGGCGCTTGCGGCGCGCACATCGTCGATGGTGGGCAGTTCGATGTTCGACATGGGTGCGAATGCTCATGGACGCGGCCACGATACCGGCCTCCCTGCGCCCATGATAGCCTCGCACATTGCCTGCTTTTGACTGATCGCGTGGCTGTGACGCATCCCCCCGAGCGTGCTCCGGTGCGCCTGGTCGACTACCGCGCCCCGGCGTGGTCGATCGACCGCATCGAACTCGAGTTCGACCTGGATTTCGACCTCACCCGCGTGGCTTCGCGGCTGTTCGTGCGCCGTAACGGCTCGCATGCCGAGCCGCTGCGCCTGGATGGCGAGGGGCTGCAGCTGCTCGCGCTGCGGATCGACGGGCGCGAGATCGGGACCGATGGCTACCACCGCGATCCGCGCGGGCTGAGCATCGCGCTCGAAGGCGATGCCGCCATCATCGACACCGTGGTGCAGATCGCGCCGTCGGCCAATACCGCCTTCGAGGGCTTGTACGCCTCGCGCGGGTTCCTGCTCACCCAGTGCGAGGCCGAGGGCTTCCGCCGCATCACGTATTTCATCGACCGCCCCGACGCGATGGCGCGCTTCAGCGTGAGCCTGCGCGCGGATCCCGCGCGATTTCCGGTGCTGCTGTGCAATGGCGATCTCGATGCCAGCGGCAGCCTTCCCGATGGCCGCCACTTCGCGCGCTGGATCGACCCGCACCTGAAACCCTGCTACCTGTTCGCGCTGGTCGCCGGCAGCCTGTCGCGGATCGTCGACCGCTTCACGACCGCCGAAGGACGCGACGTGGCGCTGCACATCTACGCCGAGGCCGACGCCATCGACCGCTGCACGCACGCGATGGACAGCCTCAAGCGCGCGATGCGCTGGGACGAACAGCGTTACGGGCGATGCTACGACCTCGATGAGTTCAACATCGTCGCCACCCACGACTTCAACATGGGTGCGATGGAGAACAAGGGGCTGAACATCTTCAATGCCAGGTACATCGTCGCCGACGCGGACACCGCGACCGACGACGATTTCCTGCGCATCGAGGCGGTGGTCGCGCACGAGTACCTGCACAACTGGACCGGCAACCGCATCACCTGTCGCGACTGGTTCCAGCTCTCGCTCAAGGAAGGCCTGACCGTGTTCCGCGAACAGCAGTTCGTGGCCGACGCGCACTCGCGCGCGGTGCGCCGGATCGACGACGTGCGGATGCTGCGCAGCACGCAGTTCGCCGAGGACGCAGGCCCGTTCGCGCATCCGGTGCGGCCGGAAAGCTATGTCGAGATCAACAACTTCTACACCGCGACCGTGTACGAAAAGGGCGCCGAGATCGTGCGCATGCTGCACAGCGTGCTCGGCGAGCAGGGCTTCCGACGCGGCATGGACGAGTACTTCCATCGCCACGACGGACAGGCCGTGACCTGCGATGATTTCCGTGCCGCACTGGCGCAGGCCAATGCGGTCGACCTCGACGCGTTCGCCCGCTGGTACGCGCAAGCCGGCACGCCGGTGCTGCACGCCAGCGGGGAATACGACCCTGCAGGCAAACGCTACACGCTGAACTTGCGCCAGCACACACCACCAACGCCCGGCCAGGAGCACAAGCTGCCGGTGCCGATTCCGGTGCGCATGGCGCTGTACGATCCGCAAGGGCGCGCCCTGCCGCTGCGCCTGGCGGGTGAGGCGCAGGCGATCGGCGACGAACGCGTGCTGCTGTTCGACACCGCGAGCGCGATGTTCGTGTTCGAAGACATCGGATGCGCGCCGGTCGCCTCGCTGCTGCGCGACTTTTCCGCGCCCGTGCAGTTGCAGCGCGATGAAGCGCCGGCCGATCTCGCGCTGCTCGCGCGCCACGACAGCGATGCCTTCAATCGTTGGGAAGCGATCCAGCGGCTGGCCGA
>JANOEA010000238.1:0-37465 GCA_031412975.1 Pseudomonadota bacterium | reverse complement strand
GGGTACGCAGTTTCACCTGGATTATGCGGAGGTGCTGTACGTCAGCGCCCTCGCGCAGGAAAACGATGCGGCCGGCCGTGGCGCGCGCCAGCAGGCGCTCGCGGCGGCGACGGCCGAACTGGACAGACTGTCGGATGAAGCCCGGCAACTGCATGCGGCACGCATGCTGCGTGAGCGGATCGCAGCGGCACGTCTGATGTGAAGCGATCTGCGCCGCAAGAGTCGGATTTTTTTCGGTCCCGAATCGCGCCACCTTGGTGACATCGGCTGGACTGCACGCGATGACCCGCCCTGCGGGACATCGCGGAGCCGATGTCACGTAGCCAGCATGGCGGGCAACATGACCTGCATTCACCGCAACCTATGCTTCGGGATTGTTTGCTGCATAGGCTTCGTACGCCGCCTTCAACGCCAGATAGCGCGGGCGCTCGCGCACGGCATCGAGTCCGGGGTGGATCGAGAAGCGCAGGTAGCTGGCCGGGCCAAACGTCGCCGCGATGGTTTCGAGGTAGTGCATGGCGCGCTCCGGGTCGCCGGCACGCGCAAAGGCGATGGCGAGCGGAACAGCAGGACATCCACACTTGCCCCGACCGGCGGCGGCTTCGGCCCATGACTCGCTGCCCCATCGAGCGGCTCGCCATTCGCAATTCGATGCCTGTCCCCGTCTGCGGCGGCGACAAGTACATCGCGACGTCTTGGATCTTGTTCAATCCCGCCGAGGCGCTGTTCACCTGCGCCGGCTGACGGCGGGCGCGACGCTCGACGTCCTCGCCGCTCAATCGCGCCGGGTTTGCCCGGCGCGCGCAGGCACAACGCACTGCACAAAGGCTTTCAGCAGGGCATTGCCGGCCAGCTCACCCCGGCCCTCGAGATGGAACTCCGGATGCCATTGCACGCCCACCAGCCAAGGCTCTCCGCTGCCGCGCACGGCTTCAATGCTGCCGTCGTCTGCAACCGCCTCGATGCGCAGTCCGGGCGACAATCGTGCGATCGCCTGATGATGCGCGCTGCTGACCAGCCCCGCGTCGACCCCAAAGACCTCCCGCAGCAGTCCACCAGGCGTCAACGCGACCCGATGCCGATGGGCGTCGTAGCGTGCTGGATCGTCATGCAGCACGTTGGCCCGGTTGGTTGCGGCCAGATCCTGGAAAAGCGAGCCACCGAGCGCCACATTGATCACCTGCAGACCGCGGCAAATGCCGAGAATCGGCAGACCGCGCGCGCGCGCGCAGGCGAACATGGCGAACTCGAACGCATCGCGCTGGCGATCGCCGGCCCACTGCGCGCGCAGCGCTTGTTCGCCCCAGCGACTCGGCGCGATGTCGCTGCCACCCTGCAGCAGCAAGGCGTCGATGCGCGAAACATAGTCCGCTGCAAAACTCTCAGCCTGCGCAGGATCGGGCACCGGCAGCACGACCGGCAGCGCGCCGAGTCGCTGCACGGCGCCGCTGAGCTCGGCCTCGACGCTCCATTGGTGCCGTCGGCTCGAGCCGCGAGCAGCCGGATCTGCCGCAATGGCGCGTGCGCTGATGCCGATCAGTGGCCGCGTCATCGCCGGTCCGCCCCGCGACCGACTCGCCGCAGCGCCGCCTCGATCGATGCGGCAGGGCCCTGTTCACCCGCTATCGCCCGCGCCAAGACAGCGGGATCGACCAGCGGCTCGTCTGCCGGCGAGACGTTGGTGACGCAACGCGCATAGCCGAAAGCGTCGCAGACCGGGTCGAAGTTGCTGCCCATCGCGGCCGACATCGCTGGCGTAAAGTGCGTTCGCCAGCCATCGGCCGTGCCGTCGCCCAGCATGCGTGGTCCAATGCCCGCAGCGCTCAACGCCTGGTCGGCGGCTGCCGCGTGTTCGTGCCGTGCTGCGTGGCATGCCGCGGCCCGTGCGCGCGCCGAAACCCGCAAACCCAGGAAACGCACGGCGCGCGTCAGCGCGCGATGCGGGTCCCGCTTGCAGTCTTCGAAGCGCAGGATCAGACAGGGGCGCTCGGCACCGGCGATGAGCCAGCAGCGCCAGAACAGCTGCGCATAGGTCGCGTAGTCGACAGGCAAGTGGCGGAAGGGCAAGCGCAGGAAACCGGAAAACGAGTCCGCTACGCGCTGCGCGTTCTTGCGCTGCTCGCGTTGCCACTCCGAGTACAGCGCGTCGCGCGGATCGCGAACGAACAGGATGGTGCGCGGCGCGCGCGGCAGCAGGCCGGCCCATGCGTGGGTAAACCGCGGCACCGGCCAGGGCCGCAGCCGAAAGCGATGGCCATCGACCAGCATCGGGATCAAGCGACTCCAGCCGCTGCCTGCGAAACGATAGCGCCAGCGCGAAGCCGTCTCGCGCTCCCAACTGGTCGAGTCGTCAATGCCCCAGGGCTGCCACAACGGCACGCCCAGCGCGAGCAGCGCAGTGGCCAGCCACGCCACGCCGCACGGTAGCTCGGGCGATATCACGTCTACATCGTAGACTGGGTAACCCGAGCGTCCCGGCACGCTCAGGCGCAGCAGATCGTTCTCAAACAGCATGACGCGCAGCGTACAGGGCCAGCACCGCCGCGCACAGCTCGTCCATGGTCTGCTGCCGATCATCGTTGTCCAAGGTCAGGTCGGGCGACAGCGGCCACTCGGGCTCGATCTCGACGCCGATTCGCGGATTCATCGTGTCGTCGCGATCGCCGGCACGCGTCAGACGCAACGACTCGGGCGCGCGGAGCAGCACTTCAAGGTAGCGTGTACCAGCGGCACGATTCGCAGCGTGAACCGCACCGAACAAGGCGACGACCGCAGCGACCACGACGATGCCTTCCGCAGCGAGCCAGGCCGCGATGCGTGCATAGGTCAAACCCAGCCGCAAGCGCTGATCGCGCTCGTAGCCGCCCTCGTGGCCGAGCACTCGCCGCAGGTGGTCTCCGTCGAGTACGACCACCGGCTCGCCGCGCGCGCGCAGGGCACCAGCGACCGAACGCGCCAAGGTGGACTTGCCCACACCCGGCAGGCCTGTAATCCAGATCAGCGTGCCGGTCATGCGCCTGCCCAGCGCCAATCGTGCGACCACGGCGCGCGTCGGCGCAGCCGTTGCCGATAGGATCTGAGATCGTCGGCACTGTCGATCTCCAGCCATTGGCCGCGGATCGGCAAGCCCACCAAGCCGTGGCCGCAGGCGAGCAAGCCAGCGAGCATCGCCGTTGTGTCCAGGCGCTGCACCTGCGCGTGAGGCATGCCGTCGAGCATTGTGGTTATCCACTGCCAGCCAAGCGCTGAGACGCGCAACAGCCCGGTAAACTGGCCCTCGATTCCGGCGAGCTCGGCTGCGCGCCCGCCGATCGAGACAATCGATCCTTGTTGATTGCCCCAGCGCAACGACTCGGCATCGTCGAGGACCTCGGAGAAACGCAGCGACCAAAGGGCAAGCCAGTCCAGATCGACCGTAATCGCCAACGGTGCTGTGCAATCGCGCAGCAATGCGAGCAGCTGCGGATGGACCACGACATCGCCATAGACCAGCACAAAGCCGTCGCGGACCAGGCTCGATGGAACGCAGCGCAGCGAGCCGATCGGCCCGCTGTTGGCCCAGTCCGAATTGATCACCAAGCGCTCACCACTGATCGGGCGCAAGTACTGCTGCGCATAGCCACCAACCACGATCGGTGGCGCCAGACCGGCAGCCGCAATCGCCGAGCGCTGCCAATCGAGCAGACTGCGCCCACCCAGGCGCAGCAGACATTTCGGCCGCCCGCGCGCTAACGCACCCATGCGGCTGCCACGACCCGCTGCGAGGATGATCGATGGGATCATCCTGCGCGCGAAGCAACCCAAATGCGGGTTATGAACGGAACCGCAATGCTCTTGCGACCGCGCAACAGCGTTGCGATGCCTTCGAGGACTTGCGGAAGCAGCTCGCCAGCCTGCCGTGCCAGCGTCGCATGCGCACGAAAACCATCGACAAAGGCCGCTACCGTGGTTTCGTGTATCGACTCCAGTGCCGCGGCGCGCGGCTCCCCGAACGCCGGATGTGCGCGCAGCAAGGGCGACGGATCCTGGCGACGACTGCCCGGAACAAATCCGGGCAGCATGGAGCGAATCGTCGCCTCGATCATCGCCTGCAGCGGGTCGTCCAGGACCCGATGGTTCCACAGCAGCACGACAGCGCCGCCCGGACGCAGCAAACGTGCACTCTCGTCCAGCGCCAGTGCTGCGTCGATCACATTGAACGAGGAACCAAAACTTACCAAGTCGATTGCGCCAGTGGGCAGGCCAGTCGCCTCGCCCCGCGATGCGTGCCAGCGGATACCCGGCGCGCGATCCAGGGACACGCCCACTGCGCGCATCGCTGCGTTGGGTTCAACGGCGTCGACCCTATAGCCGGCCGCGACCAGCATGCGCGCAAGGCGACCGGTGCCCGCTCCGATATCGACCACCCGGCCTGCATTCGGTGCCCTCAGTCGCTGCATCCATTCGATGCTATCGACGTGATAGGGCGCGCGCTGCTCGTAGTGCGCCGCATGCGCGGTGTAATCCCAGCTCAGCACGGTGGCCCCCTCAATCGCGCATTGCCAGTACGTCAAGCGCCTGCCGCACGGGATCGACCTGCACCGATGTCGCGCGGGTTACCCGCCGGAACCTCGACAAGCCCAGACCGAGCACGGCCGGCAAGCCTTGCTCTACACAGCGCAAGGCCATGTGCGATTGCGGTCCACCGAATGCGGTGAGCAAAGCGAGCGGGCGCCGGGTGAATATCCAGTCGAAACCCGGGTCCGCACTTTCGATCGCCAGCACCGCACACAGCGGCACCTCGTGCGGTTTGCTGTGACGGTCGATCACGTGCAGGGCTCCAGACACGCTCGCCGCACCCAAGAAACTCGGCGATCCACTAACGCAGTGCACCTCATGCAGATCATGTGCGGAACTCAGCAGGGTGGGCATACGCAACAGCTGCTGCGCGGCATGCCTGCGCCGTGCGGCCTCCGCCACCGGCAACCATTCGCGATCGCTGCGCGACGCCGCGCCGATCGAAGGCAGAGTCAACCAGCCCAGCGTCTCCCGGTCCAGACCGCGCCGCGTCCCCCAGGCAGCGATGCCGGACATCAACGCTGCAATGCCACGCGACAAGGCCCATTTCCCGATGTCTCGCGCGCGCGACGCATTGCGTACCGCAGCGCATAACGTCACCGCGTCGATCGACCAGCCTTCTGCGGCCAGCAGCTGATCCAATGCGCGCGCCTGCGCTGCGGGCAGTTGCGTTGCGGGCGCGCGGCGCTGCGCACCCGAACCCCGCGGCAGCGCATCCCAGACCGCGCCTGCGAGCACATCGATCTCGAAGGTGCCCGGCCGCAGGTCGGCTAGGCGCTGGTGAAGCTCGAGCGTTGACCCGTCGCGCAAGTCGGCCAGCAGATCTCCGGCCGCCGTGCCGGCCGAGCTGCGCAGCAGATCCGGCCAGCTCGGATCGATCGCGCCGCGACGCGCTGCAGAGCGCAGCAATGCAGCGCCGATGAAGTCCAGTCGCGCGGAGACCGCAAACGGCAGCGCCGCGAGCGTGCGCAGGCGCCGCACGGCCGCGCGCAACCCGCCGGGCTCGATCGGAATCTCCCATCGGTGTCGCGCCAGACGCTCGGCCGCGCAACGTCGGGACACCAGCGTGGACGGATCGAACACGGACTGAGTGAGCGATTGCAGTGCCGGCAGCAGTTGGCGAACCGTCGTTTTTCGAACATTCGATTCGTGCAGACGCGCTGGGGCATCGAATTCGGCGCAAGTCACCGCGATCGCCAACTCGACCCGATCGTGCAGCGATGGCGTGCGCGACAGCCGGCGCGTCCAGCATGCGACCAGCTCGGACGCGTTCCGGGAATCGACTTGCGCAGGCACCAGGGACTCGAAACTTGCCCGCACGTCGACGTAGGGTCGACCACCAATGGCATGGACCAAGCGATGCTGCTTTGGCTGCCGGTAGCCCAGGTACGCACGGGCCTGCCACCAGGTGTCGCGTGCGATCAACGCATCGAATACGCTGCGCGCAAGTGGACGCGGATGTTCGCCGAGGAGTTCTGCCGGATTCCAGTCGGGCATCAATCCGAACAGCGGCTGCGCGCCGTGCCCTGCAGCGCGTTGCAACGCGCGTACCGCCGCCCTCCGCGCGACACGGAATCGTCTAACGCGGCTGACGGCGCAGCCCCTGACCGTGGGCAATGCACGCCATTGCAGCAGCCACAGGCGCCCGCGCGCGAGCGCCAGTTCGACCTCGAAAGGCGTTCCCGAGGGGGCATATTTGGTTTCGATTTCGCGCAGCAAGGCCAGAACCCGCGCGTTGAGCGGATCGACAGGGCAGTTGAGATCACGCGCCACATAGTAGGTTTCGGCGGCTGCCGCGCCGGAGGTGATCGCTGCCGAATCGGTGCCTGCCGCCCTGCTGATCGTGCGATAGGGCGCACCATCGCCTGGCGCGTGGCTAGCCGCAACCAACGCGATGTCGACGCCTTCGACACAGGCTTGGATCAGCACCTGGTCGCGATCCGCTGGCGCACCATAATTGTCGAACACGCGGTCGATTGCCGCAGCCGCATCGCAGCGCGCGACCCCGACCAGCGAGCGATAGTGCCCGGCAAACCCCGCGGCGACCGCGTCTTCCCCGTGGCGTGAGCTGCGAATCGCCAAACTCGCCGCTCGCACGCGGCGCAGCGCTTGACGCAGCGTAGTCGCCCGCGCCTCGCGCCAATCCCGCCAGCACAGTGTCGTTCCGACCGGGACCTCTGCCAACTTGATCCGCAATGCCAACGCTGCGAGCGTGTCGCCTTTGGTGTCCGCAGTCGCCGAGCTGGCCGCGCTTGGCTCTTCATCCCGCGCAAGCGGCGGCCGGGCCAGATCTTCCATGTGGTCTCCAGAACCTATCCAATGCCCTCGCAAGGGCGAATCGGGGGTCAGGTTACAGTTTCGGGGCGCAATGCGAGCGCAATGGGCATAAAAGGCATAAAAGGGGTCAGGTTCATTTCCGTCGACATGCCAGGCAAGTGACCACCGATGCCTCCGCAAAATGAACCTGACCCCTTTTCCAGACCCCTTTTCCAGCAGGCGACATGACCTGCATTCACCGCAACCTATGCTTCGGGGTTGTTTGCTGCAAAGGCCTCGTACGCCGCCTTCAGCGCCAGATAGCGCGGATGCTCGCGCACGGCATCGAGGCCGGGGTGGATCGAAAAGCGCAGGTAGCTGGCCGGGCCGAACGTTGCCGCGATGTTTTCGAGGTAATGCATGGCGCGCTCGGGGTCGCCTGAGCGCGCAAAGGCGATGGCGAGCGACAGCTGGATATCGCGCGCCGCCCAAGCGTCTCTGGGTGTCGCCAGGTAACTGCGTTCGGCCGCACGCACGCCGTCGAGGTCGCCGAGCATGCCGGGCAGGTCGGATGGAAAGTAGTAGCTGTTATGCCGCCATCCGCCGGGATAGGGATAGGGCCGCGCCTGCATGCGCGCCTGGATCTGCTCCAGCAGACGCCGCGCTGGCTCCGGCTCGGTCAGCAGCAGGCTCTCGGCCTGGGCCATGACGTAGATCTCGGGAAAATCGCTTGGGTTGCGCCGATCCAGCGGCCACAGCGTCGGCGACAGCGACAGCGCGACCCGCGCCGGATCGCGGCTCAACATCGCGGCCCGGAACGGCAACGCCGCGCTGTTCGGAGCCGGTCCCTCGACGGCAGACCACGCGGCTTCGGCATCTCCTCTCGCCTCATGCACGTTCACCGCCGCTTCGTAATCCTCGGATCCGAGTGCGCTTGCCTTGGCGAGCGCTTCGGCGGCCTGCGCCGCGTGTCCCAGGTTGGCGTGCGTTTCGACCAGGGCGGAGTAACCCTCCAGCTTGACCGGGTCGAGCTCCACCGTACGTTGGAAGGCCGTGATCGCGTCGTCGAAGCGGCCGTCGCGGCGCGCGACGAAGCCGCGCAAGAGCCAGGCCTCGACATCGTCGGGTACCCGCTCGAGCACACGCTGGAGCACGCCGTCGGCGCCGGCGTAGTCGAGCTGTCCCCAGTAATGGAAATAGGCTTGCGCGAGCAGGGTCTCGATGGACTCGGGTGCCAGCTTTTGCGCCTGCTCCAGGCTCGCGCGCGCTGCATCGCGCTGCACCCTGGAATCGAGGCCCACGCCGTACCAGTAACCGGCCAACTGCGCGCGTGCCTTCCTGGCCCAGGCGTCGGCGAACGCCGGGTCCAGTTCGATGGCACGGTCGTAGGCCGCGATCGATGCACCCAGCATTTCGGCGGTGATGAATCCGGGGCCGGAGCCGAGCTTGCCGCGCAGGAAGGCCTCGTAGGCCTGCAGGTTGCGGGTTGATCCGGCGGCCAGCGCGCCGGCCTCGGCGGGGCTCAGTGCCACCTTCATGGAATCCGCGATCGCTTTGGCGATGTCGGCCTGGATCGCGAACAGGTTTTCGGTATTGAGCTCGCGATCGTAAGTCTGCGCCCACAGGTGCACGTCGCTGGCGCCGTCGATCAGCTGCACGGTGATGCGCACCTGGTCGCCGGAGCGCTGCACCGCGCCTTCCAGCAACACCGCGGCGCCCAGTTCGCGGGCGATCTCGGGCACCGATTTGTCGGAATCCTGGTAGCGCATCATCGACGTGCGCGAGATCACCTTGAATGCGGCGATGCGCGATAGCTGCGTCAGCAGATCGTCGTGGATGCCTTCGGTGAAATAAGCATCTTCCTCGCGCACGCTGCGGTTGCGGAAGGGCAGCACCGCGATCAGTTGGCCCGCGCCCGCAGCCTTGGCGGCCGCAGTGGCACTGGCAGCACTGGCTGCCGTTGGCATCTTGTCGATGTCGGCAGCGGCAGCGGGCACGTTCGAATCTGCCGCGATTGTCGTCGGCCGATGATCGCGCGGCCAATAGCGGTCTGCGGCGACCACGCCAATGACCGCCACCAACCCGAGCACGATCAGCCGGTCCATGCGCCGCGCGGTCTGCGGCGCTATCGACTGCGCATGATCCACCTCGCCATCGCGCTTCAAGCCCTCCGGCGTGAGCTCATACAGCCACGAGAACACCAGTGCGGAGACAAAGCCGGTCGCCAGCAGCGCAACCAGTACCTTCATCACCCAGGTCGGCGCATCGAAGGTCGGCAGCAGGGTCGCCGCCACCTGCACGATCAGCCACGCACCGACCAGATACAGCCCGGCCATGCGGATCACGTTGCGGCGCTTGAGTTCGGCTACGAAGTGCAAGGGCAGGGATCTCGAAAGGGGTCTGAGTGCAGTTTCGACGAGTACCGTTTCGCTACGCAATGGAGGGGTGACCCGCGACTATGGCCACACCGTGCCGCCCTCAATCGCAGCGAAAATCATCCGGTTCGATCGGCTGGCACTGCTTGGGGAAGCCGGTCTTGAGCCAGTAATCGTGGACGCCGCTCGCGCGGATGAAGTGCTTGAACTGTGGCGACTGCCGGTAGCGGCGGTTGTCCTGGCCCCACAGCAGCGGCATCTCCGGCCGCAGATCGTGCGCGCCAAGCGGCAACAGCAGCAGAACCACGTAGCCGTTGTCGGTATCGATACGCTCCTTTTGCGCGAACGCCAGCGCATCGCGCACCAGTTCGGCATGATCGCCATCCGGGTTGCGATACGCCTCGTACAACGCCTGGTGCCAATGCCAGCGCGGCAGGTATCTGGTTTGGTTGCTGGCGAACAGGAACGCGGGTTTCTGTTCGTACCGCGCCAGCATCTGGAAGTTGGTGTACTGGTCGGTGATCGCGCCGCGGTCGAGGGCCGCCAGGTAGCGTTGCCAGGCTTCGTCGTGGCGGTCGAGCGCATACAGCGTGTCGTACTCGTTCTCACTGCACGCCGAGGCCAGCGGATCAACCAGCACGCAGCGTTGAAATGCCGCCAGCCCCTTCTCGGGTTGGCCGACCAGCACCCAGGTCAGGCCGAACCAATTCAAGGCATCGGTGTTGTCCGGGTCGATTGCCAATGAGCGCTCGAAATCGGCGATCACGGCGGCGAGGTCACTGTCGCCGTCGAGTCGCACGGTCGCCATTCGACGCAGATTGGCCTTGACCGCCATCGCCCGCGCGCTGTCCGGAGCAAGCGCCAGCGCGCGATCGGCGAACTGGTAGCCGCGCGCTACCAGCTCATCGTGGCTCAACGGGGTGTCGGTGTACTCGCCCAACAGGGCCTGCAGGCCGGCACGCAGCTCCCAGGCGGGGGCATATTGCGCGTCCTGCTGCAGCGATTTCTCCAGCAGTTCGTCGGCCAGCAGCAGTTGCCGGCGCGAACGCACCAGCGCGCGCGCCTGCAGGTAGCTGTCGTAGGCGCCGAGGTTGTTCGTGGTCGCAGTCTGACCAACGGCGCCGACCTCGGCCGCTGGCAGCGCCGCGATCAATGCCGCGACGATGGCTTGGGCGATCTCGTCCTGCATTGCGAACACGTTCTCGGCGGTGAGTGGCCGGTCGAAGGTCTCCGACCACAGATGGCGATCGACCTCGGCATCGATCAGTTGCGCGGTGATGCGAATGGTGCCGCCGGCGCGACGCACGCTGCCTTCGAGTACGTGGCGCACCGAGAGCTGTTTGGCAATCGCCGGAATGCCGAGCGTCTCCTGGCCCTTGAACGCGAACGAAGAGGTGCGCGACGCCACCTGCAATCCCTTGACCCTGGTCAGCACGTTGAGAATCTCCTCGGCCATGCCGTCGGAGAAGTAGCTCTGGTCGCCGGCTTGCGACAGGTCGGCGAATGGCAGTACGGCGATCGAGTTGGCAAGCGTGGATGGCGCGCTGGCCTTCGCAAGCACCGCAGGCTCGCCGGCGGTGTCGGCCGGCGGCGGCGCAGCCGAGTTGATTGCCGTCGGCGTGTCTGCGCGCGGCCAATAGCGGTCCGCGGCGATCACCGCGACGACTGCCACCATCCCGAGAACCATCAGCCGGTCCATGCGCCGCGCGGTCTGTGGCGCGATCGACTCGGATGGGAGCACGTCGGCATCGCGCTTGAGGCCCTCCGGCGTCAACTCATACAGCCACGAGAACACCAGTGCGCAAAGAAAGCCGGCCGCCAGCAGCGCAACCAGCACCTTCATCACCCAGGTCGGTGCATCGAAGGTCGGCAGCAGGGTTGCCGCCACCTGCACGATCAGCCACGCGCCGACCAGGTACAACCCGGCCATGCGGATCACGTTGCGGCGCTTGAGTTCGGCAAGGACGTTCATCTCAGAATCGCCGCAGCGCATTTGCATCGATCCGATCGGCGATTGTGTCGACGAACGGCAACAGCGCGCTCATTGCTTCGCCTCGGCCGGCGGACACGCAAACGGCAGCGGCACCGGCGGCGGTCGCTGCACCTTCTCGCGCTCGAGGATGCGCAGCAGCGACGGGAATGGCGCTGGATCGAACTGCGGGTAGACGAGAAACCCGGCCAGCGCAAAAGTGTTCCCGTCGCGCTCCAGCGGCTGCAGCAATTCGGCGGCCTCGCGGGTCCGGCCCAGCAGCATCAGCAGGTGCCACCGCTGCGAGATGTCGCCGTCGGGGGTCTGGGCGAGAATGGCCTCGGCGTCGGCGCGCCGACCCTCGGCGCAAGCCTGCCGCGCCGGGGGAATCGAAATCCAGGCTTCGTCGTTGCCGCGCAGCGACTGCCAGCGCGCCAGCACGGCGGCAGCGGCCTCGACCCGGCGGTCCCACAACAGGGCGCGATGGATCTGGTACAGGATCGCCGGCTGGTCGGGCCAGCGCTGCAACAGCTCCTGCGCCTGGTCGGCCGCGTTGCTCAGGTCGAGGTTTCGATGCGCGTAGTTGACGTGCGAGAAGGCCAATTCCTGGCGCACCAGCGCCTGCGGCCAGATGTCGTCGAGGACCGCCGTAGCCAGTTCGCGGTCGCTGGCCTGTGTTGCCGTGGCGAGCAGGAGTTCGATGGCGTCGCTATCGCCCGGCCGCTCGGCCAGCAGCGCGCGGGCCAGCTCGATCGCTTCGCGCAGGTGCAGGTCGCGTCGGGCCTTCTGCGCCCGGTAGCCGACGCCATCGATTGCGTTCGCCGCGTGCGCGATCGCGAGGTCGATGCGTTCGCTGAACAGTTGCGCGATGCGTTCCGGCGTCTCCGGGGTGAGGTTGCTCAACACTGTGGTCGGATCGAGTTGCGTGAGCCAGAAGTCGGCGGCCCTGGCGTGCGCGGCGGCGAAGTTCGGATCGACCGTGCGCGCCTGTTCGAAGTACCTGTAGGCTTCGTTGAAATCGGCGGCGTCCAGCGTGAGCCCCTTGGCGACGCCGCGGATATAGGCCTGGTAGGCCTCCACCGAACGGGTGCCGACCTCGGCCATGGCGGAAAGGGCTGCCGGATCCATGCTGGTCTGCATCGCCACCGCGATCTGCCGCGCCAGGTCCTCCTGGATCTCGATCATGTCGGCGACGTCGCGGTCGTAAGTTTGCGACCATAGGTGGAAACCATCCGCGGCGCGGATCAACTGCGCGGTGACGCGGATGCGCTGTGGGGTGCTGCGCACCGAACCTTCCAGCACGTGCGCGACGCCGAGTTCCTTCGCGATCTGCGGGATCGCCAGTTCGCTGCCCTTGTAGCGGAACGACGAGGTGCGCGCGCTGACCAGCAAATCGGGCGTGCGCGCGAGCGCGTTGAGGATTTCCTCGGCGAGACCATCGGCAAACCAGCCCTGGTCGCCGCCGGCGCTGAAGTCGGCGAACGGCAGCACCGCGATGCTCTTGTCGGTCACGTTCTGGCTGTCGACCGCTGCCGGCGCGCTGGCATCCGGCGCAGTTGCGAGGGACGTCGCTGGCGCGGCCGCGTCGCGTGTGCCGAACATTTGCCACAACAGCATGGCGCCAACGCCGAGCAGCAGCACGGTCAACGCCAGGTCGAGCTTGCGCGCGGTGTGGCCGCTGATGCTCTGCGAACGGTCGACCTCGCGTTCGTGCTTGAGTCCCTCCGGCGTGAGCTCGAACACCCAAGAGAACACCAGCGCCGGCAGCAGACCGAGGGCCAGCAGCACCACCAGCGCCTGCAGCACCCAACCCGGCGTGTGGAAGATCGGCAGCAGGGTCTCGGCAATCTGGACCAGCAGCCACGCCCCGACCAGATACAGCCCGGCCATGCGGATGACGTTGCGGCGCTTGAGTTCGGTCAGGAAATTGCTCACGTCAGTTCAACCCGCTCGACGTCGGTCTTGCCGGGTCGGCATCCAGCGGCGGCAGCGGCATGCCGCGCGCGCTCTGACTGCACAATTTCCAGCGCGAATTCTGTCAAAGCCGGTCCCAGTGTTTTTGCCGCTGCCCGAGCACGATCCAGAGCCTCGATCAAGCGCTCGGCGTGGTTGCCGGCGCTCATCATGAGCTGGTCTGCTGCGGACCCACGGGTAGGAAATCCAAAGCCACTATCTCGGTGTAGGCCCAGTCTACGCTACGGACCTGCGACTCGGGCCGTCGAGGATCACGCATGCGAGCCGAACAGACCCTCGCCGTCGCCGTGCTCATGATGCGCGCTTGACGGCAGCCACCGGAACCGGGACACCCACGATCCGGATTGGTGGAACCGGGACACGCACGATCCGGATTGGTGCATGGATGCCGGCACCATGGGTGACCACGGCGCTCCATGAATCATGGGTGTCCCGGATTGCATCCCGGATTGCAGCACCCGAGATGCCATTGCTCGCTCCAAACCTTTGGGCGCGCGAGCGTGCGGCCCTTCGTTACGGCGGGGAAAGTTGTGGTGGGCGGACGCTTACGGAGCATCCGCACATAACGAGTTTTGTGACGGGCCAGGTGCCCATGAACAAGTCCCGCACACCGCGCCGGGATCTGTTTCGCTCGCAGGCAAGGAATGTGTCGCCGGCCATGCTGGTTGAGGCCCAAGACGCCTGACGCAGCCTGCGGGCGAAACAGACCCGGCCCATTTCAGCCAGTTTCGCGGGACTTGTTCAGAGGCTCCCTGGCGGCGCCACCTCAAAGGGCGTAACGCAGAATCGCGGCCATTGCACCCTCGCCCGGCACGTCGCCCTTGCGCGCCGAAATCACCCGAGCGCCGGACTTCAACGCGCGGCTGACGATCTCGTCGATCACGCCGTAACTGTCGGCTCCCGGAGCCTCGGCAAGGGCGATGCTGCCGTCGTCATCGGAAACGGTGCCGGGCAACACATCGTCGATGTCGACCATGAGCGTGTCGATGGCGCCGAAGGTGGCGGCGCGGGCGGCCATTGCAACGTCGGTGACGGCCCGCCCCTGCTGGGCGCGCTCGGCGAACAGCGCGGCGAACTCGCCGATCTGTCCGGCATAAATGCCGTCGAGTATGTTGCGCGCGGCGGCCGCGAGCTCATGGTCGGGCGTGTGGTCGGCCGAGCCGGCGATGGTCTGCTCCGCGGTGTGCGGATAGCTGCTGATCTTCCGGAAAAGCGAGCTCAGCGGCTCGCTGGCGGCCACGATCAGCGGGCGCTCGTGGCCGCCCAGCACCGGGCGCAGCGCATCGTCGACGGCACGTGCATAGCGCGTGAGCATGGCGCTCTCGCTGCCGGCACTCGCGCCGCGCATGTCGTCGCTCTTCGGCCGGTGGCTGCGGCGGCCCAGGGCATCGGCCATGTCGCGCGGCATCTGGGGCACCTTCACTTCATGGGCCGGCAGATCCGCCGACACCTCGATCAGCCGCACGTGTCCCATGCTGATCGCCAGCACATAGGCGTTGTGCGCGAAGGTAACCGCACGCAGGATCGGCTTGATGTGGAAACGGTCGGACACGTGCACCTGGTTCTCCAGCTTGCTCGGCAGCCGGAAGGTGGTCACGTCTTCGTCGGTCAGGAAGATGGCGAGGCTGTTGGCCTGGTGCGCCCAGAAGGCGTCGTCGGCCTCGATCTCGTCGACGCTTTCCTCGATCGCGCGCAGGCTGCGCTTGGCCGTGCCCACTGCCTCGAGCTGCCGGATCGCCTCCTTCGCGAGGTTCTTCAGCGCGATGCGGTCGGCTTGGGCGGACTCGGTCAGCGGGGTGGTGGCGACATAGATCGTCACGCATGGTGCGCCACGCTTCTGCGCCAGCTTGAGGATGTCCGCGCGGGCGGGAAGGTCGATGTGCAACATGTCAATCTCTCCTGTGACGGGAATGCCGGACCCGAACGGTGCGACGACCTCGAATAATATCCTATGGAGTTGTCGTCAGCAGGTCGCAGTCGGTTGCAGGGCTGTGCCGGGTTGGGACCTCCGGTCCTCGGGCACGCTCGTCGACATGGGCTGACCTGGAAGCGGGCATCGCGGGCGCAGCGCCCGTGCCTTTTCTGCCGGCAAGCGTGGCGACGGGCCATTCAGATCGTCGACGCGTCGCCGGTGAAGGTGATGGTGAGCCAGCGCTGCGGGCCAGGGTCGCCGATGAACTCGCCGATCTCGGTGCGGATCTCGTCCAGCAGGTCCACGCTGGGGATCGGGTAGTCCCGCGGCAATACGATGCAGATCTCGATGAACTGCGCCCGACCCGCGCGGGCCACGTAGCTGGAGTAGGTGACGAAACCGCGCGTTTCGACGAGAAAATCCATGAAGCTCCGGATGCGTCGGTCCAGTCCCTCGGGCGCGACCTGGAAGATCTGCTTCACGGCCCTGATCACCGCACCCAGCGGCAGGAAGATCAGGATCGAGGTGAGGATCACCAGGATCGCGGGGTCGGCATAGCGCACCCAGGGTTCGAAGCGCGAGCCCTTGGCGAGGATGGCGCTGCCGAACGCCAGCAGCAGGCCCGCGCCTACCATGGCCGACATCAGCCAGCTCTGCATGTCGAGCCGGATGAACTGCGACTGGATGCGGCGGTTGCTCCGGCGTTCGTAGAGGTACATGCCGAAACAGATCACCATCATCCCGGCGCCGTAAAACATGGCGTGGTCGAAGTTGAGGTCGCGACCGCCGGTCATCAGGCCCCGCACCGCATTGAGCAGTGCATACAGGCATAGCAGCATGAGCACGGTGCCGTTGAAGGCCACCACGATCGGCTCGATGTGCCAGTACCCGTACTGGAAGCGGCGGCTGCCTTCGCTCATCAGCAGCCGGGAAACCGACAGCGACAGCAGCACCATCACGCCGTCCAACAGCGAGAACACGCCGTCGAACAGGATGGCCTGCGAGCGGGAGAACAGGCCGAATGCGACGCCAGCGAGGGCGACCACCGTCGTGGTGACGATGGATCGGCGCAGGACACCCTGCTCGAGTTCGGCCACGTTGGCGGGCATCGATGTTCCTCCGCTCAGTCCTGGCGCTTTCTGGCGACCAGGTAGAACGTAAGCGCCGCGATCATGATCGCGATGGCGCCGCAAGGGTGAAGCAGGTTGCGCTGGTCGTCCCAGGCCTGCGCCTCGCGCATGGACAGCACCGACAGCACCGCGATGATGCTGGTGTTGAGGTGTCGCTTGAGGTCGTCGAGATCGCGCATGTGCAGCCACGCCGGCAGCTCGAGTTCCGGGTCCACGAACAGCTTGTAAAGGCCCTGGCCCATCAGGTTGGCCATCAGGGCGATCAGAAAGAGTCGATCGCTTCGATCAACCCCACCGCCATGGTCTTGGCGACCTTGGGCGACGCGCCACCATCATCCAGGGTTTTGATGACCGGCTTGGCGATCACGATGCCTTCGTAGACCCGCAGCGCAAGGGACCCGGCCAGGATGCCGAACACGGCCGGAACGACGGAAAAGCGGCTCAAGCCCAACAAACGCGTCAACATTCGACCGACCCCCTCGTTGGCCTTGTCGGCACGGACCAATCTTCACATGGAACGCCGCGGATCGGCGTGGCTGCGAGCGTGATCGTTGCAGCCAGCCTGCCGCAAAACGGTGCGGTGGTGAACCTGCTGGCGGTTTGCGGGTCGACGCACAAGGACAGCTACTTCGACATCGTGATGGCCGTGATCGTCGGGCCCATCATCGCGATTGCCGCGGTTGTTGCCTTGGCGAGCGCCTTCGGAGCGTTCTGACCACGCGGTTCCGGCTTGCGTCAAACCGCGCCGATGCGCCGGACCGGCACCGCTTGGATGATGAAGAACACCGCCAGCCCGGACAGCACGTGCTTGAGGCTGTGCCCGCTGATTTGGCCCAGCGCGGACAATCCGGGACAGCCATGGTTCGGCGGCCGCCAATCGTGGCTGACCCGGTTTGCGTGGCTCCGATTTGCGGGTTCCGAATCGTGGCTGTCCCGATTTGCGCCAAGGTTTGCGCGGTTTGCGGGTTGTAGTCCCGATTTGCGGGTTCCGAATCGTGGCTGTCCCGATTTGCGCCATTTGCGGGTTCCGAATCGTGGCTGTCCCGATTTGCGCCCAGATCGACATTGCCGCGATCGAGGCCGCGCGGCGCGGCTGATCGTTGGCTCACGGCAACCGGTACTCGGCGACGATTCGCGCGCTGCACTCCAGCGCACCGCTGGTCGATCGTCAGCGCGCCCGATCGAATACCGCGCCGTGCGGCACCGCGTTTCCACTGGAACCATGCGGCCAGTCGGTCCGGTTGAAACTGACGCCGGCGACTTTCGCGCCGGCGTCGCGAAACGACTCGATGAGGCCGAGCTTTCCCGTCGCGGGATCCATCGACACCAGCAGGACCCGCGGGCCGTAGCCCGTGAGGACGATGCGGCGTCCGGATGGTTCGGCGGCGATCCAGTGCGGCTTGAACTCGTCCCCGACGATCAATCGGCTGACCTCGCGAGGGCGCGATGGCTCGGAAACATCCAGCGCCACCAGCGCGTGCGCATCCGGAACGGTCTGCACCCAGTAGTGCCCCACCACTACCGGCAACGCACAGTCGCCGCCGCCGAAGTCGTGGATGAATCTTGCGCCTGGCGTCGAAGTCTCCAGTCCCTCCAACAAGTAGAGCCCGCAACTGAAGGTGCCTACCAGGACGGTGCTGCCGTCCCCGAGCACGCGAGCCTCGGCAGGATCCCAGCCTTCCTTGCCGTTCGGGCCCGGCGGCAGCACGATCGTGCGTACGCGCTCGAGATCCGGCAGCGTCCACACCTGCACGGCCTGGCTGACCCAGCGCGCATGCATGTCCGCACTGGTCGTCACCAGCCGATCGAGCGCGGGAACCACCTCCGCGCTGTAGGGCATGACGTGCGGGTCGACCGCGTCGTCGGCCGCGTCGACGGTGCGCACCACCGCGCCGCGTGCCGTCACTTCCATCAGTCCGCCGGGTTGAAACACCTTCCCGCCCTTCTCCTGCAACGTCACCACCAGGTTGCCGTTGGGCAGGCGCGCGTAGCTGTGCGGGCGACTGAAGGGCGGCGGCGGCTTGAAGTTCGTGAGCAGACGCGGCCGCTCCGGCTCGTTGAGGTCGAACACGAAAGAATGCTGGGACGCGAAGCCGTTTGCGAACAGCTCGCCGCTCGCATCGAGCTCGTGCTCCGTGTGGTGCGGCACGGTGCCCTTTTCGCCAACCGGCAGCGTTGCGACGATCTGTCCGAACTTCGGTGAGCCGTGTCGGACATCCATGACGGCCAGGAAATCCTCGTGCTGCTTGTCTTCGTCGGCACTCCACAGGAACAGGTAATCGCTGCTCTTGTGTCCACTCGGGACCGTCGCCTCGTGAGCCTTCATGCCGATGACTTCGCTTGAAGGTGCAACGCCCTGACAGGCCGCCAACGCCAGGACGAGCGACGAGCAAGCGAGCAGCCCGGTCCGTGCAATCCATCGTGCAGTCATGAACACCCTCCCCTTCTTCGTCTTCTCGAACTCTCGCACGAATCCCTGAAGGAGGGCGGCGCTGTCCACAACAGTCGCGCAATCCGGGACCGCAATCCGGGACAGCCATGATTCGGTCGTCGGGATCGCCGCCATTCCCGGATCGCCGCCCCATGCAGCGACTGCAAATCATGGCTGCCCCAGAGTGCCGCCCCATCCTCGAAACCGTGCCGCGGCGCCAGTTTCGAACAGAACGGTACTCTGACCCGGTTTCGATTCGTGGTTGCCACCCCATGGGAGTAGTCTCCGAGCGCCGCGACCTGCGCGGTCTTGAGGGGAAATCAAATGAAGACGACTTTTGCCAGCCTTGCGCTGGTGCTGTGCACGTTGCTGTCGACAGCGGCAATTGCCGACAACCACTACACCGAAGGCCGGGTGTCGCAGATTGTCGCCATCCGCGTCCAAAGTGGGCAAATGGACCAGTACACCGCGTATCTGTCCAACACCTGGAAGAAAGAGCGCGAAGCGCTCAAGACCGCCGGCGTGATCCTCGGTTACTCCGTCCTGCAGGCGTCCCCGCGCAGCGTCGACGATCCCAACCTGTACCTGGTGACCCAGCTGGCCAACATGGCAGCGCTGGATGGTCTCGACGCGCGCTCGGATGCCGTGCTCGTAAAGGCCACCGGCGTCAGCACCGAGGCCGCGGAGAAGGCGATGGCCGATCGCAATGCGATCCGCACCATCATCGGCACGCAGTTGGTCCGTGAGCTGGAACTGAAGTAGGGCGAAAGATCCGGGACAGCCATGGTTCGGCGCCTGCGAATCGCGGCTGTCCCGGTTTGCGGTCCCGGTTTGCGCGGTGTGCGGGTCCCGGTTTGCGATGGGAACGAGGCTTGGCGGGCCCAACGTGGTCGGCCCAATATTTCCCGGCACGAGCGCGAGGGTTCGGCTAGATCGGTGTTTCCGGTCCGCAACGGCGCAGGCCGACGGTGACGTCCGCTATGGCGCCGGGCCCGTCGATTGCCGGACCTTTAGCGTGTGCGTCACGCGTATGGTACCTGTCGCTTTCGGTTCTTTGATGTGGGCTATCAACCCGATGGTCGCGAGGCGTCCCATCTCTCGGGTCGGCTGATGGATGGTGGTCAAGGCGGGGAACAACTGGCGCGACAACGGCGTGTCGTCGAAGCCGGATACGGAGAGGTCGTCGGGTAGCCGCAGGCCGCGCTCGTGCGCGACGAAGATCACGCCCGCCGCCATGTCGTCGTTGGCGGCGAAGATCGCCGACGGCATCGGGTCGAGGTCCAGCAACTGGCGGGCGGCCGCGACTCCCGATTCGAAAGAGAACTCGCCCTGCACCTCGAAGGCGGGATTGATCGGGATCCCCGCCCGGGCGAGCCCGCGCCGGTAGCCGTCCAGGCGCCACTGGCTGGCCCCGTGCGCCGGGTGCCCGATCACGTGCGCGATGCGCCGGTGGCCCAGAGCGACGAGATGCTCGACCATCTGTTCCGCTGCTTCGGGCTCGTCCATCGCGACCGCGAGGGCGGCCTGCTGCCGGCGCGGCGAGATGCTGGCGAACGGAATCGCCACTGCGGCGAGATGGTCGAGCAATCTCGGGGCGTCGGTCAGCGGCGGGGTGAGCAGCAGACCATCCGGTCTCGAGTTAGCCACAAGGTCGTCGATCTCGGCCAGCAGTCCGCCTTCGTCGAGGGCGACCGGCGACAGGATCAGGTGGTACCGCTCGCTGGCGCACGCTTCGAGCACACCCGAGATCACGCCCATCATGTAGTTTTCGGACGGGTTGTTGTAGACCAGCGCGAGGTTGAACGACCGGTGCCCGGCCAGGCTGCGTGCCGAGACGTCAGGGATATAGCGGAGCGCTTTGGCGGCTTCGACAACCCGCGCGCGGGTTTCTGGCCTGACGTTGGGTTCGCGGTTCATGACGCGCGAGACCGTCTTCATCGAAACGCCTGCCGCTGCTGCGACATCCTCGATTCGCGCGCGTGCTGCCATCGCTATGCTGCCCAGCCTGATGTTTCCGGGATTTCGATGATACGCGACTGGGGGCTGGGTGACAGCGTTGTCATCTTCAGGGTCGCCATGCACAATCGTCGCTCGCGCCCCGTCGGGGGCGGCCGGGGGACGCGAGCATGGTTCATACCCAATCGGCAGGATCGATCGGTGCGGACGCCACGGCGCACCAGGCGAACGGCCGCGCCCTGGTGATCATCACGATCCTGTTCTTCATGTGGGGATTGCTGACCTCGCTGAACGACATACTGATCCCGCACCTCAAGTCGATCTACACGCTGACCTACGTGCAGGCGATGCTGGTGCAGTTCTGCTTCTTCGGCGCCTACCTCGTCGTCTCGCTGCCGGCCGGTGGGCTGGTCAAGCGCATTGGTTACCAGAACGGTGCCGTCGCCGGACTTTCCGTCGCCGCAATCGGCTGCCTGCTGTTCTATCCGGCAGCCGACAGCGGGTACGGACTCTTCCTGTTCGCCTTCTTCGTGCTGGCCTCGGGAATCACGATTCTGCAGGTCGCGGCGAATCCCTTCGTCACCCTGCTCGGGAACCCGCGGACCGCATCGAGTCGGCTCACACTCACGCAGGCCTTCAACTCGCTCGGGACCACGGTCGGCCCGCTGTTCGGTGGCCTGTTGATCCTTGGCGGCGCGGCCTTGCTCAGCGATGCGGAACTCGCGTCGATGGACGCTGTGCAGCGGGCGGCCCATCGGGCGGCGGAGGCCGCCACGGTGCGCGGGCCCTACCTGATGCTGGCGGTCGCCTTGCTGGTGCTGGCGGTGCTGTTCGCCTTCGCCCGGCTACCCAAGGTCGTCCACGAGGCGACCGCCGGGGAACGGGGATCGTCGTTCGCCTTGCTGCAACACCGCAACCTGCTGCTCGGAACCATCGGGATCTTTCTGTACGTGGGTGCCGAGGTGAGCATCGGGAGCTTCCTCATCAGCTTCCTGGGCGAGAAGCACATCGCCGGCCTCGACCATGCCAGCGCCGCGCACTACGTGGCCTACTACTGGGGCCTTGCGATGGTCGGGCGGTTCATCGGATTCGCGGTGATGCGCAGGGTCAGCCCGGGCTTGACGCTGGGCTTCAATGCGGCGTGCGCGATCGCGCTGATCCTGCTCGCCACCCTGGGCGAGGGCCGGCCAGCCATGTGGGCCATCATCGGCGTTGGCCTGTTCAACTCGATCATGTTCCCGACCATCTTCAGCATCGCCCTGAACGGCCTCGGGGCGAGCACCGGCCAGGGATCCGGGATCCTCTGCATGGCGATCGTCGGTGGCGCCATCATCCCGTTCGCGCAGGGGTTCGTTGCCGACAACGCGGGCTTGCAGCCTTCGTTCGTCGTGCCGATGGTCTGCTATGGCTTCATCCTTTACTACGGGCTGCGCTACGCCAAGGCCTTCCAGGCCCCTTCGGCCGCTCGGTGAGGCGGATCGGGGTTCGGGCGAGCGAGCGTTCGCGCGCACGGCCGTGGCGGAGGGCTTGCGTGGCCGCCGGGCTAGGCGTGCAGCGCCGCGACCGGCGTCTCCAGCGCATGGGCGGCGGCACCCAGCAGCCCCGGTTGCCGGTGCACCACCGCGTGGACCGGAACCCGGGCCATGGCGCTGCTGAAGCGCCCCTTGTTCTCGAACGCCTGCCGGAAGGCGCCCGCGCGCAGTTCCTCGAGTAGCAGCGGCACCAGCCCGCCGGAGAGGAACACTCCGTCCCATGCGCCGAAGGTCAGGACGACGTCGCCTGCAAACGCGCCGAACACCTCGAAGAACATGTCCAGGGCCTCACGCGCCAGGGGGTCCGCCGCGCGCGCGCGCTCGGTGACTTGCTCCGGGGCCAGCGCCTCGGGAGCTTCGATGCCGGCGCTTCGCGACGCGGCCCAGTGCAGGTTGCACAGGCCGTTGCCGCTGAGCAGCCGCTCGTACGATACGCGTGTAAAGCGCGAGGTAAGCTGGTGCAGCAACTCGCGCTGGTGGGCCGTCTTGGGCGCAAAGGTGGCGTGGCCGCCTTCCGAGGCGAGCGCGAACTGCTGGCCCGCCCGGCGCAGCAGCGCGCTGACACCGAGCCCGGTGCCCGGGCCCAGCACGGCATAGGTCCATTCAGCAGCGCCGCGCTCGTGGACGTCGACGCCACCGAGGAGCACGCGCTCTTCCGGCGCGAGGTGGGGGAGCGCGAGGGCCTGCGCGGTGAAATCATTGAGCAGTCGGACCCGCCCCAGTTCAAGGGCTTGGGCGCATTCGGAAGCGATGATGCGCCACGGATGGTTGGTCATCGACGCATGCTCGCCCTCGACCCGTCCGGCCACTGCGAAGACCGCGTCTGCAGGGTGAGGGAAACTCGCGCCCACGCTATCGAGATAGTGGCGGGCCGCGGCGATCAGCGACGGATGGTCGGCAATCGCCAGCTGGCGCTGCGCATGCAGTGCGGGCGCTGGTCCCGCCGCCCATTGCGCCAGCGCGAAACGCACCCAGGTCCCGCCGATATCGGCGACCAGCGCCGCCGTCGACGTCCGATCCGCTGCCGCCATGATCCTCTCCTTCCCCGTGTCCCGGTCCCTTGCCGCAGGGCACGCCGGCCATCGATCGCGTCGGCTTTGCGGGTTCGGCGCGCCCTGAGGTCAGCAGTAGGCCCGATCGTTGACAACGCTGTCAATCGTGTGGGCATACTCCGCCGCGTGCCCGCTTCGCCAGGCGCGCAGGCTGCACTATCGGGGAGCGAAAACGTGGAGCACGAGCTGGAGGCGGACGCCGTGCCGCGGAGTGGATGGCGGCGGTCGATGGGGTATCTTGGCCTGTTCATGTTCTCGGCCGGCCTTCTGGCCGCAACCGGTGACCCCGCGACATCACGGTCGGCGACGAATCCCGACATCTGGCCGAAGCTGTCTTCGCCGGTGCCTGCGGATGCCAGGCTGGAAAAGCGGGTTGAAAAACTGCTCGCGCGGATGAGCCTTGAGGAAAAGGTCGGCCAGGTGGTGCAGGCCGATCTCGACTCGGTCACCCCGAAAGACCTTCGAACGTATCGTCTTGGATCGATCCTCGCCGGCGGCAACTCCGATCCCGGCAAGCGCTACGACGCGCCGGCTGCGGATTGGCTGGCGGTTGCCGATGCCTTCCATGCCGCGTCGATGGATACCTCGACAGGCCACAATGCCATTCCGGTACTGCTGGGCATCGACGCCGTGCACGGCCACAATAACGTGGTCGGGGCCACGCTGTTTCCGCACAACATCGGACTCGGCGCGGCAAACGACCCCGCGCTGGTGCGTCGTATTGCGCAGGCGACCGCGCTGGAGCTGCGCGCCACGGGCTTCGAGTGGACCTTCGCCCCGACCGTCACCGTTCCGCGGGACGATCGCTGGGGCCGGACCTACGAGGGCTATTCGGAAGACCCCGGGTTGGTGTCGCGCTACGCCACGGCGGTGGTGGAGGGCCTGCAGGGCCCGGTCGGTGCCCGCGGATTCCTCGGCGAGGACAAGGTGCTCTCGACGGCCAAGCATTACATCGGGGACGGCGGCACGTTCGGCGGCCAGGACAAGGGCGATACACGCGTTTCCGAGGCGGAACTGCGCGATATCCATGGCGCGGGCCATGTCGCCGCCCTGCGTGCCGGCGTGCAGTCGGTCATGGCCTCGTTCTCGAGCTGGAACGGCGAGAAAATGCACGGCCACGAGGGGCTGCTGACCGACGTCCTGAAGGAGCGGCTCGGCTTCGACGGTTTCGTGGTCGGCGACTGGAACGGCCACGGCGAGGTGGCCGGTTGCACCGAGCGCAGCTGCCCGCAGGCCTTGATCGCCGGCATCGACATGTTCATGGCGCCGGACAGTTGGCGCGATGTGTACCGGAACACGCTGGCGCAGGTCCGCGATGGGACCATCCCGATGAGTCGCCTCGACGATGCGGTCAGGCGCATCCTGCGTGTGAAGTTCCGCATGGGCCTGTTTGAGGCCGGCCTGCCGTCGAAGCGGGCTCACGGTGGCGAGTTCGCGCTGCTGGGCAGCCCCGACCACCGCGCGCTGGCGCGCGAGGCGGTGCGCCGGTCGCTGGTGCTTCTGAAGAACGAGGACGGGCTGCTGCCGCTGCCGCCCAAGCAGAGGATCCTGGTGGCGGGCACCGGCGCGGACAGCATGACGCGGCAGAGCGGCGGGTGGACCCTCACCTGGCAAGGCACGGGCACGCGGCGGCAAGACTTCCCGAACGCCCAGACCATTTGGCAGGGCCTGCGCGAACAGGTGGAAGCCGCGGGTGGTGTGGTCGAACTGGCGGTGGACGGCACGTACACGGAGCGCCCCGATGTCGCCATCGTCGTGTTCGGCGAAGAGCCTTACGCCGAGTTCATCGGCGACGTGAGCCATCTCGGCTACCAGACCAGCAAGGCGGTCGACCTCGAACTCGTCCAGCGCCTGAAAGCCGATGGGCTCCCGGTCGTGGCCGTCTTCCTCAGCGGGCGTCCGCTGTGGGTGAACCGCGAGATCAACGCGTCCGATGCCTTCGTGGTCGCATGGCTGCCGGGTTCCGAGGGCGGCGGCGTCGCCGATGTCCTGCTGGCCGGTGCCGATGGCAAGGCCCGCCACGATTTCGCCGGCCGCTTGTCGTTCTCGTGGCCCCGCAACGCGCTGCAGAGCCCCTTGAATGCCGGCCAGGAAGGTTATGACCCCCAATTCCCGCTCGGATTCGGACTCGCCTATGCAGGCCCTGCGAAAACGCCCCGCCTGTCGGAGGATTCGGGCCTGAAGGCGCTGCAGCTGGCGCTGCCGGAGGCCTTCTTTGCGCGTGGGGTCGACGCCGACGGGTGGTCGTGGCGCCTGGCCGACAGCGAGCAACGCGGCGTCGCCTTGACGCGTCTGCCGAGCGGCGATGCGGTCGCCAGCCTGGTGGCGTCCGCGGTCGATCATCGCGCGCAGGAGGACGCCCGTCGCTTCGTCTGGAACGGCGGGCGCCGCGGCAGGATCTGGCTGGAGGCCGAGCAGGGCCTCGACCTGCGGGCCCTCCCGGCGGACCGGCAGCATCTCGTCGTCACGCTGCGGCTTGGGGCGAAGCCCGGTGGGCCGGTTCGCCTCGGGCTGGCCGGATCGGCGCTCCCGGTCGAGGCCTTGCTGGCCGGCTTGCCTGTCGGCCAGTGGCTCGAGGTGGCGGTACCCCTCGATTGCTTCGCCCAAGCGGGTGCCCCGCTCAGCGCCGTGCGTCGGGTGTTCGAGATCGACACCGAGGGCCCGATGGACCTCGCGATCTCCCGGGTGGCGCTCGGCGAGGCCGCTGGCACCGTGCTGACCTGCGCCACTGACTGACGCCTTCACGCAGCGTTGACGGGATCTGCACGCCCGTTAGATAAATCAGGTTGACAACGCTGTCATTTCGAAGTGCAATTGCTCTAGACATTTGAGGTGGGCGTCCAGGTATCGGCCAGCCACACCACCACGTAGCGCAGTAATCCCCGGGGGAGCGAAACGCGATGAATCCAAGGTATTCCGTTCCACAGCGCCGCCGCCTGACGATCGCCCTGATGCTGGCACTGACCCAGCCCAGCGTCGCCATCGCCCAGCAAGTCGAAGAAGGGCAGACCGAAGAAGAGCGAGCCAAAGCGCAGGCCGACGAAGCGCGTCGGGAGGCCGCGCAGGAAGAGGTCCCCACGCTCGACGCGGTGGTGGTGAGGGGCATCCGGGGCAGCCTCGACGCCTCGATGAACATCAAGCGCGACGCGCAGGGCGTGGTCGACGGCATCCTCGCCGAGGACATCGGCAAGTTCCCCGACACCAACCTCGCCGAATCCCTGCAACGCATCAGCGGCGTATCGATCGACCGCGTCAACGGCGAAGGCTCGCGGGTCACAGTGCGCGGCGTCGGCCCGGACTTCAACCTGGTGCTGCTCAACGGGCGCCAGATGCCAGCCTCCAGCATCGCCGATACCGGCCCGTCCAACTCGCGCGCCTTCGACTTCGCCAACCTCGCGTCCGAGGCGGTGTCGGCCATCAACGTCTACAAGACCAGCCGCGCGTCCACGCCCACCGGCGGCATCGGCGCGACGATCAACATCCTGACCACGCGTCCGCTGGACGCGCCGGGCTTCCTCGCCAACATCGGCGTCAAGGGCGTCTACGACACCTCGGCGGACAACCTGCCGGACCCGCTGCAGGGCGACTCGCTGACCCCGGAGGTGTCCGGCATCTACAGCAACACCTTTGCCGACGGCAAATTCGGCGTCGCGTTAACCGGCAGCTGGCAGAAGCGTGACTTCGGCTTCAGCCAGGTGTCCACGCCCAACGGGTGGCGCACCTTCCGCGGCGACGAGAACAACTGGGGCACCATCCCGCAGCCGGGCACGCCGGGTTCCGAGAACATCACCAACCGGCCCGGTCCGACCGACATCTACTCGGTGCCGCAGAACCTGCTCTACAGCGTCAACGGCGTCAGCCGCGAGCGCACCAACGGCCAGCTCACCCTGCAGTACGCGCCCGCCGACAACATGCGGGCGACGCTCGACTACACCTATTCCGAGAACAAGATCGAGAGCCAGCGCAACGAGCTCTCGGCGTGGTTCAACTTCGGCCCGTCGCGCAGCGCCTGGACCGACGGCCCGGTGGCGGCGCCGATCCTGTACTCGGAGTTCATCCCGACCGCCAACAGCGACCTCGCGATGGGCGGCGCCATGAACGCGACCAAGAACGAGAACAAGTCCCTGGGCTTCAACTTCGAGTGGGACGTCACCGACTCGCTCAGCCTCGCGCTGGACTACCACGACTCGCAGGCCACCTCGGGCGCCGACAGCCCGTTCGGCTCCTCGGGCGTGCTCGGCACGGCCGGCTTCTTCCGCGGCGACACCACCGCCGACTACTCGCGGGCGTTCCCGGTACTCAACGTGCGCCTGCCCGCCGGCATGTCGCAGATCGACCCGGCCGGCATGCTGGTCACCGGCTCGACCTTCCGCAACAGCTACATGAAGGCCGAGGTCGAGCAGACGCAGCTCTCCGGCACCTTCGAGTTCGAGAACTACTCGAAGCTCGACTTCGGCGTCACCAGCACCGACGTAGGCAACCGTTCGGCGTTCTCCAACGTCCAGCTCGACAACTGGGGCGGCGCGACCAGCGCGTCGGACTACCCCGACAGCGTGTGGCAGCTCGACCGGATGGGGCGCTACTTCGACGCCTTCTCCGGCAACAACGACCCGAACTTCAGCGACGCGTTCTTCGTGTGGGACTTCGCGACCGTGCGCCGCCTGGCCGCCGAGGCCTGGGCGCGTCGCGGCAACGACCCCAACCAGTACCTTGCCTCGGACGACTTCTCCACCGACCGCCGCACGCAGGAGGAGTCGCTCGCCGGCTTCCTGCAGTGGAGCACCACCTTCGACCTCGCGATGCCGCTCAACGTTGCGATCGGTGCGCGCTACGAGGAGACCGACGTCTCCTCCTCGGCGCTGGTGCCGGTGGCCACCGGCATCTCGTGGGGCTCGGCCAACGAGCTGAACATCCTGCGTGGCGCGCAGGGTTTCACCACCCTCGAGGGCAACTACGACTACATCCTGCCCAACGTCGACCTGTCGCTCGAGGTCACCGAGGACATGGTCCTGCGCGGCAGCTACGGCGAGACGATCGGCCGTCCGGGCTGGGGCGACATCCAGGGAGGCCAGACGCTCAACGACCTCGTCCGCGTGGACGGCGGCACCGGCGCGCAGGGCAACCCCGGCCTCGAGCCGCTGAAGTCGCAGAACTTCGACCTGTCGTTCGAGTGGTACTACGGCGCGGGCAGCTACGCGGCGATCGGCTACTTCCGCAAGAACATCGACAACTACATCGGCGTCACGCAGATCGTCGGCACGCCGTTCGACCTGCGCACGCCGATCGGCGGCACCTTCTGGAACGCCGCGCTGGCGAACGGCTGCGTGGTGTCGAACGTGGTCTGCATCCGCAACTACATCTTCGACAACTTCAACGGACGGCCCGGGGTCACGCGCACCGGCGTCGATTCCAGCGGCAACCGCACCGGCACCATCGTCGGCCAGCCGACCGACCCGATTGCGAACTTCCGGATCACCGCCCCGGCGAACCAGCGCTCGGCCTCGCTCGACGGCTGGGAGTTCAACGTCCAGCACATGTTCGGCGACTCGGGCTTCGGCGTGATGGCCAACTACACGATCGTCGACTCAGGCCTCGAGTACGACAACACCCTGATCGGCGAGCAGTTCGCACTCGAAGGCCTCAGCGACTCGGCCAACGTGGTCGGCTTCTACGAAAAGGGCCCGCTCTCGGTGCGCATGGCCTACAACTGGCGCGACGACTTCCTCGCCGGGCGCTTCGACGGTGCGGGACCGAACCCGGCCTACGTCGAGGACTACGGCCAGTTGGACCTCAACGTCGGCTACCAGTGGAACGAGAACCTCTCGCTGGCGCTGGAGGCGATCAACGTCACCGACGAGACCCAGCGCCTGCACGGCCGCCACCCCAACCAGGTTCTGTTCGCGACCCAGACCGGGCCGCGCTATATGCTGGGGATCCGCTACAAGTTCTAACGAGGGCATGGCCCGGATCCACGCGGCAACCACCCACCGACCGGCACCGTCCCCCAGGACGGTGCCGGTCGCGTTTGTGCCGCCCACGGCGGCCGGCCGGGCCGCCGCGGACAGCGGCCGGGAAATCCGATGCGCAAGGTCCTGATCCTCGGCGGCGGGTCCGCCGGCTGGCTGGCGGCGTCCGTGCTGGCGTCGGAACTCGGCGGCGAGGGCGGGGTCGAGGTGACCCTGCTCGAGTCGCCGGAGGTCGGCGCGATCGGCGTCGGCGAGGGCACCTGGCCGAGCATGCGCGACACCCTGCACGGGATCGGCCTCGGCGAGTCCGAGTTCGTGCGCGAGTGCGACGCGGCCTTCAAGCAGGGCTCGAAGTTCGTCGGCTGGGCCGACGGCCGCGCGGACGAGCACTACTACCACCCCTTCGCGCTGCCGGAGGGCTTCCCCGAGGACAACCTCGCGGCCCGCTGGGCCGCGCAGGACGACGGGCCGCGCTTCGCCGACCTCGCGAGCGCGCAGCCCGCGGTCTGCGAGGCCGGCCTCGGACCCAAGCAGTTCGCGACACCGGAATACGCCGCGGTCGCCAACTACGGCTACCACCTCGACGCCACCAGGCTCGGCCTGCTGCTGCGCCGCCATGCGACCACGCGGCTCGGGGTGCGCCATGTCGTCGACCACATGACCCACGTGGTCGCCGCGGCCGATGGCGACATCGCCGCGCTCGCCACCCGCGCCCACGGGCTGCTCGAGGCGGACCTGTTCGTCGACTGCAGCGGGATGCGCTCGCTGCTGCTCGGCGGGCACTTCGGCGTGCCGGTGGTCGACTGCACCGGCGTGCTGTGCAACGACCGCGCGCTCGCGCTGCAGGTCGACTACGCCGCCGCCGATGCGCCGGTGGCCTGCCAGACGATCTCCACCGCGCAGCCGCACGGCTGGATCTGGGACATCGGGCTGCCGACCCGGCGCGGGCTGGGCTACGTGTACAGCAGCAGCGACAGCAGCGACGACGAGGCCGCCGCGCGCCTGCTCGAGCACGCGCGCCGCACCGGCGCGGCCACCCACAGCCTCGCCGGCGCGCCGCGCCAGATCCGGCTCGAACCGGGCTACCGCCGCGAGACCTGGGTGCGCAATTGCGTCGCGATCGGCCTCTCCTCGGGCTTCGTCGAGCCGCTGGAGGCCTCGTCGCTGGTGCTGGTCGAACTCGCCGCGGCCACGCTCGCCCAGCAGTTCCCTGCGCGCCGCGAAGACATGCCGCTGATCGCGCGCCGCTTCAACGAGGCCTTCCGCTACCGCTGGCAGCGGGTGATCGATTTCCTGAAGTTGCATTACGCCGTGTCGCGCCGCGACGACAGCGAGTACTGGCGCCGGCACCGCGACCCCGCCACCTGGACCGATGCGCTGCGCGAACTGCTGCCGCTGTGGCAGCGCCAGCCGCCGTCGCGGCACGATTTCCCGCGCGCGCAAGAGATCTTCACCGCCGCCAGCTACCAGTACGTGCTGTACGGGATGGGCGTGCGCCCGGCGCCGCGCACGCCGCGCCGCGCCGACGACCCGCAGCGCGCCGCAGCGCGCCTCGCCGAGGTGGACCAGCGCCGCCGCCGCTGGCTCGGTGGGCTTCCGCCACACCGCGCCTTGCTCGAACATGTCGCCCGCCGCGGCCTGCCCGGCATCTGAAGGACCCACCATGCCCCGCCACGCCGCCCTCGACCCGACCCAGCACCGCGACCTGCGCGTGATCACCGCCCGCGGGCTCGCCTTCGGCGACGGCGCGATGTCCGCGCTGACCTTCCCGGCCGAGTTCCGCAGCCTGCAGGCGCACTACCCGATCGTGGTCCAGAAGGCGGCGGACGGGCGCTTCGCCCCCATCGCGCTGCTGGGCCTGCGCGAAGGCGAGAACCTGTTCCTGCAGGGCAGCCACTGGGACGCGCACTACGTGCCGATGAGCATCGAGCGCCAGCCGTTCCTGATCGGCCGCGGGGCCGGCGGGCTCGCGGTCCACATCGACCTCGACAACCCGCGCGTATCCACCAGCGCCGGCGAGCGCCTGTTCGCTCAGCACGGCGGGACCACCGACTTCCTCGAGCGCATGAGCAACCTGCTGGGCGTGCTCCACGAGGGCATGACGTCGGTGCCGGCCTTCGTCGATGCCCTGCTCCGCCACGAGCTGCTGGAATCCTTCGTGCTCGACGTCGGCGGGGCCGACGGCGACCAGGCCCGGCTCGCGGGCTTCTACACGATCAACGAGGAGCGCCTCGCGGCGCTGGACGCGGCCGCGCTCGACGCGCTGCATCGGCAGGGCTTCCTGCAGCCGGTCTACATGGCGATCGCCTCGCTGGCGCAGTTCCGCGCCCTGATCGAGCGCAGCCGCCGGACCGTCCGCAATGCCTGAGGCGGTCGCCGAAGCCGAAGGCGTCGACCGGGCCACACTGGCCCGCGCGCTCGACGGCCTCGATGCGCCGCGCGTTTTCCGCGGGCTGGTGGCGGACTGGCCGCTGGTGCTGGCCGCGCGCCGCTCGGCCGCGGCCGCGCGCGACTACCTCGCCGGCTTCGACGCCGGCCAGCCGGTACTGGCGCAGGTCGCGCCGCCCGAGGCGCGCGGCCGGTTCTTCTACGACGAGGGCCTGACCGGCTTCAACTTCCGACCGGAGCGCGCGCCGCTGTCGGCCGTGCTCGACACCCTGCGCCGCCTGGAGGACGCGCCCGCGCCGCCGTCGGTGTACGTCGGCTCGACCACGATCTCGACCTGCCTGCCGGGCCTCCAGGACGCCAATCCGATGCCGGGCCTGCCGGTCGACGCGCTGGCCAGCATCTGGCTCGGCAACCGCAGCCGCATCGCCGCCCACCACGACGTACCCGACAACCTCGCCTGCGTGGCCGCCGGGCGGCGCCGGTTCACGCTGTTTCCGCCGGAACAGGTGGGCAACCTCTACATCGGGCCGCTCGACTTCACGCCCGCCGGGCAGGCGATCAGCCTGGTCGACTTCGCGGAGCCGGACTTCGCGCGCTTCCCGCGCTTCGCCGCCGCGCTCGATGCCGCGCAGGTGGTGGAGCTCGGCCCGGGCGACGCGCTGTTCATCCCCAGTATCTGGTGGCACCACGTCGAGGGCCTGGAGCCGTTCAACGTGCTGGTCAACTACTGGTGGCGGGCGGTGCCGGAGTGGATGGAGCCGCCGATGAACGTGCTGATGCTGGCCCTGCTGGGCTTGCGCGAGTTGCCGCCGCACCAGCGCCGGGCATGGCAAGCGCTGTTCCGGTACTACGTGTTCGACGCTGGCGAGGACGTCGTTGCCCACATTCCCGCGCACGCACGCCGCGTGCTCGGTCCAATCGACCCGGCGCGCGCCCGCGAGCTGCGCGAGCGCCTGCGGCAGAAGCTGCAACGATGAAATCCACCAAAGGCAGGGCGGCATGAACGAGTCGAACGCGGAGCGAACGGTCCGCCGAGTGGTGATCGCCGGCGGCGGCTCGGCGGGGTGGATGGCCGCGGCGGCCCTGTCCAAGACCCTCGGCCGCGTGCTCGACATCACCCTGGTCGAATCCGAGGAGATCGGCACCGTCGGCGTCGGCGAGGCCACGATTCCGACGATGGTGACCTTCCATCGCCTGCTGGAGATCAACGAGCAGGAGTTCATGGCCGCCTCGCAAGCGACCATCAAGCTCGGCATCGCGTTCGAACACTGGCGCGATCGCGACCAGCACTACATCCACTCCTTCGGCACGACCGGCAAGGACCACTGGACCGCGGGCTTCCAGCATTTCTGGCTGGAGGGTCGCCGGCGCGGCCTCGCGCGCGACTACGGCGAGTACTGTTTCGAGCTGCGGGCCGCTCAGGAGCGACGCTTCGCCCACCTGCCCAACGGCGGGATCAACTACGCGTTCCACCTGGATGCCGGGCGCTATGCGCGTTTCCTGCGCCGCTTCAGCGAAGGCTTCGGCGCGCGGCGGGTGGAGGGAAAGATCCGACAGGTCCTGACTCGTGCCGACGATGGCCACATCGAGGCCCTGGTGCTCGAGGACGGCAGTCGGATCGAGGGCGATTTGTTCATCGACTGCACCGGCTTTCGCGGCCTGCTGATCGGCGAGACCCTCGGCGTCGAATTCGAGGACTGGTCGCACTGGCTGTTCTGCGACAGCGCGTACGCGGTGCAGACGGCCTCGGTTCGGCCACCCATTCCCTATACCCGTTCGATCGCTGGCGAGGCGGGATGGCAATGGCGCATTCCGCTGCAACGCCGCAGCGGCAACGGCATCGTCTTCTCCAGCCGTTTCCTCGACAACGACAGCGCACGCGCGACCCTGATGGCCAGCATCGAGGGCGAGCCCCTGGTCGAGCCGCGGCTGCTGCGCTTCCGCCCGGGCCAGCGCGCGCGCGCCTGGGAGAAGAACTGCGTCGCGATCGGACTCGCCGGCGGCTTCCTCGAACCCCTGGAGTCGACCAACATCCACCTGATCCAGCGCGGCATCCTGCGCCTGCTGCAGTGCTTCCCGTCGGTGATCCGCCAGGCCGACATCGACGAGTACAACCAGCAGGCCGCGTCCGAGATCGTCCACATCCGCGACTTCATCATCCTGCATTACCACGTGACCCGGCGCCGCGACACGCCGTTCTGGCGCGCGGCCGCGGAGATGTCTATCCCGGCCACGCTGCAGCACCGCATCGACCTGTTCCGCGAGACCGCCCGCGTGTTCCGCATCCCCAACGAACTGTTCGCCGAGAACTCCTGGGTGCAGGTGATGATGGGCCAGGGCATCGAGCCGCGGGGCTGGCATCCGGTGACCCGCCTGATGCCGGATACCGAACTGAATGGATTCCTCGAGTCGATCCGCACCGGCATCGACCGCCAGCTGCGCCAGCTGGCGCCGCACGAGCGCTACCTGGAGACGTATTGCCCGAGTCCGGACTAGCCCCGAGCGTGGCAACCGCTTTTCGACCCCGATCAGTTCGCGGACAAGAATGGGATCTGTGAAAAACGATAAAAGATAAAAGGGGTCAGGTTCATTTCAGATAAAAGGGGTCAGGTTCATTTCCGTCGACATGCCAGGCAAGTGACCCCCGACGCCTCCGCAAACCGAACCTGACCGCTTTTCCGATGTTCTCCTCGTACACGCCGTCGAGCCACAGCATGTGACGCGAGCCAGCGCGAGATCGCTAGTACATAACCTAGCGAGGCCGTAAGCTCTTCAAGCCGCTCGCATTGCCAGTCGAGGACACGGGTTCGCAGGGTATGGAAGGCGACTACAAGTATTTTGCGTTCATCAGCTACAGCCACGCTGACGAGCGCTTGAGCCGCTGGCTTCATAAAGCGCTGGAAACTTACCGTGTTCCGAAGCGCTTGGTCGGAAGAGTGACTCCGCATGGTTCGGTGCCGGACCGGCTCACGCCTATCTTCCGTGACCGCGATGAATTGACCGGCGCCGCGGATCTCAGCAGCACGGTAACGGTGGCGCTCGAAGCGTCGCGACATCTCATCGTCATCTGCTCGCCAGCGGCCGCCCGCTCCCGCTGGGTCAACGAGGAAGTGCGCACTTTCAAGCGCATGGGCCGAGGCGACCGCATTCTGACGCTTATCATCGACGGCGAGCCGAACACCACCGCCAGGCTGGATGATGGGCGGCAGGAATGCTTGGTCGCGTCGCTGCGCTACGAACTCGAGCCCGATGGCAGCCTTTCGACCCGGCCGGCGGAACCCATCGCGGCGGACCTGCGACCGGGCAAGGATGGCAAGACCAACGCGAAGCTGAAACTCATCGCGGGTCTGCTGGGAATCGGTTTCGACGAACTCAAGCAACGCGAGCAGCGCCGGCAGCAAAAACGATTGGTGCTGATCACGGCCGCCTCGGTTGCGGGCATGCTGCTGACGGGCGCGCTCGCCGTGACTGCCTGGATGGCGCGCCAGGACGCCATGCGCAACCGGGACCAGGCCGAGGACCTCATCGGCTTCATGCTCGGCGACTTTCGCGCGCAGCTCGAACCGCTCGGCAAGCTCGAATTGCTCAAGAACGTCGGCGACAAGGCGATGGCCTATTTTTCATCGCAGACAGAGCGCGACATCACCGACGAATCGCTGCTGCGCCGCGCGGAAGCGCTGCGGCAGATCGGGGATGTGCGCCTCTCGCTGGGTGAGTTCGGACCCGCCCTGGCCACTTTTCAGGAATCGTTGACCCTCAGCCAGGAACTGAGCAACCGATCTCCAGATAATCAGGAGTGGCTTTTCGCGCTCGGCAATGCGTGGTTCTGGGTCGGTTACACACATTGGCAGAAAGGCAATCTGGATGCCGCCGTCGCACCAATGAACGAGTATCTAGGGGCGGCCGAGCAACTTGTGCAGTTGGCGCCTGACAAGGCGAAATGGCAGCTGGAGCAGGGCTATGCGCTCGCCAATCTCGGGAGCCTGGCGGCTGCGCGCGCCGACAGCGGTGCGGCGATCAAGCACTTCGAGGACAGCAACGTGATTGCCGAAAAACTGATCAAGGACGCGCCGACGGACGCAGGACTGCTCCAGAACAGGATCGAGAACTATTCCTGGCTGGCGTCCATACGCCAGGGCCTTGGTGAGCTTCACGAGGCGAAGGATCTGCATGCGCAGACCCTGCAATTGACGCAGGAACTGCTGGCGTTGGATCCGGATGATCGCAGAGTGCAGAAAGAAGAGGTCCTGCGAAGGGTGTTTTATGGCCGCGTGCTGTTGCAGATGGGGCACGTTGAAGAAGCGACGCCGCTCAACAGCGAGGCCTTGAGCCGTGCGCGCACACTGGCCAGTCTCGATCCGGAAAACGCGCGGTGGCAGTGGCAGCTGGCTAGCGTCATGGAACAGGAAGCGAAGGTGCTGCAGGCCAGCCGGCGCTGCAACGAGGCCGTTTCAATGGCCGATCAAGGGCTCACGGTCATCGCCGGACTTTCGGAAGTGGCCGCCGACATGGAACTCGGCCATCTGACACGGCTGCGGCTCCTGAACGACAAGGCCGCCTGCCTCCTGGATGCCGGGCTTTGGCAGGAATCACAGCGGACACTGGAGCCGGTCCTGGGACAGACCTGGGCCCTGAAGGACAAGAGCGCCAACGCGGTCGCTTATCAAATCGAGCTTGCCACCAGCCGGCACCTGGCCGGCCGGATCCTGGCCTCGGGGGGCAACGCAGACCAGGCCCGGCAGTTGTGGAATGCAGGCCTCGGCATGCTCGGTCCGGCCCAGACCGATCCTGGCCACCGCGCGACCCGCGCGATGCTGTTGCAAGCCCTGGGCCGCACGCCGGAAGCGAACTCGATCGCCAAGGAACTGGTAAAGCAAGGCTTTGCCGAGCGTAACTTCACTCAGCAGATGTCAGTTCTGCATCAACCGCGCTGACGCGGTGCGACGGCTAGTTCTCGTTTTTTATCTGCGGATCGTACTGCCCCGGCCGGCCCTGCGGATCGGTGTACTGCAGCGTGTACGAGTAAGTGCCATCGTCTGCCACCGAGTCGGTGACGGTCATCACCGACCGACCCGCGTTATTGGTGCTGAACACCGGCGTGCCGAAATCCCCGGTCGGCGCCGCGACGCCGTCGATCGTGACACCCGTGAACGTGTAACCCGCGCTCGCAAATGTCCACTGGACACCATTCTGCGTGGCGCGGCTTACCGGCACCGGATCCGGATTACAGGAAGCGGCGTTGTTGTTCATCGTGACTGTGCAATTTGCGTAGGCCATAAAAAATCCCCGTTTGTAGTTGCAGAAAGGCGTTGCGCCTGACGATAAAGGGTAGGAATTCGCGCATGGGAAGTTCAAACGCCCCTTTTCGGTGAGTCTGCCGGGTAGGCGGTGGTCGCGCAACCGGCACGTTCGGCGCGGATTGGGCGCCTGCGGGCGCGTTCTGTGCCCGGCGCGGTCGCACCGGCGCGCTGTCTGTCGCTTTCTTGCGCCCAATCCCGCCAGCGGCGCGAATCGATGATCGCCCATCCGCAGCGGCGCGCGTCCGCCCACGAAAAAGCCCCGCGGAGTGCGCGGGGCTTTTGATTGAAGCACTACAACACCATCCCCGACCTCCCTGGGGGGAGGGCGGGTGAATCGGTGCGGAAGCCGGATCAGAAGTCCATACCACCCATGCCGCCGCCGCCATGGTCATGGCCGCCGCCGCCACCACCCGCCGCTTCCTTCTTCGGCGCCTCGGCCCCCATCGCCTCGGTGGTGATCATCAGGCCTGCGATCGAGGCTGCGTTCTGCAGCGCGGCGTCCGCATAGAGCACGCCGGAAGCTCCGGGGATCTCGCCAGAAGCGAAGGGACCCGGCGACGGCTTGCCAAGGACTTCCGGCACGACACGGGCAAGGGCTACGCCGGCGAGAGCCTCAACGTCTACGACGCCGGTCGCCGCACCTGGCACCAGACCTGGGTCGACAACG
>JANOEA010000237.1:0-12920 GCA_031412975.1 Pseudomonadota bacterium | reverse complement strand
CTGAAACCGGCCCATCGCACCATGTCCGCCGGACTCCTGCAACGCCTGCAACTGCTCGAGCGTCTGCATGGGCCGGCCCTCGAACGGGTCGACCCAGGTGCGCCGCAGGCTGGCCAGGTGCGCGCCGCACTGCAGCGCCTCGCCGATGTCGGCGGCCAGGCTGCGGATGTAGGTCCCGGAGCCGCAGACCACGTCGATCGCGAGGATCGGAAACTGGGTGCCCGAGGCCGCCGGCGGTTTGCCCTCGATCAGCGACAGCGCGACCTGCGGCGTCCAGCGCGCGGCATCGAATCGCGAGTCGGATGGCCGCCAGTCGAGCCGCTGGATTTCCACTTCGCGCTCGGGTGCCGCGACCGCCTCGCCGCGGCGCGCGAGCTTGTACAGCCGCACGCCGTCGATCTTGATCGCCGAATAGGACGGTGGAACCTGGCGGATGCGGCCACGGAACTGCGCGAGCGCGGCCTCGATGATTGCCGCATCCAGCGGCGGCACGCAGCGCGCACGTTGCACCTCGCCCTCGCGATCGCCGGTGGCGGTGGTGGCACCCAGCGCGACTTCCGCGCGATAGGCCTTGTGCGAACCCAGCAACAGGCCGGCGATCTTGGTCGCCTCGCCGAAGCAGCACGGCAGCATGCCGGTGGCCAGCGGGTCGAGGCTGCCGGTGTGGCCGGCCTTGTCGGCGCGCAGCAGCTTCTTGACCCGCGTCAGGGACTGGCTCGACGACAGCCCGAGCGGCTTGTCGAGCAACAGGATCCCATGGACGACGGACATGATGCGCTGGGCCGGTTTCAGGATCGGCGGCGTCAGGCGACGCCGGCCACGCTCAGCGCGGATCGCGCAGCAGCTGCTCGATGCGCTCGCCACGATCGACCGAATCGTCGTAGCGGAAATGCAGCGCCGGCACCGAGCGCAGCCGCATGCTGCGCGAGAGCACGCGACGGAACTCCTTCGCGAGTTCGTTGAGCAGCTTCGCCGCCGGCAAGCCCTGCTCGCCCATCAGCGCGGTGACCCACACCGTGGCGTGCTCGAGATCGCGGGTGACTTCGACATCCGACACCGACACCGACGGCAACGCATGGTCGCGCACCGCATCGTGCACCAGGATCGCAACCTCTCGCCGCAGTTCGGCGGCGATGCGATCGGAGCGTTTGTATTCGCGGTGGGTCATTCTTGGGACTCGCTGGCTACTTGCGGTGTGGGGAATGAGGCTTCGGTGGTGATTAGGGCCCAGGGTATAGGGCCCAGCCGACGGGATCGTTGGCGCGGCGAGCATTCGTGCAGCGCTCGTCCAACCGCCAAAACCCTGCGGGCTGGCGGCTCTTGACTGGGCCCTGGGCCCTGTACCCTGGGCCCTTATCCCCATCGAAGCAGCAAGCCTTCAACAACCAACGCCCTCACAAGACTCGGGCAACCTCAATCCTCTCAAAACACTCGATCTGATCGCCCGGCTTCACATCGTTGTACTGCTTGACGCCGATGCCGCACTCCATGCCGTTGCGCACTTCGTCGACCGATTCCTTGAAGCGGCGCAGCGATTCGAGTTCGCCCTGGAAGATCACCACGTTGTCGCGCAGCACGCGGATCGGCTTGTTGCGCTTGACGTTGCCCTCGATGACCATGCAGCCGGCGATCTGGCCGAACTTCGAGCTGCGGAACACGTCGCGCACCTGCGCGGTGCCGATGATCTCCTCGCGGATCTCGTTGCCGAGCAGGCCGGTCGCGACCTGGCGCACCTGGTCGATGACGTCGTAGATGATCGAGAAGTAGCGCAGGTCCACGCCGCCGGCATCGATCACCTTGCGCGCCGAGGCATCGGCACGCACGTTGAAGCCGATCAGCAGCGCCTTCGAGGTCATCGCGAGCGTGGCGTCGGATTCGTTGATGCCGCCCACGCCCGAACCGATCACGTTGAGCTTGATCAGATCGGTCGACATCTTGGTCAGCGAGTCGCGCAGCGCTTCGGCAGAACCCTGCACGTCGGCCTTGATCACCATGTTGAGGATCCGCAGACCCTCGCCCTGCTGGCCCATCGCGGCCATCATGTCCTCGACCTTGACGCCCTGCTGCTTGAGCAGGCGCGATTCGCGCAGCTTGGCCTGGCGCTGCTGTGCGACGTCCTTGGCCAGACGCTCGTCGTCGACCACGATCAGATCGTCGCCGGCACCCGGCGCACCCGACAGACCCAGCAACTGCACCGGTATCGACGGACCTGCCGATTCGACCGCCTGGCCGGATTCGTCGAACATCGCACGCACGCGGCCGTATTCGAGGCCGCACACCACGAAATCGCCCTTGCGCAACGTGCCGGTCTGCACCAGCACGGTGGCGACCGGACCACGGCCCTTGTCGAGGCTGGCCTCGACCACGGTACCGGTGGCGCGGCCATCGCTCGCGGCGGTGAGTTCCATCACCTCGGCCTGCAGCAGGATCGCATCGAGCAGCGCATCGACGCCGGCGCCGGTCTTGGCCGACACCGGCACGAACACCACCTCGCCGCCGAAATCCTCGGCCACGACTTCGTGCTGGATCATCGCCTGCTTGACCTTCTCGGGGTCGGCGTCTTCCTTGTCCATCTTGTTGATCGCCACGATCAGCGCGACCTGCGCTGCGCGCGCGTGCTGGATCGCCTCGATGGTCTGCGGCATCACGCCGTCGTCGGCGGCCACCACCAGGATCACGATGTCGGTGAGCTTGGCGCCGCGCGCGCGCATCGAGGTGAACGCCGCATGGCCCGGCGTGTCGAGGAAGGTGATCACTCCCTTGCCGGTCTGCACGTGGTAGGCGCCGATGTGCTGGGTGATGCCACCGGCCTCGCCCGCGGCGACCTTGGTGCGCCGGATGTAGTCCAGCAGCGAGGTCTTGCCGTGGTCGACGTGGCCCATGATGGTGACCACCGGCGGACGCGGCGCCTTGTCCGCGTCCGAGCCGGCCTGGATCGCGAGCACGCTCTCGGCATCCTCGTCCTGCTCGCGCACGGCCTTGTGGCCGAGTTCCTCGACCACCAGCACGGCGGTGTCGTGGTCGATGACCTGGTTGATCGTCACCATCACTCCCATCTTGAACAGCGTCTTGACCACTTCGGCGCCCTTGACCGCGAGCTTCTGTGCGAGGTCGCCGATCTGGATGCCCTCGCCGATCGCGACTTCGCGGACCTGCGGCGAAACCGGACGCGAGAAACCGTGCGGACCCGCACCCGGTGCGGGGCGATGTTCGGCCGGACGCGGGCGCGGACGCTTGCGCGCGCGACGTGCGGCAGAACCACCCGGATCGGCCAGGTGCAGTTCGCCGCGCACGAAGCGGCCGGCGGCCGCATCGTCGGTGACCACCACTTCCTGCATGCGGTGGTTGCCGTGCACGCCCTTGTGCCGGCGCGGTTCCTCGCGGTCGCGGGCCTTGGCGGGCTCGGATTGCTTGGCCGGCTTTTCCTTGTCGATCGCGCGCGGCTTGTCGTCGTCCTTGCGACGGCTGGTCGGATCTGCGGCGCGACGCACTTCTTCCTCGGCGCTGCGGGCCGCCTCGATGCGCTGGCGATCCTCTTCCTTGCGGCGATCCTCGTCCTTGCGGCGATCTTCGTCCTCGAGTCGACGCTTTTCGTCGACCGCGCGCAGCGAGACCTCTTCGGCCGCGCGCCGGTCTTCGGATTCCTTCAACAGGCGCTGCGCTTCTTCGCGCTCGCTGTCGGCCGGCGACTCCTGCTCGCCCACCTCGCTGCGCTTGACATAGGTGCGTTTCTGGCGCACTTCGACGCTGACGGTCTTGCCGCGCGCAGCGCCGCTGGAAACGGTCAGCTCGCTGACCGTCTTGCGCCGCAGCGTGATCTGTTTCGGCGCCGAGCTTTCCTCGGCTGCCGCCCCGCCCTTGCCGTGCTGGCGGCGCAGGAAGCCCAGCAGCTTCACCTTTTCGGTGCCGCTGATGGCCTGATCCGGCCCTTTGGCGCCCAGCCCGGCCTCGCCGAGTTGCTCGATGAGCTTCTCGGCCGACATGCCGAGCACTCCGGCAAGCTGTCTTACGGTGACGTCAGACATCGAATTTCCTTTGCGCCCTGATGGTTACGCTAACACTGGTTGCCGCATACCGACGCTCAAACGCCCTGTTCCAGGCGCGCGATCAGCGGTGCGCGCGCGGCCATGATCAGCTTCGCGGCGAGTTCCTCGTCGACACCCTGGATGTCACTGATCTCGTCGACCGCGAGGTCGCCCAGATCGTCCAGCGTGCGGATCCCGCGTTCGGCCAGCGCGTAGGCGATCGGCTCGTCCATGCCGTCGAGGTCGAGCAGCTCCTGCGCGGGCTTGTTCTCGTCGATCTCCTCTTCCTGCACCAGCATCGCGGTGAGCAGCGCATCGCGCGCACGCGCGCGCAGCTCCTCGACCATGCCCTCGTCGAACTCCTCGACCGCGAGCAGCTCGGAGGCCGGCACGTAGGCGATTTCCTCGATCGAGGAAAAGCCTTCCTGGACCAGGATCGAGGCGATCTCGGCGTCGACTTCGAGCTTGTCCTGGAACAGCTGGCGCGCGATCTCCTGCTCGGCCTCGCTCTTGGCCGCGACATCGGCCTGGGTCATCACGTTGAGCTGCCAGCCGGTGAGCTTGCTGGCCAGCCGCACGTTCTGGCCACCGCGGCCGATCGCCTTCGACAGCTCGGTCTCGGCGACCGCGATGTCCATCGAGTGCTTCTCTTCGTCGACGATGATCGACTCGACCTGCGCGGGCGCCATCGCATTGATCACGAACTGGGCGGGATTGTCGTTCCACAGGATGATGTCGACGCGCTCGCCGTTGAGCTCGTTGGACACCGCCTGCACGCGCGATCCGCGCATGCCGATGCACGCGCCGATCGGATCGGTGCGGGTGTCGTTGGCGCGGACCGCGATCTTGGCGCGATCGCCGGCGTCGCGTGCCGCACCCATGATGCTGACCAGGCCCTGCCCGACCTCGGGCACTTCGAGCTTGAACAGCTCCATCATGAATTCCGGCGCGGTGCGCGAGACGAACAGCTGCGGGCCGCGCGGCTCGTGGCGCACCTCGTGCAGGTAACCGCGCACGCGGTCGCCGGGGCGCACGTTCTCGCGCGGGATCGCGCGCTCGCGCGGGATGTAGGCCTCGGCATTGCTGCCCAGGTCGATGTAGACCGAGCCGCGCTCGACGCGCTTGACGATGCCGGTGACCAGCTCGCCGATCCGGTCCTTGAACGCATCGACCACCTGCGAACGCTCGGCCTCGCGCACCCGCTGCACGATCACCTGCTTGGCGGCCTGCGCGGCGATCCGGCCGAATTCGGCGTTCTCGACCTGCTCCTCGATGAAGTCGCCGACCTCGGAGTCGGGCTTGACGTCGACCGCGTCCATCAGGCGCAGCTGGTGTTCGGGCGACTCCATCACGACGTCGTCGGCCACCACTTCCCAGCGCCGGAAGGTCTCGTAGTCGCCGCTGTGGCGATCGATCGCGACGCGCATCAGCACGTCGTCCGGATAGCGCTTCTTGGCGGCCGAGGCCAGGGCGGCCTCCATCGCGTCGAAAATGACTTCCTTCGGCACGCCCTTTTCGTTGGCGACCGCGTCCACGACCAGCAGCATCTCTTTGCTCATGATTTCCTGCTCCCGACGCGGATCATCCGCATCGCGTGTTCAAAGCTTCTTGGATTTCGCCGCACCCGCGGCTTTGTTCGGACTGCGCCCGGGCTTGGCCGGCGTGTACGCCGAATAGTCCGGAACCAGGTTGCCTTTCTGGATGTTGGCCAGCGCGATGGCGGTGTCCTTGCCATCCTGCGTGATCACCACCGTGTCGCCCTCGACCCGCACGATCGGTCCCTGGAAGCGCCGCCGACCGCCGACCGGCAGGCTGGTGAGCAGTTTCGCAGACTCGCCGACGAAGCGCGCGTAATGCGCCAGTGTGAACAGCGGCCGATCGAAGCCCGGTGAGGAGACTTCGAGGTCGTAGTGGCCCGGGATCGGATCGTTCACATCCAGCAGCGCGGCCAGTTCGCGACTGACCGCCTCGCAGTCCTCGATCGTCACCAGTCGCTCGGGCGCGTCGATGTACACGCGCACCAGGCTGTTGCCACGCGACGGGCTGAACTCCACGCCCAGGCATTCCAGCCCGAGGGAGGCAACCGCCGGAGCGAACAAGGTGGATAGATCCTCTGCCTTCAAGCCAGCACCATCGGTCGGAATCGCGGAAAACAAAAAGGTCGAAGCGCCCACGCCCAGGCCGCGAGCACGCGTCCCGGTCGCCGGCGCCACGACCTCTCCGTGGGCTCCGACAATGTGGGCGGCGTGCTGCGCCGCCGGGGCACCGGATCGCCTTGCGGGCGACCCGGGGCACCAATGAAAAAGGCTCCCGAGGGAGCCTTCTCCAGCGAAACTTGGTAGCGGGGGTAGGATTTGAACCTACGACCTTCGGGTTATGAGCCCGACGAGCTGCCAGACTGCTCCACCCCGCATCAGGCGGCGCGCAGTATAACCACAGTGGGTTTTTTCCACAACTCGCGTGCGCCGCCCGAGCGCCATGGCGGTGCTCGCGGAGCTGTCGTTTGCGCCGCTTTGGCGCCCGCTGGTGGCTACCGTGGTGGGTGGATCGCGGGTCGGCCGATCAGGCCGGAATCGCGGCCAGGCACCATGCCCACAGGGGCCCGCTGGCCAGGCCCAGTCCGAGCAGCAGCAGGCAGTTGACCGACAGCACGAAGCGGAACGGCACGTCGTTGGGCAGCGCCAGCGGCTCGATGCTGGCCGGCGCGTCGAAGTACATCGCCTTGATCACGCGCAGGTAGTAGAACGAGCCGATCACCGCGAACACGCCGGCCGCGATCGCCAGCCACAGGAAGTCGGTGACCGCCGCCTGCAGCACCGCGAGTTTGGCGATGAAACCGATCCAGATCGGCACCCCGGCCAGCGAGGCCATCACCATCAGCATCATGCCCGCATACCAGCTGTTGCGCTGGTTCAGGCCGCGGAAATCCTCGATCTCCTCGGCTTCGAAATCGGCGCGCGACAGCAGCACGATCATGCCGAACGCAGCCGCCGTGGTGATCGCGTAGGTCAGCGCGTAGAACATCGCCGCCGCGTAGCCCTCGCGGCTGCCCGCGAGCAGGCCGAGGAACAGGAACCCCACGTGCGAGATCGTCGAGTAGGCGAGCATGCGCTTGAGGTTGGTCTGCACGATCGCGACGATGTTGCCGATCGCCAGCGACAGCAGCGCGAGGATCGCGAGCATGCCCTGCCAGTCGGTGAGCAGGCTCGACAGCGCGCCCTCGAGGATCCGGTAGGCCATGCCGAACGCGGCGATCTTGGGCGCACTGGCGATGAACAGGGTCACCGCGGTCGGCGAGCCGTGGTAGACGTCGGGCAGCCACATGTGGAACGGTGCGGCGCCGAACTTGAAGCCGAGTCCGACGATCACGAACACCAGCCCGAACAGCAGCAGCAAACGCTGGTCGTGGTAGGCGACCGCCGCGACCCCGTGGATGCCGGCCAGGTCCAGCGTGCCAGTGGCGCCATACAGCATCGAGATGCCGTACAGCAGCATGCCCGAGGCCAGCGCGCCGAGCACGAAGTACTTCATCGCCGACTCCGACGACAGCTTCGAGTCGCGGTTGAGCGCGACCAGCGCATACGACGACAGCGCGAGCAGCTCGAGCCCGAGGTAGACAACGATCAGATTCCCGGCCGAGACCATCAGCATCATGCCCAGCACGCCGGACAGGCACAGCACGTAGAACTCGCCCTGGAACAGGCCGCGCGGCTTCAGGTACGGCTTGGCGTACACGAACACCACCGCGGTGGTGATCAGGATGCCTAGCTTGAGCAGATCCGACATGCCGTCGCGCACGAACATGCCGCCGAATGCGGTCTGCACGTCCGGATGCGGGCGTGCGGTCATGATCGCGGTCAGCACCAGGATTGCGATCGCGAGGAAATGGGTCAGTCCGCGCCGCGGCTGCTTGATGAACAGATCGACCAGCAGCAGCGCAAGCAGCGAGCCGAGCAGGAACACCTCGGGGGTCAGCGGGATCAGTTCTTTCCAGGTCAACGTCATCGCTCGTGCTCCGCCTCAGACCTTGCTCGCCAGCAGCTGTTGCACCAGCTGGGCGATCGAGGCGTCCATCAGTTCCACCAGCGGCGCCGGCCAGATACCCAGCGCCAGCACGGCGACCGCGAATCCGACCAGCACCAGCGCCTCGCGCGCATCGATGTCCTTCAGCTGCGCCACGTGGTCGTTGGCGACCGCGCCGAAGATCACCCGCTTGACCAGCCACAGGGTGTACGCAGCCCCCACCACCAGGGTCACGCCGGCACCCAGGGCAAGCCACGGATTGGCCTGGAAACTGGCCAGGATCACCATGAACTCGCCGACGAAGCCGCTGGTGCCGGGCAGCCCGGAGTTGGCCATCGCGAACAGCACGAACAGGGCCGCGAACCACGGCATCGTGTTGGCCACGCCGCCGTAGTCGGCGACCATCCGGCTGTGCATGCGGTCGTACAGGATGCCGACGCAGGAGAACATCGCCGCCGAGATGAAGCCGTGCGAGACCATCTGCACCATCGCGCCCTGCAGGCCGAGCCGGGCGGCGTCCGGGTTGCCCGCCTCGCGCACCAGCGCGAGCGAGATGAAGATGCCCAGCGTCACGAAACCCATGTGCGAGATCGACGAATACGCGATCAGCTTCTTCATGTCCTCCTGCACCAGCGCCACGAAGCCGACGTAGATCACCGCCACCAGCGACAGCGCGATCACCAGCCAGGCGAATTCCTGCGAGGCATCGGGGGTCACCGGCAGGTTGAAGCGCAGGAAACCGTAACCGCCGATCTTGAGCATGATCGCGGCCAGGATCACCGAGCCGCCGGTCGGCGCCTCGACGTGCGCATCGGGCAGCCAGGTGTGCACCGGCCACATCGGCACCTTGACCGCGAACGCGAGCAGGAACGCGAAGAACAGCCACATCTGCTCGGTGGCCGACAGCGGCAATGCGGCGAGGTCGGAAAGCGCCCAGCTGCCGGCCTTCAGGTACAGGTAGATCAGCCCGATCAGCATGAAGATCGAACCGAAGAAGGTGTAGATGAAGAATTTCAGCGTCGCGTACACGCGCCGCGGCCCGCCCCAGATGCCGATGATGATGAACATCGGGATCAGCATGGCCTCGAAGAACACGTAGAACAGCAGCGCATCCATCGCGCAGAACACGCCGATCATCAGGCCTTCGAGGACCAGGAAGCAGGCCACGTACTGCTGCACGCGGTTCTCGATCGACTCCCACGCACCGATCAGTACCAGCACCGTGCAGAAGCTGGTCAGCACGATCAGCGCCACCGAGATGCCATCGACGCCGAGGTGGTACCAGCTGGAGATCGCGCCGATCCACGGCTCGCGTTCGACGAACTGCAGCGCCGCGCTGCCGCTGTCGAAGCCTGCGTAGAGGTAGATGCTCGCCACCAGGGTCGCCAGCGCGATCGCGAGGCCGAACCAGCGCGCGCGCTGCGGGTGCGCCTCGCCGCTGGCCAGCACGACCAGGCCGCCGACGATCGGCAGCCACACCAACAGGGACAACAGGGGCCAGGATTCCATCGCGCGGCTCGTCAGTGGTTGACCGTCAGCGCGACCATACGAAAGCGCCCATCAGCGCAATCAACCCGAGGATCATCGCGAACGCATAGTGGTACAGATAACCCGATTGCAGCTGGCGCAGCAGGCCCGACAGGTAGCCGATCACCGCGGCCGAGCCGTTGACCATGCCGTTGTCGATAATCGCGACGTCGCCACCCTTCCACAGTCCGCGCCCGAGCAGCAGGCTGCCGCGCGCGAACACCAATTGGTAGACCTCGTCGAACCAGTACTTGCGCTCGAGCACGGTCACCAGCGGACGCAGTGCGTTCGCAAAACGCGGCGCCATCGCGGGCTGCAGCAGGTACAGCCAGGTGGCCGCAGCGAAGCCCGCGAAGGCCAGCCAGAACGCCGGCGCCTGCAGCCCGTGCAGCGCGAACGCAACTGGTCCGTGGAATTCCGCGCCGAGGCGGGCCACCACGTCGTTGGCGGGTGCAACCACGATCGCGTCGCCGAAGTAGCCCCCGAACAACAGCGGCTGGATGCTGAAGAAACCGATCGCCAGCGACGGGATCGCGAGCAGCACCAGCGGCAGCGTGACCACCCAAGGCGACTCGTGCGGCGCATGCGCCAGATGCCCGGGCTGGTGGATCGCATGGTCGTCGTGATCGTGCCCGGCACCGTCGTCGGCGTGCGCGGACCCGTGCGCATGGTCGACGCCGTGCGCGGGCTCGACCACGAAGCGCTCCTTGCCATGGAAGGTCAGGTACAGCAGGCGGAAGCTGTAGAAAGCGGTCACGAACACGCCCGCCAGCACCGCCCACAGCGCATAGGTGTTGACCCACGAGCCGCCTTCGGCTGCGGCCTTGACCGCCTCGATGATCGCGTCCTTCGAATAGAAGCCGGAGAAGAATGGCGTGCCGACCAGCGCCAGGGTGCCGATCCACGCGGTGGCGAAAGTGATCGGCATGTATTTGCGCAGGCCGCCCATGCGACGCATGTCCTGCTCGTGGTGCATCGCGATGATCACCGAGCCCGCACCCAGGAACAGCAGCGCCTTGAAGAACGCGTGGGTCATCAGGTGGAAGATCGCCGCCGAATACGCTGACACGCCGAGCGCGACCGTCATGTAGCCCAGCTGCGAGAGCGTCGAATAGGCCACCACCCGCTTGATGTCGTTCTGCACGATGCCGATCAGGCCGGTGAACAGCGCGGTGGTCGCGCCGATGAACAGCACGAAGGCCAGCGCGGTCGCCGACAGTTCGAACAGCGGCGACATCCGCGCGACCATGAAGATGCCGGCCGTGACCATGGTCGCGGCATGGATCAGCGCCGAGATCGGGGTCGGGCCTTCCATCGAGTCGGGCAGCCACACATGCAGCGGCACCTGCGCGGACTTGCCCATCGCGCCGATGAACAGGCAGATGCAGATGAAGGTCGCTGCATCCCACGAGGTTCCGGGGATCAGCGTGACGGTCTGCCCGGCCAGTTGCCCCGCGCCGGCGAAGGCGGTCGCATAGTCGAGCGTGCCGAGCCAGTACACCACGCCGGCGATGCCGATCAGGAAGCCGAAATCGCCCACCCGGTTGACCAGGAACGCCTTCAGGTTGGCGAAGATCGCAGTCGGACGCTTGAACCAGAAGCCGATCAGCAGGTACGACACCAGCCCCACCGCTTCCCAGCCGAAGAACAGCTGCAGGAAGTTGTTGCTCATCACCAGCATCAGCATCGCGAAGGTGAACAGCGAGATGTAGCTGAAGAAGCGCTGGTAACCGGGATCCCCGGCCATGTAGCCGATCGTGTAGACGTGCACCAGCAGCGACACGAAGGTCACCACCACCATCATCACCGCGGTCAGGCGATCGACCAGGAACCCGACGTGGGCGGAGTACTTGCCGACTTCGAAGAACGTGTACAGGTTCTGATTGAAGGCAGGCAGCCCATCGATCACGAGCTGCTTGAGCACCCAGATCGACAGCGCGCACGAGATCGCCACGCCGATGATGGTCGCCCAGTGCGCACCGGCGCGCCCGATCTGGCGGCCGAACAGCCCGGCAGCGATGGCGCCTAGCAGAGGTGCGAGCGCGATGACCAGCAGCAGGTTCTGCGAGATCACCGGCTGCTCCCGGTCGCGGCGAATGACATGCAAGACATGTAACTCACCCCTTCAAAGAATCGAGTTCGGCAACGTTGATGGTGCCGCGGTTGCGGAACAGCACCACCAGGATCGCCAGCCCGATCGCCGATTCGGCCGCCGCCACGGTCAGGATGAAGAACACGAACACCTGCCCATGCACATCGCCGAGGAAGTACGAGAACGCGATGAAGTTCATGTTCACGGCCAGCAGCATCAGCTCGATGGCCATCAGCAGCACGATCACGTTCTTGCGGTTGATGAAGATGCCCGCGACGCTGATGCAGAACAGGATCGCGCCCAGCGACAGGAAATGCGCGAGGGTGATCATGGGGTGCCGTCCTTGCGGGTAGCGGCCATCTTGACCACCCGCAGGCGGTCTTCCTTGCGCACCAGGACCTGCTGCGAGGCGTCCTGGTGGCGCACCCCGGTGCGGCCGCGCAAAGTCAGCGCGATCGCCGCGATGATCGCCACGGTCAGGATCACCGCGGCGATCTCGAACGGCAACAAGTACTCGGTGAACATCGCATGGCCGATCCATTCGGTGTTCGACATCCCGGCCACGGCGGCCGCGTCGCGGGCCGGCGCCTGTCCGGCGAGCATCGCGTTCCAGCCGATCAGCGCCAGCATCTGCGCGAGCATGATGCCGGCCACCACCGCCGCCACCGGGAGGTAGCGCGCAAAGCCTTCGCGCAGCGTGTCGGTCTTGAGGTCCAGCATCATCACCACGAACAGGAACAGCACCATCACCGCGCCGACGTAGACCAGGATCAGCGCGATGGCCAGGAACTCCGCATGCGCAAGCAGCCAGATGCCCGCGCTGCTGAAGAAGGTCAGCACCAGGAACAGCACCGCGTGCACGGTGTTCTTGACCGTGATCACGGCGAGCGCGGCACCCACCATCACGGCGGAGAACGCGTAGAACAGGGCGAGTTCGATCGTCATGGTCGGCTCAGCGGAAGGCCGCATCCTGGGCGCGCGCGGCGGCGATGGTCTTCTCGAAGCGGTCGCCGATCGCCAGCAGTTGCTGCTTGCCGACGATATTCTCGCCGCGTGCCTCGAAGTGGTACTCGTGGATGTTGGTCTCCACGATCGAATCGACCGGGCAGGATTCCTCGCAGAAACCGCAGTAGATGCACTTGAACAGATCGATCTCGTAGCGCGTGGTGCGGCGGCTGCCGTCGGCGCGCTGCTCGGAATCGATGGTGATCGCGAGTGCCGGGCACACCGCCTCGCACAGCTTGCAGGCGATG
>JANOEA010000236.1:0-8003 GCA_031412975.1 Pseudomonadota bacterium | reverse complement strand
TGGTGGCGAACCGCAATCACGACCACATCGGTTGCGGATTCGACCTCGATGAGCGCGACGTATCCCGAGCTTCCGAAGGGGATGATCAGTTCGCGCAGGAACGGGCTTTGGCCGATCTTGCGGCAAGTGAATGGTGACGTCTGGAGCGTCGTGAAGCCCGCGCGCATTGCGCCAACGGCCTGCTCGGCGAGCGAAAGATCGCCGCCACCCCTCCGCAACTCGCGTTCAAGCACGAAGTCGAACAAGCGCCCCAGGTCTGCGGCGGCCTCGCGGGTCAGCCGAACCCTGAAGGTCACTTGCGCGTCTTGCGGGACTTCGCCGTGCGCCCGCGTGCTTCATCCAGTTTGCGCTGCAGCCCGGCGATCACGGCGTCCGCAGCGACGTAGTCGTTGTTGCGCCGCGCTTCGTCGCGCGAGCGCAAGCCCCGGGCGACGAACTCGGCCTGCACGCGCCGCCGCTCGACGCTAGCGCGCACCGAGGATTCGACGAATTGCGAGAGGGTTTCGCCTTCGGCCAGCACCGATTCGACTTCCTCGCGGAAGCCGGGCTCGACGCGGACAGAGGGGATGGTCGCCGTCTTCATGCCGGCAACGTAGCGCAACTGCGCTACACGAGCAAGGGCACGGCAAGGATCACAGCGCGCTCGACAATCGCAAGTCGCAGCGACTCTTGGCGGTTCATGGCTTGCACTGATTGCCAGCGCGCTCTGCCTGACCTGCCCCCGTCGAACGCTATCTGCCCAGCGGCGTACCACGATCAACCAAGCCGTATCGCTGCATTGCATCGTCGACCGCATCACGCTTCACGCTGCCGCTTTCGGTGAGCATCTGCAACGCGTGCGCCGCCATCCACTGCCGATCGATCTCAAAGAAACCGCGCAGCGCCGCGCGGGAATCGCTGCGGCCGAAGCCGTCGGTGCCGAGCGTGGCGTATTTCCGACCTGAAGGCACCGCGGCGCGGATCGATTCGGGAACCGCGCGCACGTAGTCGCTGGCAGCGAGGATCGGACCCTCGGTCTGTGCGAACAGCGCGGTCGCATGAGGTAGCGCATCACCTTGGGTGCCGAACACACGGCGCCGCTCCCACGCCGCGTGGTCGCGCGCGAGTTCGGACCACGAGGTGACGCTGAACACCGATGCCTCGATGCCGAAGTCCGCGGCGAGCAGCGCGCGCGCGGCGCGCGCCTCGTGCAGGATCGCGCCGCTGGCGACCAGTACGCAGCGCGCCTGGGGCGCTTCGCTCAGCGGCGCCAGCGCGAGTCGCCGCATCCCGCGCACGATGTGCTCCCTGTCTTCGGCGGGCACCGTCGCCTGCGCGTGGTTTTGATTCATCACCGTGATGTAGTGGAACTCGTCGACCTGCTCGACCAGCATGCGGCGCATGCCGTGGTCGAGGATCACCGCGAGCTCGCCGGCAAAGGCGGGATCCCATGCGCGGCAGTTGGGCACGGTGGCGGCGACCACGTGGCTGCTGCCGTCCTGGTGCTGCAGGCCTTCGCCGCCCAAAGTCGTGCGGCCCGAAGTGGCGCCGAGCAGGAAGCCGCGCGCTCGCTGGTCGGCGGCCGCCCAGATCAGATCGCCGACCCGCTGGAAACCGAACATCGAGTAGTAGATGTAGAACGGCAGCATCGCGAGACCGTGCGTGCTGTAACTGGTGGCCGCTGCGGTCCACGAGGCCATCGCGCCGGCTTCGGTGATGCCTTCCTCGAGGATCTGGCCATCGCGCGCTTCGCGATAGGCGAGCATGCTGCCGGCGTCCTCTGGCTCGTACTGCTGGCCGTCGGGCGCATAGATGCCGACCTGGCGGAACAGGCTGGCCATGCCGAAGGTGCGCGCTTCGTCGGCGACGATCGGCACGATGCGCGGGCCGAGCGTGGCGTCGCGCAGCAGGCCCGAGAGCATGCGCACGAAGGCCATGGTGGTGGACATCTCCTTGTTGCCGCCTTCGAGGGCGAACGCGCCCCATGCACCGATTCCCGGCGGCGGCAGCGGTGGGCACTCGGAGCTGCGCTTGGGCAGGTAGCCGCCGAGTGCTTCGCGACGCTGGTGCAGGTACTTCGCCTCGGCCGAATCGGGTGCCGGACGAAAGAAGCGCTGCTGCGCGATGTCGACGTCGGTCAGCGGCAGGCGGAAACGCTGCGCGAAACCGCGCAAGTCGTCGGCGCCGAGCTTCTTCTGCTGGTGCGTGGTCATGCGGCCCTGCGCGACCGGGCCCATGCCATAACCCTTTTTGGTCTTGGCGAGGATCACCACCGGCGCGCCGCGATGGTTGGCCGCGGCGTGGAAGGCGGCGTGGATCTTGATCAAATCATGGCCACCGCGACGCAACTGGTCGATCTCGTCGTCGGTCATCGCGGCGACCAGGGCTGCGAGTTCCGGGCTCTGCCCGAAGAAGCGCTCGCGGTTGTAGGCGCCGTCGTTGGCGGAGAAGGTCTGGAACTGGCCATCGACCGTGTGCGCGAAGGCGCGCGCGAGCGCGTGGGTGCGGTCGCGCGCGAACAGCGCATCCCAGTCCGAGCCCCACAGCAGCTTGATCACGTGCCAGCCGGCGCCAGCGAACAGCGTCTCGAGCTCGTCGACGATGCGTCCGTTGCCGCGCACCGGGCCGTCGAGCCGCTGCAAATTGCAGTTGACCACGAAGGTGAGGTTGTCCAGATGCTCGCGCGCGGCGATCGACAGGCCGGCGATCGACTCGGGCTCGTCCATCTCGCCGTCGCCGAAGAAACCCCACACGCGACGGCCCTGGTCGGCGAGCAGGCCGCGTGCGTGGAGGTAGCGCAGCATGCGCGCCTGGTAGATCGCCGAAATCGGACCCAGTCCCATCGAACCGGTCGGGAACTGCCAGAAGTCCGGCATCAGCCACGGATGCGGATACGACGACAGGCCGCGCGCATCGCCGGATTCCGCGGCGCTGATTTCCTGCCGGTAGTGATCGAGGTCGGCGTCGCTGAGACGACCCTCGACATAGGCGCGCGCGTAGACGCCGGGCGCGGAGTGCGGCTGGAAGTAGACCAGATCGCCGCCGAAGCCTTCATTGCGCGCGCGGAAAAAATGGTTGAAGCCGACCTCGAACAGATCGGCCGCCGATGCGTAGCTCGCGATGTGTCCGCCGAGTTCGCCGTGTTTCGCGTTGGCGCGCACCACCATGGCCAATGCGTTCCAGCGCATGATCGCGGCGAGGCGCTGTTCGATTTCGAGTTGACCCGGAAAGGCCGGCTGGTCTTCGAGCGCGATCGTGTTGACGTACGGCGTGCAACGCGCGGGCTGCCACACCAGCCCCTGCCGGCGCGATTCGTCGTGCAGTGCGTCGAGGATGAAGCGCGCGCGCCCGGGGCCTGCTTCACGCACCAGCGCATGCAGCGACTCCAGCCACTCGCGCGTCTCGCCGGGATCGGTGTCGGCCGGGAAGCGCGCGGCGTGCAGGATCGGATCGTCGGGGGGTGGGATGCGGGGCATGCAGCGGGTTTCGGGGAACCGGGGGCGACACCTTAGCGGGTCGTGAGCGCACAGCGTGCGCTCTTCCAGCCGCGCTATGCGGCTTCCAGCAGGAACTCCACCTTGACGGCGTCGTAGGGAAACAGGATGCCGCCGCTGTCGGAGCGATCCAACAGACCCGCCTTCAACAATGCGGTGACATCGCCGTGTACCGACTTCACATCGCGGTCCACACGCCGCGCCGCCTCGCGGATCGAGATCGGACCCGCGCCACACAGCGCTTTCAGTAGATCCCAGCGCTTGGCAGTAAGGACCTTCCACAGCAGTTCCGGCGTGGCGAAGCTGATCCGCGCTGCGCGCTCCGGCTTCCCGCCACGCCACGCCTGCGCGAAGTGCGCCATCGAATCCTCAACGCTGCGTACCTCAAGGGTGACTGTTTTCACGATTCCACCTTGCGATGTCGCGTTCAGAGGCGACGATCAATGCCTCCAGTGTGGTGAAGGCATACCCGGTCTCGCGCTGTCCGAAGTGGCGATGGTCGCCCTTGCCAGCTTCGTTGTCGTAGCGCACCACGCACATCGCGTCGACTACGTAAGCGAGTCGGTACTTGAACGAGTGAATCGACCCGGGCAGGGGCGCCGACAGCTTCCATAGAATCAGGTCGGCGAAAGCATTCTCGGCGTGGACGACGCGCCTGCGTACGAGAAGCAACGCCTTCATGTTGGCAACTTTGCCAACACCACCCGGTGTTGTCAAATGCACCAACATTGTGGCCCCAGCCCCGGTGAACATGCTCGGTGGCGGGCCCCGATCGTGCCTGTCGCGCACAGGGTGCGCTCCTACCCGAGCAGCCCGGGCCTGTAGCAGCCCACCCTGTGGGCGACCGATGATGCGGGACGAGTGGAAGGTGCCGGTCGCGCACGGGGTGCGCTCCTGCACGAACCGGAGACCCCGCGGGCGACCACGCATGCGGGCCGCTTGGCCACTACCGGTTGCCCTTCTCACCGACCTCCGCATAATGACGGCCCCTCTGTGCCGCAGCCGACCATGGCCGACCCGATCCGCCCCACCTTCCACGGCTTCGAGACCGTGCCGCTGCGCGACTTTGCCGAGCGGGCCTATCTCGACTACTCGATGTACGTGGTGCTGGACCGTGCCCTGCCCTTCGTCGGCGACGGCATGAAGCCGGTGCAACGGCGCATCGTGTATGCGATGAGCGAGCTGGGACTGGACGCGGGCGCGAAGCCGAAGAAGAGCGCGCGCACGATCGGCGACGTAATCGGCAAGTTCCATCCGCACGGCGACAGCGCGGCCTACGAAGCGCTGGTGCTGATGGCGCAGCCGTTCTCGTATCGTTATCCGCTGATCGAGGGCCAGGGCAACTTCGGCTCGCCGGACGATCCAAAGTCGTTCGCGGCGATGCGCTACACCGAGTCGAAACTGACCCGCTTCGCCGAGCTGCTGCTGTCGGAACTGGGCCAGGGCACGGTGGACTGGACGCCGAATTTCGATGGCACGCTGGATGAACCCGCGTGGTTGCCCGCACGCCTGCCCAACGTGCTGCTCAACGGCACCACCGGCATCGCGGTCGGCATGGCCACCGATATCCCGCCGCACAATTTGCGCGAAGTGGCGGCTGCCTGCATCCGCCTGATCGATGAGCCCGACACCACGGTCAAGGCCCTGTGCGAGCACATCAAGGGCCCCGACTATCCGACCGAGGCCGAGATCATCACCCCGCGCGCCGAGCTGCTCGCGCTGTACGAGACCGGCAACGGGTCGGTCCGCGCCCGAGCCGTCTATCGCAGGGAGGCCAACGACATCGTGATCACCGCGCTGCCGCACCAGGTCTCGCCGACCAGGATCCAGGAGCAGATCGCGCAGCAGATGCGCGCGAAGAAGCTGCCGATGGTCGAGGACATCCGCGACGAGTCCGACCATCGGGACCCGTGCCGGATCGTGCTGGTGCTGCGCTCCAACCGGATCGATGCCGAGGAGCTGATGGGGCATCTGTTCGCGACCACCGACCTCGAGAAGAGCTTCCGCGCCAACTTCAACGTGATCGGCCTCGACGGCCGGCCGCAGTTGAAGGACCTCAAGACCATGCTGTCGGAGTGGGTCACCTTCCGCACCAACACCGTGCAGCGGCGCCTGCAGTATCGGCTGGAAAAGGTCGAGAAGCGCCTGCACCTGCTCGAAGGCCTGCGCATCGCATACCTGAACCTCGACGAGGTGATCCGCATCGTGCGCACCGAGGACGAGCCCAAGGCGCGATTGATCGCGCGCTTCGCATTGTCCGAAGTGCAGGCCGATTACATCCTCGAGACCCGCCTGCGCCAGCTCGCGCGACTGGAGGAGATGAAGATCCGCGGCGAGCAGGACGAGCTCGAAGAAGAGCGCGCGCGAATTGCGGTCACGCTGAAGTCGCGCGCCAAGCTGCAGTCGCTGGTCAAGGCCGAAATCAAGGAAGACGCCGAGAAGTTCGGCGACAAGCGGCGCTCACCGCTGATCCAGCGCGAGGCCGCGAGCGCGCTGTCGGAGGCCGCGTTGATTCCGTCCGAGCCGACCACGGTGGTGCTGTCGAGCAAGGGCTGGGCGCGCGCGGCCAAGGGTCACGATGTCGACGGCGCTTCGCTCGCGTATCGCGAGGGCGATGGATTGCTCGCAGTCGCGCGCGGCAAAACCAACCAGCAGGCGGTGTTCTTCGACTCCGAGGGCCGCGCGTATGCGACGCCCGCGCACTCGCTGCCGTCGGCGCGTGGACACGGCGAGCCGCTGTCGGGTCGCTTCACCCCGCCGGCCGGTGCACGCTTCGATGCACTCGCGATAGCGGACGAAGCGGCCAGGATCGTGGTCGCGACCAGCCACGGTTACGGCTTCGTCGCACCGTTCGAGAGCATGCTCAGCCGCAACAAGAACGGCAAGCAGGTGGTATCGCTGACCGACGGCGCGCGGATCCTCGCGCCGGGACTCGCCGCCGACATCGCGCGCGACCGGATCGTGGTCGCGACCACTGCCGGCCACCTGTTGATGTTCTCGGTCGCCGAGCTGCCGGAACTGGACAAGGGCAAGGGCAACAAACTGATCGAGATCCCGAAGAAGCTGCTGGCGAAGGGCGAGGAGCTGTGCGTGGGCATCGCGGTGATCGCCGAGGGGGGCGAGGTGGTGATCCACGCGGGTTCGCGCCACATGACGCTGAAGTGGGCGGACCTGGTGAACTATGGTGGCGCGCGTGCGCAGCGCGGCGGTTTGCTGCCGCGCGGATTCCAGCGGGTCGAGCGGATCGAGGCTGGCGCGCGCGCCTGACCGCGCCGCGCGGGCGTGGCTCGCACGGACCCCAGCCGGCGCGAGCCACCGGGGGCCGGGCGGTTGCGTGACTGATGTTCACGCGCGATCGACTTGGATGAACGCCACACTCGGTAGTACGTGCCCCATCGCACGGTCGCATTGCATCCATTCAGGGACACTCATGCGTAATCGGGGCACGCGCGCAAACGTGCCGCGCCAACGCAACCGGAGTTGATCATGGATCCATCGATACGCCACGGGCGCAGTGGGATGCGACGCTGGTTGATCGCCTGCATCGTCGGACTGGCCTTCGGCGCAAGCGCTTCCGCGCAGCCTGGTCCGAATCCGACCGCCTCCGACCTGCTCGCGCGCGCCAACGCCGCGTTCGCGGCCGATCGCATGGTCGCGCCCCCTGGCGACAACGCGCTCGAATGGACATTGGCCGCCCGCGCGGTCGAGCCCGACAGCGCGCGGGTCCGCGAAGGCATCAACGATTTGTATCCGCTGGTGGTCGCCGCGATCGACCGCGAGATCCGGCGCGATCGCTACATCGAAGCGCAGCGCATGCTCGCCCTGCTCGAGCACGCGATGCCCAACTCGCTGGCCGCACGCGAGCTGCGCGCCAAGCTGGATCGGCGCACTGGCGGCACCATCTCGGCGAGCGCCGAGCAGATCACCGCGCTGCAGCGCGAAGACTGATCGCGGCGTGGCGCGGCGGCCGGCAGCGCCGCCGCACGTGCTAGCCTCGATCCCCGCTGCGCCGGCACCCTGCTGGCCGTCGGGGGTGGGCCGTGGGGCAACTGCGCCGCTGGGTGACGCGAATCGTGGTGGCCCTGGTGCTGTGCGCCGGATTGGCGGCGGCCGGCGCATGGTGGGCGTTGCACCGAAGCCTTCCGGCCTACGCCGGCTCCGGCACCCTCGAAGGGCTCGCGGCAGCAGCCACGATCGAGCGCGATGCGCTGGGCGTGGTCACCATCGAGAGCGGCAATCGTCTCGACGCAATTCGTGCGCTGGGCTTCGTGCACGCGCAGGAGCGCTACTTCGAGATGGATCTCACCCGTCGCTCCGCGGCCGGTGAGTTGTCGGAACTGTTCGGCGCGGCCGCAATCGAGCTCGATCGCAAGCACCGCCTGCACCGCTTCCGCGCGCGCGCAGTGCAAGTCGCAGGGAGCGCGACGCCGCAGGAGCGCAGCAGCATCGATGCCTATGTCGCGGGCGTCAACGCCGGACTTGCGGCACTCGATGGGCGACCCTTTCCGTACCTGCTGCTGCGCCAGGCAC
>JANOEA010000235.1:0-17594 GCA_031412975.1 Pseudomonadota bacterium | reverse complement strand
TCCAGCGCCAGCGCGCAGGGCTCAAGGCCGAGGCGCTGCAGGACGCCATCCTCCGCAGCGCCAACTTTGCGATCATCGCGACCGACGAGACGGGCATCATCCAGCTGTTCAACGTGGGCGCCGAGCGCATGCTGGGTTATGAGCCCCACGAGGTCATCGACCAGCTCAGCCCGAGCGACCTTCACGACCCGGACGAGGTCCAGGCGCGCGGTGAGGCGCTGAGCCTGGAAATGGGCGAACCCATCGAGCCGGGCTTCGAGGCGCTGGCCTTCAAAGCCTCGCGTGGTATCGAGGACATCTACGAGCTGACCTACATCCGCAAGGACGGCAGCCGCTTTCCGGCGATTGTTTCGATCACCGCGTTACGCGACGAACGCGAGTCGGTCATCGGCTTCCTGCTGATCGGCACCGACAACTCCGCCCGCAAGCAGGTCGAGCAGGACCTGCAGAAAGCCGTGTCTGCGGCGGAGAAAGCCAACCAGGCAAAGTCCGACTTCCTGTCCAGCATGAGCCACGAGCTGCGCACCCCGCTCGGCTCGATTCTCGGCTTCGCGCAGCTGATCGAATCGGGGTCACCGAACGCGGCACAGCTGCGCAGCGTCGAGCAGATTCTCAAGGCCGGCTGGTACCTGCTGGGCCTGATCAACGAGATCCTTGACCTGGCGATGGTCGAGTCCGGCCACATGTTCCTGTCGCTGGAAGCCATCTCGCTGGGCGAGGTGCTGGACGAATGCCACTCCATGATCGGTCCGAAGGCCGCACAGCACGGTATCCGTCTGCGCTTTCCGCAGCTGCTCGAGCCGTGCATCGTGCGCGGCGATCGCGTGCGCACCAAGCAGGTGCTGCTCAACCTGCTGTCCAACGCGATCAAGTACAACCGGGTGGATGGTTGGGTCGAGGTGGCCTGCATGACGCGCGCGCCGGACCGGGTCCGCATCCAGGTAAAAGACAGCGGCATGGGGTTGTCTGCCGAGCAGCTCGCACAGCTGTTCGAGCCGTTCAATCGTCTCGGCCAGGAGGCTGGAACCGAACAGGGCACCGGCATCGGCCTGGTCACGGCCAAGCGCCTGGTCGAGCTGATGCACGGCACCATCGGCGTGGACAGCGTGGTGGGCGAGGGCAGCGTGTTCTGGATGGATCTGCCGCGGGCAAGCGCAGCGCCTGGCCTGGCCGAACTGCCTGCAGCCCTTCCCGAGCGTGTGCACGCGGTCGATGGTGAGCAAGCGGTTCGGACCCTGCTCTACGTCGAGGACAATCCGGCCAACCTGATGCTGGTGGAAGACCTGATCGGTCGCCGCTCCGATTTGCGACTGCTCAGCGCGCGCGATGGGCACAGCGGCATCCAGATCGCCCGTGAGGCGCAGCCCGACGTGATCCTGATGGACATCAATCTGCCCGGTATCTGCGGCATCACGGCGCTGCAGCTGCTGCGTACCGACCCTGCAACGGCGCACATCCCGGTGGTTGCCCTGAGTGCCAATGCCCTGCCGCGCGACATCCGCCGGGGGCTCGACGCCGGCTTCTTCCGTTACCTCACCAAACCCATCAAGGTCACCGAATTCATGGATACCCTCGACATTGCGCTGGATTTTGCCGTAACCGGCGTCGACGCAACGGTTGCGGAGCGCGGCCCATGATCATCAGCGAAGCCGAAATACTCGCCGCCAACATCCTGATCGTCGACGACCAGGAAGCAAATGTGCTGCTGCTCGAGCAGTTGCTGCAGGACGCGGGTTACCACTGCGTCAGCAGCACCCGCGATCCGACCGAAGTCTGCAGCCTGCACCGGCGCAACCGCTACGACCTGATCCTGCTGGATCTGCAGATGCCGCGCATGGATGGATTCGAGGTGATGGCGGGCCTCGGTGCCAACACCAGCGAATCCTACCTGCCGGTGATCGTGCTGACCGCCCAGCCCGGTCACAAGCTGCGCGCATTGCAAGCCGGTGCGAAGGACTTCGTGAGCAAGCCTTTCGACCTGCTCGAGGCCAAGACGCGCATCCACAACATGCTCGAAGTGCGCCTGCTGTACCGCAAGCTGGAGGCGCACCAGGCCGAGCTGGAGCATCTGGTGGCAGAGCGGACCGCGGAACTGCGCGAGAGCGAGGCGCGCTACCGCAGCCTGACCGAGTTGGCCACCGACTGGTACTGGGAGCAGGACGAAGACGGGGCTTTCACGCGCGTCTCCGGGCCGGTACTGGACATGCTGGGGATCAGCGTCGAGCCGCTCGCCGGCGAGGCGCACAACGCCGACGCCGCCGGGTGGAACGAAGTCGAACGCACGCGCTTGCGCGCCATCATCGACGAACGTCAACCCTTCCTGGACTTCATCTTCAGCCGCACCCGCACCAACGGTTTGCGCCAGAGCTTCCGGGTGAGCGGCCAGCCGATGTTCGGTCAAGCCTGCCGCTATATCGGCTACCGAGGCATCGGCGTAGAGATCTTCGAGCCTGCGGCGGTACCTGTCTAGGCGCTTCATCGGCCGCATCCAGGATGCAGGCGTGCGGCTGGCACTTCCGGCGAGTGCCGTTCGCGCCGCAGTTGAATGCAGCTGACGCTGAACCACCGATTCCACGCCACATGGGTCGGCCGCCCCGGATGCGCAGTGCGGGTGCGCTCGGTTAGGCTGCCCGCATGGCCGAGATCACCCAGTGGCTGGAGCAAGCACGCAGCGGCGATCGCGCCAGCCTCGACCGCGTATTCGAAGCGCTGTACCCCGAACTGCGGCGTCTTGCGCAATCGCGCCTCGCGGCCGGCGAGCACACCCTGAGCGCGACGGCGCTGGTGCACGAGTCGTACATGAAGCTCGCGGGCAACCGGCAACTGGACCTGGTCGACCGGCACCACTTCATGGCCTGCGCGGCGCGCGCGATGCGTGCCATCGTGATCGATCAGTTGCGGGCCAGCCACGCCGACAAGCGCGGCGGCGGCGCACCGACGATCACGCTCGGCGCAGCGCTCGGGCAGTCCGATGAACCCGACCTCGATCTGCTGGCGCTCGATCAGGCGCTCGATCGGCTCGATGCGCTCGATCCGGCGCAGCGCGAGCTGGTGGAACTGCATTTCTTCGGCGGGATCGAGTTCCAGCAGATCGCCGAGGTGCGCGCGGTCAACGAAAAGACCGTGCGCCGTCACTGGCAGCGGGCACGTGCGTTCCTGCTCGCGCAGCTAGGGAGCGACAGCTCGACGGCCTGAGCAAAGGTTGCGGTCGCGCACACGGTGCGCTCCTACGGGTGCGCGACGCTCCTGTAGGAGCGCACCCTGTGCGCGACCGGCGCACCCAGTTGCGCCGGACTCTGGTGCACCGCAGTCGCGCGCGCTCACGGCGCCTCGAAACCATTGGCGAACAGCGCATCGGGCAGCGCGGCGGGCTGGGCCTCGACCGCGCCGATGTCGGCGCGCACCGCGCCGCCGGGCTCGAGCTGCACGTCGAACGGCCGACCGTAGAAGTCGCGGTTGTACGCCGGCGTCGTGCAAGCGTCGATCAGGCCGGTGCTCTGCGGCGCATAGGTGCCCGCGGCGAGGTTGAACGCTGACGGCGGCAACACCACGAAGGGCCCGACGAGGGGATCGTTGAACACCGTGTGGCCCGCGAAGTCGGCGGTCGACTGGAAGAAACCGCACCAGACCCGGGTCAGGCGCGAGGGTGGCGCGAGCCCGCCGACGTTGGCCGGGGCCGGCGTCACCGTCGAGGCGAGGATGCTGCCGTGCGCGCTGGCGAAGCCGTTGTCGATGCCGTCGCCGATGCGGAAGAAGAAGTCCAGCGGCGAGCGCATCACCACCGTGGTCTGGTACACGCCTGCGGTGCCGCCGAGCGTGGACTCGAACAGCGCGGCGCTGTCGCTGGGCTGGGCGACGCCAACCACCACGGTGTTGTCGTCGACGATGCTCGACCACAGGCGCAGCACCGCGTCGGTGGCGGCCGAGAACAGCCGCGGGCGGCCGCGGTTGCCGTCGATCATGCCGCGGTAGATGTTGAGCACCGCGCCATTGGTGGCCGACAGCAGCTGGCCGTTGCTGGTCGCGCCGCCGGTGCCGTCGACCGCATTGTCGACCAGGCGCACGCAGGGCGTGGAATTGAAGAAGCTGCAGGCGACTGCGTCGCCGGACGGCCGCACATCGAGCTCGATGAAGCTGGAGGCGGCGATGCCGAGCGTGCCGCCGCCGGACTGCTGGGCGACGTAGAGATTCTGGATGCGGAAGCGGCTGGCGCCCGGCGTGACCACGCTGCCGCCGAGGTCGGGACTGCCAGTCAGGCACATGCCGGGATTTCCGCCGGCGGCGTTGCTGGTGATCGCGAGGATGCCGGTGCCGCCGTCGGGCGCGCCGAGCGTGCGCCGTCCGTCGGGGCCGACGGGAACCGCCGCATCCAGCGTGGCATCGCCCGCCGCGCAGCCGAGCCCGGTGGCACCACCCTGGTTGGCGACGATCCACGCCGCGCGGCCATCGCGCGGCGCCGGCTGCAGGCCGCCGCCGCCCTGCAGGCTGCCGCGGCAGTAGAACGCGCCGCCCTGCGCGGCCTGGTTGAAGCCGATGATGCCGTCGCGCAGCACGATGGTGCCGTGGCGGTTGCCGTCCGGTCCCGCATCCGGCGCCGGGTTGCCGCCGCCGCAGTAGATGCCGCCGCCGCGGTTGCTCGCGACATTGCTGCTGACCTCGGCACCGTCGTCGATGAACAGGTCCACGCGGGCGAAGCCGGCGGTGTCGACCACCCGCGATCCCGCCAGCGCGATGCCGCCGCCGTTGATCGCGGCATTGCCGCGCACCGAGGCGCCGAGTCCGAGCAGCACCGAAGCGCCGCCGCGCACGATCAGGCCGCCGCCGCTTTCGAACTCGTCGGTGCTCGGCGACGCCGCAGTGGCGTCGCCACCGGTGAGCACGATGCGGCGGATCTGGAAGGTGCCGACGCGACCGAACAGGCGCAGGTCGAGCACCGAGCGCGGCGCACCACCTGTGCCGTTGAACACCGCGCGATCGGCATCGATGGTGACGTCGCCGGTGGGTGCGGGCGCGGTACAGGTGTCGTAGCCGCCTTCGAGGAACACGCCGGTCTGGTTGACCGTGGGGATATAGGCCATGCCATCGGCCACCGGAAACCCGCCCTTGTTGATCCGCACGCTATGCAGGCCGGCCTGCGATTCGAGCGCGTCCAGCGCGGCCTGCAGTGTCGCGTGCGTGCAGCCGGCGCCGGTACCGACGCGCAGATCCAGCGCCAGCACGGGCGCGGTAGTGCCCATGGCGGCAGCAGCAAGGCAGATGGCGGCGGGAATCGAACGGACGGATCGCATGCAGGAGCCCTCGGTGGCGGCAGTCGACGGTGATCGTCGCTACCCCACCATCGGAAAACGGCGCATCCACCGGACATTGCACCGATGCGCGCTGCACGGGCTAGGATCGCGACCAGCATGAAGCGACCCGACCAACCCCCCGAGGCAGACGATATCGCGCTCTGGCGCGACGCCGACGCCGTCTTCGACCGGCTGCTAGACCTGCCGCCCGCGGCGCGCGGCGCGGCGCTGGATACCAGCGAGCTGCCTGCGCCGGTGCGGCTTCGGGTCGAGCGACTGCTGGCGGCCGATGCGCGCGAGGCCCCGATGGTCGACCCGGCATCCACGCTGGGAGGGCGCCGGATCGGGCGCTGGATCGCAGGCGCCGAAATTGGCCGTGGCGGCATGGCCGTGGTGTACCGCGCGCACGATGCGGACGCACCGGAGCGGATCGCGGCACTGAAAATCCTGACCCTCGGCGCGCTGGCCGGGCCGGGTGCGGAGCGCTTCCGCCGCGAGCAATCGATCCTCGCGCGACTGCGCCATCCGCACATCGCCACCCTGCTGGATGCCGGCGTCGAGCCCGACGGCACGCCGTGGCTGGCGATGGCACTGGTCGAAGGCGAGCGCATCGATGCGTGGTGCGATGCACGCGGGCTCGGTGCGCGCGAGCGCGTGCGCCTGGTGATCGACGTCTGCGAAGCGGTGGCTTACGCGCATCGCAACCTCGTCGTGCATCGCGACTTGAAGCCATCGAACGTACTGGTCGATGCCGAGGGCCACGTGCGCCTGCTCGACTTCGGCATCGCACGCCTGGTCGACGACACCGCGCGCGAGGCCACCGCGACCCACTGGCGCGCACTGTCGCCGATGTACGCCGCGCCCGAGCAGTTCACCGGCGCGCTGCCATCGACCGCGATGGATGTACACGGCTTGGGTGCCCTCGCCTACGCACTGCTTTGCGGTCGACCGCCACGCGAGGGCATCAGAGCCGACGCCATTCCGGCGCTGCCCTCGCGCGTCGCGCGCAATGCCGCGGCGCTGCGCGGCGACCTCGATGCGATCCTGCTCAAGGCGCTGGCGCCCGCAGCCGAAGACCGTTACGCCAGCGCGCAGGCGCTGGCCGACGATCTGCAGCGCTGGCTCGATGGCCGCCCCGTCGTCGCGCGTGCGCCGGCGCTGGGCTACCGGATCGGGCGCGCGCTGCGCAGGCACTGGCTGCCGGTTTCACTGGCCGCCTTCGCGATCGCATCGCTCACGGTCGGCGCGTTGCTGGCGCTGGAGCGCGCGCGCGAGGCCGAGGCGCAGGCCGCAGCCGCCGCGGCGGCGCGGGAACGCACCAGCGAGGCGCTGGATCGCGCCAACGCGCTGCGCGATTTCCTGCTGCGCGTGTTCCAGGCGCAAGCACCGGGCCGCCCACGCAACGAACTGCCCAGCACCGCCGCGCTGCTTGCCGAGGGCGAGGCGCTGGCACTGGGAACCGATGCGACCGCTCCCGGCGTGCGCGCCGACATGCTCGATGCGATCACCCAGGTGTGGCTTGCGCGCGAGCAGCCCGAGCGCGCACAGCGGCTGGTCGATGCCTCGCTCGCGCTGGCGCGTGCGCAGGCCGACGGCGCACCGCTGCTCGCCGCGCGTGCGCTGCTGCGCCAGGCCGGAGTGCACCGTCGGTTGCGGCAAGCGGACGCCGGACTCGCCGCGCTCGACCGCGCCGCCGCACTGCTGCCAACCGCCGACGATTCAACGCTTGCGGTGGAGATCGCTCTCGAGCACGGCAACCTGCTCATCGACCAGCGGCGCTTTGCGGCAGCTGAGGTTCGTCTGCAACCGCTGGTCGACAGGGTGGCCAACGGCGGCGATTTGCCCGAAGGCCTGCGCGAGCGCGTGTTCACCTCGCAGGCGCTCACCCTCGGCATGCTCGGCCGCCACCGCGAGTCACAGCACCTGCGCGAGCGCAGCCTGGAGAGCACCCGCGCGCTGTACGGGCCACGCCACCTGCGGGTGGCCGTGGCGCTGGCCAACCTCGGCGGGGGCGATCGCACCATCGGCGAGTTCGTGCGCGCGAGCGGGCGCTTCGAGGCGGCGATCGCGATCTACGACAGCGTGCTCGAAGGACCCAGCGAGTACCGCGGCGCCGCCCGCCTCGGACTCGGCCTCGTCGCGCAGTCGCAAGGCCGCTTCGACGACGCGCTCGCGCTGCTCGACCGCGCGCAGGCGGAAACCGCAGCCGCGCGCGGCATTGCAGCCAAGCAGGATTACGATTTCTGGCACTGGAACCGCGGCATCGCGCTGGCGCAGGCGGGTCGCCACGGCGAAGCCGCGGAATCGCTGCAGCGCGCGCTGGCGCTGCTCGATCGGCGCCCCCCGGGATTCGCCGCACCGCGCGCCGCCGCGGCGGCCTGGCTCGCAATCGGCGCCTGCGCCCAGCGCGACGTCGTCGCGGCAGCGCCGTGGCTGGCGCGGATCGACACCGAAACGCGCGAACTGCCGGCGATCTCCCCCGAGGACGCCAGCGTGCACATCGAAGCGCAGGCGGGCTGCGCGCTGGCGGCGGGGGATGCAGCGCGTGCGGGCGTCCTGCTCGCACCGCAGCTCGCGGCCGACGCGAGGCTCCCGCCGGGCTTCGCCGCCGATGCCGCACGCCGCCAATGGCTGGCCGCGTTGGTCGCCGAGGCGAACGGCGATCTGGCGGCCGCAGGGGCCCGCCGCGACGCGGCCCTGCAGCGTTTGCGCGACGCCGGCCTCGACGCCCATCCGCTGCGCGCGGCGATCGCCGCCGACGCGGCAGACGACGATCCGGATTGACGCGCGGCAACCGGCAGGGCGCGCCGCTACCATCGCGGCCGCATGCTCCAGATCGGCCGCCATTCTGCCGAACGCCAAGGCCGCGGAACTCGGGAGCCCCTGGACAAGTCCCGCACACCGGGCTGTCATACGATGCGTCTGTGACACGGCGGTCGACGAAGGGCATGGTGGTTGCAGGTTCGCGGCGACCAACGCGGGCGCACGCGCATGCCGGCCGCACGCGGTCAATGTGTACTGGATAGCGTCGGCCGCCGCGCGTCGACCCAGCGAACCAGGCGGTCGTCGGGGCCGCGTCGAGTGCGCCAGGCGTGCAGATCGGCGACGAACTCCGGGTTGCCATCGCCAGCGCGGCAGACCGTGCCGATCGCACGCAGGTCCTCGAGCGCATCGTCATCGCCGGCAATGCGGCGTATTTCCTCGGCAAGCGACAGCGAAGCTTTCGCAGCGGTGATGTCACCGGTCGCGCACTGCGCGGCGCCCAACCACGACAAGGTGTCGGCGATCTGCGCATGGCCTTGCGGCAACGCGGCGCGCCTGACCGCGAGCGCTTGTTCGAGCAGCGCCCGTGCGGCTTGCGCATCGCCGGACCATAGCGCGAGCCGGCCGAGGTTGGTCAACGGAAAGCCCAGGCTGGCGTGGGTGGCGCCCGGGCCCTCGCTGATGATCGCTGCCGCCTCACGCAGCGCGGATTCGGCAGCCGCCAGTTCATCCTGGCGCTCGAGCACGAGGGCGAGGTTGTTGAGGTTGCCCGCTACCCGCGGGTGCCGCAAGCCGTATGCGCGCCGGTTCAAGCTCAGCGCGAGTTCGAACTGCGCACGCGCACCGTCGAGTTCTCCGCGAGCCTGCAGCACCAGCCCGAGATTGTTGTGGGTCTTGGCCGGCACCACCGAATCGGGCGGCAGCGCCGATGCGTAGATTCGCAGTGCAGTACGCAACGGTTCTTCGGCGCCCGCTGGATCGCCGCCATCGAAGCGGCAGGCGCCGAGATTGCTCAGCGAATCCGCGGTGAGGCGGTGGGTTTCACCGAGCGCCCGTCGGCGCAGTGCCAGTGCTTCCTCGTAGAGCGGAATGGCTTGTGCATAGCGACCCTGCGCGTGCGCCAGCGCGGCGTTGGCATCCAGCGCGCGGGCCAGCTCCGGAACGTCGAGCGGCTGCTGCATGCGGCGCGCAGCGAGCGCCTCGCGGTATCGCGGTGCCGCCTCGTCGAGCTTTCCCGCGACCCAGAACCACGAGCCATGGCGAAGCGCGCTGTCGGCACGCGCCGGATCGGATGGCGGCAACACCGCGCTGCGGATCGCATGCGCCTCGGCGAACAAGGCGCCGGCGGCGTCGCGCTCGCCGAGGGTTTGCAGGGTGCCTGCGAGGCGGATCGCGGCTTGCGCAACGGCAGCAGGATCGGGCGGTGCGATCGCCCGGCGCAGCGCGAGGGCGTGCTCGAGCGGCGCGCGCGCATCGGCAGGCCGACCGGCCAGTTCCAGCGCCACGCCGAGGTTCTCCAGGGTTTGCGCCTCGAGTGCGGTGGAGCCGACCTGTGCGAGCAGATCGCGCGCCTGCTCGAGCAGCACGCCCGCCTCTGCATACTCGCCCATGTTGCGATACACCTCGGCCAGCGAATTGAGCAGCAGCACCCGCGCCGGCGGCGGCAGGTCGGCACTGGCCGCGAGTCGCGCTCGTCCGCGATCGAGCACGTCGCGCGCGCTGATCGCGACGCCGTCGGACTGCGTGGTGTCGGCGCTGCGAAACAGCTCCGACAGGAATCGCGCGACCGATTGCGCGCGTTCACGCTCGACCTCGCTCGCCGCGAGTGCAGCGCGGGTCGCGGCGCTTTCGCCGGCCACCCGCAGCATGAAGCCCGCGACGGTGAGCGCGAACACCGCACCGACGGCCACCCACGGCCAGCGACGACGCAGGAACTTGCCGATGCGATACGCCGATCCCGGCCCGCGCGCCGCCACCGGCCGATGCGCCAGCGCAGCGCGCAAATCGTCCGCCAGCGCCTGCGCTGTCGGATAGCGGCGCGCAGGATCGGGCTGCATCGCCTTCGCGCAGATCCAGTCGAGCTCGCGCGGTAGCGTCCGTCCGCGCGGCGTCGTGTGCAACGCCGCCGGATCGCCGCTACGCAGCCGCTCCGCCAATGCCATCCAGCCCAACCCGGCGACCTCGTAGGGCGGCTCGCCCGCGAACAGTTCGAAGGCCAGCACGCCCAGCGCATAGACGTCGCAGGCCACGCCGACCGGCTCACCGCAAAGTTGCTCGGGACTCGCATAGCGCGGCGTCAGCGGCCGCGCCTCGTCGACCGCCGTGGCGGCGGCCGCGAGCGGATCGAGGCTGCGCGCGATGCCGAAATCGAGCAGCATCGGCACGCCATCGGGCGTCACCAGCACGTTGCCGGGTTTGAGATCGCGATGCACCACCAGCTGCCGGTGCGCGAAGTCGACCGCTTCGCAGATATCGATCAGCAGCGCCACCTTTTGCGCAGTGGAGGCATCGTGCGCGGCGCACCAGCGATCGATCGGCTGGCCGTCGATGTACTCCATCACCAGCCACGGCTGGCCCTCGGCGCTGCGGCCGCCATCGAGCAGGCGCGCGATGCGCGGATGGTTCAGCCGCGCGAGGATCTGCCGCTCGCGCAGGAAGCGCTCCACTGCGCTGCCGTGCGCGAACAGCGGGTCGATCAGCTTCAACGCCGCGCGCTGCGCGTACTCGCCATCGGTGCGTTCGACTTCCAGCACGCGACCCATGCCGCCACGGCCGATCTCGCGCCGCACCTGCCACGGGCCGAAGGACTCCGGCAGCGACGGTTCGACCAGCGCCGCAGCCGGCGCACGATCCAGCGGCGAGTCGCCGGCGGCGTGCGCGGCAAGCAATCCGGCCAGTTCGTCGCGCAGCGCGGTGTCATCGGCGCACTGCGTGGTCAGCCAGTCCGCACGCGCGTCCGGCGACTGCTCGAGCGCCGCGTGGAACAGCTCCCACATTTGCGTCCAGCGTGCTCCGGTCATCACTGAGCCCCCGCGTCCGTGTGCAGTATAGGCGCGCCGCCCGCACTGCTAGGATTCGCGCCATGAGCTCGCACGACGGATCGGTGACCGGACTGCTCGCGGCCCTGCACGCGGGGCGCGGCGATGCCGCCGAAGTGCTGCTGCCGATTCTCTACCGCGAACTGCGCGGCATTGCCGCCGCGCAGATGTCGCGCGAGCGCAGCGGCCATACGCTCACGCCCACCGCGCTGGTCCACGAGGCGTGGCTGCGCCTGGTCTCCGGGCCACAGCCGGAGTATCGCGACCGCCGCCACTTCCTGTCGATCGCCGCGATCGCCATGCGCCGCGTGCTGGTCGACCATGCACGCGGACTGCTGCGCGACAAGCGCGGCGGGGGCATCCATCCGGTGACCCTGGTCACGGGGCTGGCCCAGGACGGCACCGATCCGGCCGAACTGATCGCGCTGGATGCCGCACTCGATCGCCTTGCCGCCCACGATGCGATCATGGCGCGGGTGGTCGAGCTGCGCTGGTTCGGCGGGCTGACGGTCGAGGAAGCCGCCGAGGTGCTCGACAGCTCGCCACGCAGCGTCAACCGCGCCTGGACCGCGGCGCGCGCGTGGCTGGCGCGGGAACTCGCCGGCGCCTGAGCAGCGACCCGGCCCTTGCGCGGCTGGCGCGATCGGGTGCGATTGATTGCATTGAGGACCAACCTCGTCGAGTCGCTCGGGCACAGCAGCTTCGAGGACCCGCGCGACACCGTCGCAAACTGCGACTGAGCGCTGTCCCGTTGCCAGGCCGATGGTGCCGATGGCGTAGAATCGTCGCCGTATGCTGCGCATCGGCCACCACCACATCGAGACGCCCCTGATCCTCGCCCCGATGGCGGGCGTCACCGACAAGCCGTTCCGGCTGTTGTGCAAGCGGCTCGGCGCGGGGCTGGCAGTGTCGGAGATGACCACCGCCGATCCGACGCTATGGGGCACCCGCAAGTCGCGACTGCGCATGGACCACGTCGGCGAGCCGGAACCGGTCAGCGTGCAGATCGCCGGCTACGACCCGCGCATGCTGGCCGAGGCCGCGCGCTACAACGTCGACCTCGGCGCGCAGATCATCGACATCAACATGGGCTGCCCGGCGAAGAAGGTGTGCAACGTGTGGTCGGGCTCGGCGCTGATGCAGGACGAAGCACTGGTCGCGCGGATCCTCGCGGCGGTAGTGCGCGCGGTCGAGGTGCCGGTCACGCTGAAGATCCGCACCGGCTGGTCGCGCGCGCAGCGCAACGGGCCGGCGATCGCGCAAATCGCGCAGGACTGCGGGATCGCGGCGCTCGCCGTTCACGGCCGCACCCGCGAGGACATGTACGCGGGGGCCGCCGAATACGACACGATCGCGCTGATCAAGTCGCAGCTGTCGATCCCGGTGCTGGCCAATGGCGATGTCGACTCACCGGCGAAGGCGCGCGAGGTGCTCGCGCGCACCGGCGCCGACGGCCTGCTGATCGGCCGCGCCGCGCAGGGCCGCCCGTGGATCTTTCGCGAGATCGCGCACTTCCTCGCGATCGGCCGCGAATTGCCGCCGCCCTCGCCCGCCGCGGTCCGCGACATCCTGCTCGATCACCTGCACGCGCTGTACGCGTTCTACGGCGACGTGCAGGGCGCGCGCATCGCGCGCAAGCACGTGGGCTGGTACTGCAAGGATCACGGCGATGCAGCCGGTGCCTTGCGTGCAGCGGTGAATGCGACCCAGGATCCCCTCGTGCAGCTCGCGGCGGTCGTGGCGTACTTCGACTGCAGCGCGAACACGCTCGCGCAAGCGGCGTAACACGAGCGGCGGCGAGGGATCAACCGCGCCCGGCCGGCCAGTATTCCTGACGGGGTCGAGTCGTCGCGCATGGTCACGACGCCAGCACGCACCGTCGCCATGCGAAAGCAAACCTGCCCGGGCCCGGTCAACGAAGCAGTCGCCGGCGGTGCGCCGTTCGGCCGCACGGCGCACACCCGCTGTTCGCCCGGCACCCGGCGCGAAGCGCAACTCGAGAGGCTCTTTATGTCCACGCTACTCCGAATCCTGGTTGCGGCCACCCTGCTGCTCGCCGGCGCACTCGCCAGCGTTCCGGCCCATGCAGATTCCAAGCCGATCTACACCGGCCTGTTCAGCGACAAGGCCGTCAGCGGTTACGACGTGGTCGCCTATTTCACGATCGGCCAGCCGACCAAGGGCGACCAGCAGTTTTCGCACACCCACCAGGGCGCGACCTGGTTGTTCAGTTCCGCCGCCAACCGCGACGCGTTCATCGCCGATCCGGCCAAGTACAGCCCGCAGTTCGGCGGATACTGCGCATGGGCGGTGAGCCAGAACAAGGTCGCCTCGGGCGATCCGCTGTTCTGGAAGATCGTCGACGGCAAGCTATACTTGAATTACGACAAGAACATCCAGACGCGCTGGGAGGGCGACATACCCAACTTCATCCGGCTTGCAGACGCCAACTGGCCTGGCGCTTTGGCAAACTGAGACAGGCAGCCCAATCATGGACAAGAAACGCGGTTACATCGCCATCGCGCTGAGCCTGTACATCGCGGTGATCTTCCTCCAGTCCCTGTTCTTCAAGTTCGCCGACGCGCCGGAGACGCAAAACATCTTCGGCACGCTCGACACCTGGGCTGGCGGACTCGGCTATCCGGGGCTGTTCAACCCGGGTGGCATCTTCAGCGCAAAGGTCATCGGTTCGGCTGAACTGGTCGCCTCGGTCCTGCTGCTGGCGGGACTCATCCCCAAGCTTCGGATGCTGCGCCTGCTGGGCGCCGGAATGGCGCTGGCGATCATCAGCGGCGCGATCTTCGTCCATCTGTTCACGCCGCTGGGCGTCGACGTCAACAACGACGGCGGCCTGTTGTTCGGCTTGGCTTGCGGAGTGTGGGTGAGTGCCGCGGCGATCCTGTACCTGGAGCGTCCGCAGTTCGCACGACTGATCGGCGGTACGCAGCGCGCGTAGGCACGGGGTGATGGATGTTCGACGATAGACCGCTGACCAACGATGCATGGGTAGCACCCGGCGATGTGGGCGAACGCCCGGTCTCGATGTTCGAGTTCTGGCCGTCGACGATCATGTATGCGCCGGTCGCGCTGCAGTGGCTGCTGCTCGCGGCACGCCACCGGTCGCTGACCGTGCCGTTCCTCGCCAACCCGGGCCTTACCCTGTCGGGCATGGTCGGGGTGGGCAAGGCCGAGTTGATGCAGCAAGCCATCGGCGCCTGCCGCGAGGCGATCCTGCCGTGGGTGCGCCACGTCGTCACCGATGAGCCGGCACACACGCAGGCACGGCACTGCGCCACGCTGGCCGCGGACGCCGGGTTCGGGTTTCCACTGGTGTGCAAGCCCGACATCGGCTGCCGCGGCGCCGGCGTGAAGCTGATAGCGGGCGTACAGCAATTGCAGGCCGCGATCGCTGCGTATCCGGCGGGCGCTGCGCTGCTGTGCCAGAAGCTCGCCTCGTTCGAGCCCGAAGCCGGGGTGTTTTACGTCAAGTTCCCGGATGCCGACGGCAGCATCGCCTCGCTGACATTCAAGTATCGCCCGCAGGTTATCGGCGATGGGCGCAGCACGCTCGAGCAACTGCTGCAGCGCGATCAGCGCGCCGCCCGCGTGCAGCATCTCTATCGGCAACGCCATGCCGCGCGATGGAACAGCGTGATCCCGAACGGCGAGCGGGTGCGGCTGGTGTTTTCGGCCAGCCACTGCCGCGGCGCGGTGTTCCGCGACGCACGCGAGCACATCACGCCGGCGCTCACCGCTGCGATCAATCGCATCATGGCCGGCATTCCCGATTTCCACTATGGACGGCTCGACCTGAAGTTCGCCGACCTCGATGCCCTGCGTGCCGGCGAGGGCCTGCAGGTAGTCGAGATCAATGGCGCCAGCGCCGAGTCGATCCAGATCTGGGACCGCGACGCGTCGCTGCGCGATGCGATCGGCACCCTGCTGTGGCAGTACCGCACGCTGTTCGCGCTCGGCGCGCACCAGCGCCGGCGCGGCCATCGCCCACCGGGGTTGCTCACGCTGCTGCGCCACTGGCAGCTCGAGCGCAAGCTCACCCGGCACTACCCTTCCACCGACTGAAGCTCATGAGACCGCACCCTTTCGACCTGCCGATCGGCAATCCGCTGGCGCGATTCCTGCTGGAGAAGCTCACCGGCCTGCAGGACCTGCGCGCGCTGTACGAATCGCGGCTGGCCCCCGGTGAAGGCACGGTCGATCGCACGGATCGCCTGCTCGCGGTGGTGCTGAAGAACATGGCGACCGCGATCGAGGTCGAGAATCCCGGGGCGCTGGATGCGATTCCGCGCAGCGGACCCTTGATCGTGGTGGCCAACCATCCGCTCGGCGGCCTCGAGGGTATGCTGTTGACGCAACTGCTGCTGGCGATCCGCCCCGACCTCAAGGTGCTGACCAACCAGCTGCTGCTGCGCATCCCCGAGTTCGAGGACGTGTTCATCGGCGTTGATGTGCTCAACGCCGACGCGCGCCGCGCCAACGGCAAGGGGATCCGCGCGCTCAGCAAACACCTCGCCGGTGGCGGCGCGGCGCTGGTGTTCCCGGCAGGCACCGTGTCGACCGTGAAGCTGCCGACCCTGCGCATCGCGGATCGCGCGTGGAATCAACTGGTCGGTGCGCTGGCACTGCGCCATCAGGCCACGTGCGTGCCGATCCACGTCGGCGCGCGCAACGGCATCGCCTTCTACCTGACCGGACTCGTCAGCAAGCGGCTGCGCACATTGCTGCTCGGACGCGCAATGCTGGCCAAGCGTGGCAGTCGGGTGCGCGCACGGGTCGGCGAGCCGATCACCGGCGCACAGATCAAGCAGTTCGGCGATGCACAGGCTGCGACCAGCTACCTGCGCCTGTGCTGCGACCTGCTCGGCGCCGGCAATCCGAAGACCAGCGTCGCGGCCGCCGCGCCAGGCCAGGCGATCCGCGGCGACGTGCCGCTCGAGGCGATGCTGGGGCAGATGGCGGCGCTGGATCGCTATCGGGTCGGCGGCCACGGCGATTTCGCGACTTACTGTGCGCCGTTCGACGCAATGGGCTGCGTGATGGAGCAGATCGGGATCGCGCGCGAACACACGTTCCGCAGCGTCGAGGAAGGCACCGGCCGCGCGATCGACCACGATCGCTTCGACCCGCATTACTGGCACCTGTGGGTGTGGGACCAGCGCAAGCAGTGCATCGCGGGCGCCTATCGCCTGGCCCGGGTCGACCAGTTGCTCGACCAGGGCGGCTTGCGCAACATCTACAGTCGCTCGCTGTACGACTACGATGCAGCGTTCATCCGCCACCTGGGCAAGTCGCTGGAAGTCGGTCGCTCGTTCATCACTCCCGACTACCAGCGCCACCCGCGCGTGCTCGACCTGCTGTGGAAGGGACTCGGCGCGTTCATCGTCGACAACCCCGGCTACCACACGCTGTTCGGCTGCGTGAGCATCTCGCAGCAGTATTCGCAGCTGGGCCGCGCGATCCTCGCCGACGTGTTTCTCTACCACTATGGGGCCGAGGCCTCGGTGCGGCAGCGGGTTCGCCCCAATGCGCCGCTGCGCGCGCGGGAACGACCATGGAGCGCAGAGGCGATCAGCGCGCTGCGCAACATCCCGCTGATCAACATGATCCTCGGCCGCATCGACGGCCGTTCGATCCCGACCCTGATCCATCATTATCTGTCGCTCAACGGCCGTTTCATCTCGTTCACCGTCAACCACGGCTTCAACCGCTCGCTCGATGGATTGATCGTGGTCGATTTGCGCAACACGCCTGCGCGCTACATCGAACGCTACCTCGGCAGCGAGGGCGCAGAGCAATTCGATCGCCTGCATGGAGTGCAGCGCGATGTTGCTTGAAGCGCTCGCGCAAGCGGCCGGCCAGGCGCAGTCGGTGGTGCTGGCGATCGCCGCGTTACCCGACGGCCTGCAGATGCGGCTCTACCAGCAGGCCGGCATCGGGCGCCACATCCGCCACATCACCGATCACTTCCTGTGCCTGCGGAGCGGCCTCGCTACGCGCGAGATCGACTACAACCAGCGCAATCGGCACAGCTCCGTCGAGCGCGATCCGCTCGCGGCGCAGGCGCAGATCGCCGAGCTCATCGCGTGGAGCAGGGCGCTCGCGAGTGCCGACATCGCCTGCGCGGTAACGGTGCGCGCCGAGATCCTGTTCGACCGCACGGTGGAGGACACTTTCGCCTCGACCTTCCGCCGCGAGATCCTGTACCTGATCAACCACACGATCCACCACGCGGCATACATCAAGCTGCTCGCTGCGCGCGAGGGCCTCGAATTGCCTGCACAGATCGGCATCGCGCCCTGCACGGCGACATTCCAACGCCTGCAGATCGCGCCCCTCAGTCGCGCTTCCACTTGATCGAACAACCCATGCCGGGCACCTGCCCCGATACGGCGGGTTTTCCTGCGGCGACCGCGAGCATCGCATCGACCAGCTCGCGCCGCATGCCGGGCTTGCGCTCGCCCATCGCCGCCTCGTCGAGGCGCCCGCG
>JANOEA010000234.1:0-8893 GCA_031412975.1 Pseudomonadota bacterium | reverse complement strand
GCCAGCGGCGGCCCGGCCGGCGCCAATTCGAACTTCGTCGGCATCGATACGTTCTCGTTCGACGAAGGGCTCTTCGGTGGACCTCCGGTAGCTCGGGCCGTCAACACGCTCGGCGGTCCGGCGCTGCTGTTGCTCGCGCTGCTGGTGGTCGGGCTTGGCGCGCTGACCCTGCGCCGTCAATGATCCGAAGTCCGCGTCACGCGTGAGATCGAACGGCCGGAGCGATCCGGCCGTTTTCTTTTGGGGCTCCGTAATGGACCAGGTGCCAGTCGCTGGCATGCCAGCTCCCACAAGGCAGATCGACAGGTCTGAGCAGTGCGGGAGCTGCCATGGCACCGGCGGGCAATGGCGCTCCGCACTATAATCGCCGGCTTCGCGCCGTTCCGCGGCCTCGGTCCACCGTCCCATGTCCCAGCAGATTGCCGAAACGGCACGTCGCCGCACCTTCGCCATCATCTCGCACCCCGACGCGGGCAAGACCACGCTGACCGAGAAGCTGCTGCTGTTCGGCGGCGCGATCCAGATGGCAGGCTCCGTCAAGGGTCGCAAGGCCGCGCGCCATGCGACCTCGGACTGGATGGCGCTGGAGAAGGAGCGCGGCATCTCGGTGACCAGTTCGGTGATGCAGTTCCCCTACGAGGGTCGCATCGTCAACCTGCTCGACACGCCGGGCCACGCCGACTTCGGCGAAGACACCTATCGGGTGCTGACCGCGGTCGACTCCGCGCTGATGGTGATCGACTGCGCGAAGGGCGTGGAGGAGCGCACCATCAAGCTGATGGAGGTCTGCCGGCTGCGCGATACGCCGATCATGACCTTCATCAACAAGCTCGACCGTGAGGGTCGCTCGCCGATCGAACTGCTCGATGAAGTCGAGAGCGTGCTGAAGATCCAGTGCGCGCCGGTGACCTGGCCGATCGGCATGGGCTCGCGGCTGAAGGGCGTGTACCACCTGGTCGACGACGAGGTGCATCTGTTCGAGCCCGGACGCAACTTCACCCGCCAGGACTCGACCATCCTGAAGCTCGACGATCCCGCGCTGCGCGCGCGGATCGGCGAGGAGGCGTGGAAGGAATTGCACGGCGAACTCGAACTGGTCAAGGGCGCCTCGCACCCCTTCGATGCCGGCGAATACCTCGCCGGTCGGCAGACGCCGGTGTTCTTCGGCTCGGCGGTGAACAACTTCGGGGTGCAGCTGCTGCTGGACTTCTTCGTCGAGCACGCGCCCTCGCCGCGACCGCGTGCGACGACTTCACGCACCATCGCACCGAACGAGGAGCGGATGTCGGGCTTCGTGTTCAAGATCCAGGCCAACATGGACCCGCAGCACCGCGACCGCGTGGCGTTCATGCGCATCTGCTCGGGCCACTTCGACGCCGGCATGAAGGCGCTGCACGTGCGGCTGGGCAAGGAAGTGAAGCTGGCCAACGCGCTGACCTTCATGGCCTCCGATCGCGAATTGGTCGAGCAGGCATGGCCGGGCGACGTGATCGGCCTGCACAACCACGGCACGATATCGATCGGCGATACCTTCACCGAGGGCGACTCGCTGTCGTTCACCGGGATTCCGAACTTCGCGCCCGAGCTGTTCCGCCGCGCGCGGCTGCGCGACCCGCTGAAGATGAAGCAGTTGACCAAGGGCCTCGCGCAGCTGTCCGAAGAGGGCGCCACCCAGTTCTTCCGCCCGCTGATGTCGAACGATCTGATCCTCGGCGCGGTGGGTTTGCTGCAGTTCGACGTGGTCGCGTATCGGCTCAAGGACGAATACGGCGTCGATTGCGGCTTCGAGACGGTGGCGGTATCGACCGCGCGCTGGGTGCGCTGCGACGATCCGAAGAAGATGGAGGAATTTCGCGAGAAGGCTGCGCCGAATCTCGCCCTCGATGCCGCGGGACTACTGGTTTACCTCGCGCCCAGCCGGGTCAACCTGCAGCTGACCCAGGAGCGCTGGCCGCAGGTCGCGTTCGATGCGACCCGCGAGCACGTGAGCGCGATCGTCGATTGAAGCGGCGCCGGGTGCTGCCCGGCGCGGCGTGGCTCAGCCGCCGAACTCGTCGATGAAGATCGGATCCTCGCCGCTGGAGTTCGACGCGACCGCGCCGTCGCTCTCGTAGGACACGCTGAAGATCACGTCGTCGAGTGCCGCAGCGGTCGCGGCGCGATCCACCTGCGGCTCGGGACCGGCGCGGAACATGAGTCCCGCGAGCAGTGCGACGCCCATCGCGCCAGCCGCCATCGCGAATCCCGGACGCCAGGTGCGACGCGCGGGCATACGCACGGGCATGGCTGTGACCACCTGCTCGCCCGCCACCAGCGCCTGGATCTGCGCCTGGCTGTCGCGCCGCGCGCGATTGGCGAGCAGGCCGGCCGGCGAGCCGGCCAGTGCTTCGACCACCGCGTCGTGGCGCGCGCCGAGGCGTTCGCCGGCGGCTACGCGGGCGACATCATCGGCAGCGATGCCGCTGTCGTGGCTCGCGCTGGCGTGGCGGAAAATCCCGGAGAGGCTTGGCTTGGTCATCTTGGCTCAGTCATCGAAGTCACCCAGACCCAGTTCACGCAATGCTTGCTTGAGTTCGTCGAGGCCACGCGTCACCAGCTTGCGGATCGCCTCGGCCGAGACGCCTTCGATTTCGGCGATCTCCGGCAAGGAATAGCCCTGCAGGTGCAGCTTGACCGGTAAACGGCGGCGGGCCGGCAGTTCCGCGATGCAGCGCATCACGTGATCCACGTGCTGCCCGTCCATCGCGGCTCGATCGGCTCCCTCGGCGATCAGACTCGCCGGGCCGGCTTCGGAATCGGACTCCGGGAGCGGATCCGCGGCTCGCACCGCGGCCCGCCGCCCGGCGTCGATCACGACGCTGGCGACCACCTTCTGCACATAAGACGCAGCAAGGACCTCGATCCGGTCACTTTCGAGCGCCTTCCACAGGCGAATCCGGGTTTCCTGCTCGATGTCGTCCAGATCCACGCCCGCCCGCCCACGGCAGTGCAGCGCGACCGAACGCCGCAGACGGACCGTCAGATCGGTCAACTGGCGCGATATGCGGGCTTTGCGGAGGGGGTCGGACTCGGTCACCGGGCCAAGAATACGCGACCGGCGGGACGGCTTGACCAGAATCAACGCCCGGCACTCCTTGTGGGAGCTGCCATGGCAGCGACTGCGGCAAGTCATCGGTGCTGCAGTCGCCGGCATGCCGGCTCCCACAAGGACCAGGCGAGCGCGAGTCAGGTCGTGGCGTTGCGAGCTCGCGGTGCGATCGGCGCCTCCTTGTGGGAGCTGCCATGGCAGCGACTGCGGAGATCGGCAATGCCGCCGTCGCCGGCATGCCGGCTCCCACAGGGAGCGTCGGCGCTGTCTCCCGCGCGCGGCGCCCGTCAGCTGGCGATGTAGCGCTGCAGCTCTTCGATCTCGCGCCGCTGTTCCTCGATCACCGCCTTGACCAGGTCGCCGATCGACAGCACGCCGGCGACCCGGCCGTGCTCGATCACCGGCAGGTGGCGGATCCTCTTCTCGGTCATCAGCATCATGCAGGTGTTCACGCTGTCGAGCATGCCGACCGTGAGCACCGGCGAGGACATGATCTCCCATACCGCGGTCTCTGCCGAGGAGCGCCCCTTGAGGATGATCTTGCGCGCGTAGTCGCGCTCGGAAATGATCCCGAGCAGCTCCTCGCCGCGCATCACCAGCACCGCGCCGATGCCCTTGGCGGCCATCAGCTCGATCGCCTCGAGCACCGGTTCCTCGGGCCCGATGGCTACCACCTCGCGGCCCTTGTCGGCGAGCAGATCGATCACCTTGGCCATGCCTTCACTCCCGGCTGTGCGCAGCGTCGCGGGCCTGATATTACTCCGCAAACACCGCACAGGTGCTGCAGCGCGCCACTCAGGTTGCGCGCGGCACCGGCCCCAACACCGGCAACAGATAGTCCTCGCCCAACTGCACCATCTGGCGCTCGATCCAGCGCACCCTGGCCTGCACGTAGCGACTGGGGCGCTCGACCGCGTAGTGGCGCGGACTCGGCAAGACGGCTGCCAGTCGCGCGGCCTGGTTGCGGCTCAGCGCGCTGGCGGGCCGCGAGAAGAAGCGCTGCGCCGCCGCCTCGGCGCCGTAGATGCCGTCGCCGAACTCGGCGATGTTCATGTACACCTCGACGATACGCGACTTCGGCCACAGGGTCTCGATGAGCAGCGTGAACCACGCCTCGAGGCCCTTGCGCACCCAACTGCGACCCGACCACAGGAACAGATTCTTCGCGACCTGTTGCGAGATCGTGCTCGCCCCGCGACTGCGGCCGCCATCGGCCTGCGAGCGCACCGCATCGCCGATCGCATCGAGGTCGAAGCCGTGGTGTTGGGGAAACTTCTGGTCCTCGGCGGCCACCACCGCAAGCGCGAGCTGGCGCGAGATCTGCTCGAGCGGCTTCCAGCGGTAGTCGAGGCGGAACGTGGTGTCGCCCGCGCTGCGCGCCTCCAGCGAACGGGCCAGCATGAAGGCGCTGCCGGGCGGTGCTACGAAACGCAGGCTGCCTACCAGCAGCACCGAGCCCAGGCCGAATGCAACCGCGAGCAGCGCGAGTACCCGCAACACCCGCCAGTACCACGGTCGACGACGGGACGTTCCCGGATTTCGTTGCATACTTCGGCCCATGTCCACTCCATCATCCCCGATTTCCACCGCCGGCGGCGACTGGCTGCGCCACTTCCACATCGAACACACCGGGGTGCGCGGCCTGATCGTGCGACTGGGACCGGCGTGGCGCACGATCGCCACGCAGAACAGCCATGCCGAGGGCGTGCGCGACTGGCTGGGCCAATGCCAGACCGCGGCCGCGCTGTTCGCCGGCGACATCAAGCTGCGCGGCACCGTGTCGGTGCAGCTGCGTGCGCCCTCCAGCATCGGCACGCTGTTCGCCGAGTGCACCGCTGCGGGCACCTTGCGCGCGATCGCGCGCTGCGAGCCCGATGCGCGCGCGCCGGAGACGCTCGCGGCCCTGGGCCCCGATGCGCTGCTCGCGATCACCATCGAGCGCGATGAGGGCATGCGCTACCAGGGCCTGGTGCCGCTCGAGGGCGGCAAGCTCGAGCACGCCTTCGAAGGCTACTTCGAGCGCTCCGAGCAGTTGCCAACCGCGATTCGGCTCGCGAGCTCGGATGGCGTCAGCGCCGGCATGCTACTGCAGCAGATCCCGGTCGAGGGCGGCCATGCGCTACGCGACATGACGCCGGATTTCGAGCGCCTCGGCATGCTGTTCCGGACGCTGGCCGACGATGAACTGCTGACCCTGCCGCCGGAGACCATCCTGCGCCGGCTGTTCGCCGAAGACGACGTGCGGCTGCAGCCCTCGCGGCCGCTGGCTTTCGGCTGCAGCTGCTCGCGCGCGCGGGTGACCGCGGTGCTGGCCTCGCTGGGCGAGGCCGAAGTGCGCGCCGCGCTGGCGGAAACGCCGGTGATCACGGTGCGTTGCGAGTTCTGCAGCCGGCAATACCTGTTCGACGCGGCCGATGTGGGCAGCATCTTTGCCGACTGACGCCCCCATGTGCGCCGCCAGACGGAGCGGGCAGGCTCGCCGGCGGCAAGCTGGCGGTTCCTTCGGGAAGCGTTGATCGGTTAACATCCAGTTCCATATAAGCGGGTGCATGCTGTGGTGGTCGTGCCGCGGAAACTTCGCTGCACAACTGCGGTCAAAGCACTCTCAGGCCCGATTCCCCGTGATGCTGCGCAAATCCGCCACCATCGTCGCCGCACTGCTCGCTCCGGTCGCCCTGTGGGCCGCCGAAGGCACGGCCGTGCCCGCGGCCGACGCTGCCGCGGTGGTATTCCGGCTGTCGGCCGACGGCGACTGGATCGGGGCCGCGCGGGCCGATGGCGATGGCGATCGCGCGCTCTACGTAGCCCCGCTGCAGCCGACGCCCCGGGCGGCGTCCCCGCTGACCATCGGCGGCCTGTTTTCGGTTCCCGCCGGCGACAGCCAGCGCATCGGCGTGGGCATCCAGCAGCGCGTGATTCCGGCTGCAGTGGCGGTATCCCCGGTGGTTCCCGCGTGGTGCCAGAGCATGGTCGGCATGGTTGCCAACAGTGCTGAGTGCGCACTGGCCCCGGCCACGGGCCTGATGCCGCAGCCGCCATTGACCCGTCGCGAGGGTGTAGCGACTTACGCCGGTCCGGCATTCGACCTGGCCTTGCGGGTCGGCACCATTAATGGCTGGTCCCCCGGTGGCACGGCCTGGCTGGTCGGCCCGCTCGGCGATCCGCTGGGTGCGCCGTCGAATCCGGGCCTGTTCAATCTGGGCGGCTACACCGAGAGCCGCGAGGTCGGGCTGTCGGGGCTGTGGCGCGTCGCTCCGTGGGGTGGCTTGACCGTCTCCGCGACCGTGTCGGATTCCACCTGGCAGCTGGTTCCGGGCACCGCCCCGCTGGCGGTCGACCAGGCCGCGCTGCAACTCGGCATGGTCCGCGGCGCATTCAGCGGCGGCATTACCGGCCGCGTGATGCGGGGCGGCAATGGCCTGTCGGATGGCGCGGATCCCCTGTGGACCGGGCTGGACATCGGTATTGCCTGGCGTACGCCCTGGCGCGGCGAACTGGCAATCGGCGCGCAGAACCTGATCGGCCGCGGTGGCGAGGCACAGCCGGCGCCTTCCGCACCGGCGCTCGACGAGGCAACCGCCCGCACGCCGTACGTGCGCTACACGCAGGATCTCTGACAGCCCGCGCTGGCTGAGGCGCTCGGAACCTCGCGGGTCGCGCCACGCCACCTCCCTGATCGCAATCGTGGGATTCGCCTCGATCTCCGGATCCGCTCGAACGCACCGTTGAACTGGCGGCTGGCAGCCGGGGAGCGAACGCAACCAACCGTTGCTTCCCGACGATCGCCCAGATCCGGCTCGCCACTTCGATCCAGAATTTCGTGTCTTCGGCGGAACTTCATCGCAGCCGATCCAGTGCAGTCGCGTCCGATGAACGTTACCCGCGGACCTGCCTTCAACGACACAGGTCCGTTGGAACGCCGCGCAACTGGATGCGGCCCCGGAAACGAGGCCGCTTTTTTTCGTGCTGCCATGCGACTGCCCGCCGCGCTTGCTGCAGCCCACATTGGTCCACTGCGTTGCGTGCCGAGTGCGCGTGGACCCGCGCGGCCCATGTGCAGCAGAAGTACGTCATGCTGTGGCTGAAGTCGCGCGGCGCGCAGTCGTGAACATCGGGTCTGCGTGCGCGGGCCCACGGCGCAGCGCTTGCGGATCTCCAGATCGCCGGAGTCGGTGTACGAACGCGCGGCGCTCAGCGCTTGCGGATCTCCAGATCACCCGAAAAGGTCTCGACTTCGATCCGCGCCTCGCCCGCGCCCGCAGTGGCGCGCAGGCTTTCGCCCGGGCCGTGCTCGGGTTTGTCGACGCTGCCGAAATCGCTGCGGATGCTGCCGCTGAAGGTGCTCGCCTCGATCTTCGCCGACAGTTCGGCCGGCACCCGCAGGCGCAGTTCGCCGCTGAGCGTCTCGGCGCGGATGGTCGCGGTCGCGCGCGGCGCCAGGTCGATCTCGATGCTGCCCGACACCGTGCTCGCGCTGAGCCGATCGACCTCGCCGGCGGAAATCCGTGCATCGCCCGACACCGTCTCGACGGTGATCTCGCCGGCCAGCCCGCCGGCCACCAGATTGCCGCTGACGCTCTCCAGCTCGGCGCGCTGCGCACTGCCGCCCATCTCGATATCGCCACTGACGCTGCTCAGGTGCAATCGCTCGACCTCCGCCTGCAGGCGCACGTCGCCGCTGACGACTTCGAGCGACACCTCGCGGCTGCCGCTGATGCCGTCCACGCGCACGTCGGCGCTGACCGCATCAACTTCGAGCGCCACGCCGCGCGGCACCTTGATTTCCAGCCGCGTATCCGCCGCAGGTCCGCCGCGACCCCACCAGCCCCAGCCTTTGCCGTCGGGGGTTTCGATCCGGATCGAGACGCGGGCGCCCTCGCCCTCGACCTTCAACTCGGAGCCTTCGCCGAGGCTGCCACCGATCGCGACCTGCGGCTGGTCCCAGCCGGTGATCACCACCGAGCCGCGCACGTTGGCTACCTCGACCCGCGCGGCGGGCTCCACCGCGACGCGGCGTTCGATCGGCGTCGCCGCGAGCGCGAGCGCCGGAACGCCGGCGATCAATGCGACCAACAATAGTTTTTGCTGCATGGGAATCTCCAACCTCGATGTCGAATGGCGGGGCGCACGATGCATCGCGGTTCAGCCGATGCGCGCGTGGCGCTGCGCGAGGCGCAGGCGCTGTTCATGGGTGCGGCGCAACAGATCGAGCAGGTGCACCGCTTCCGGCTGCTCGGCCAGTGCGTCTTCCAGTGCGCGCTGCGCAGCGTCGATCTCGCGTTCGGCGTGCACCAGTTCCCGGGCTGGCGGCGGCGCGCTGTGGCGCGCCTCTTCGAGCGCACCTGCATAAGCGGCATCCAGCGCGAGCGCCTCGCGCAGCGACCAGGGCAGTTCAGCGCTCACGGATGCCGGCGCGGTGCCGGTGGGGCCAGGCGTGCGATCGCCTGTGCTGATCGCCAGCAACAGACCCAGTCCCAACACCATGCTCGCGGCGAGGGCCTCGGGCCACATCGCGCGGCGCGGCGTCGGCACCGATGCGGCGGGTGCGGCGATGCGCGCGGCGATCGCGGGCCACAGGTCGGTCGTCGGCGCGGCCGGCTGGCGCATCGCGCGCAGATCGCGCTGCAGTTCGAAGTCGGTCATGCGGTTTCTCCCAAAGTGCGGCGCAGCAGGCCGCGCGCGCGATGCAACTGTGCCTTGCTGGTACCGATCGCCATGCCGAGCTCGACGCCGATCTCCTCGTGCGTCCAGCCCTCGATATCGTGCAGCACCAGCACCGCGCGGGCGCGCGGGGGCAAGGTGGCC
>JANOEA010000233.1:0-29275 GCA_031412975.1 Pseudomonadota bacterium | reverse complement strand
CGAGCTGGCGTGGCTGGGCATGATCGCCAGCCTGCTCGGGGTCGCGATCGCGCTGGTGATCCAGGCGGCGGTGGGCTCGGTACTCTCGCAGGCGCTGGGGCTGGCGATCCCGCCGCCCGGCGCGATGCCCGCGCTGCAGGGCCTGGCAGTCGGGATGACGGTATTGCTGGCCTTCGCGGTACCGCCGGTGCTCGCGCTGCGCCGGGTACCGGCGTTGCGCGTACTGCGCCGCGATGTCGGCGATACCGAGCCCAGCGCGCTGATTACCGCAGGTGCGGGACTCGCGGGACTCGCCGCATTGGTGTGGTGGAAAGCCGGATCCCCGCAGCTGGGCACCGCGGTGCTGCTCGGGATCCTGGCCTCGCTCGCGGCGTTGGCCGCACTCGCGCTGCTGCTGGTCGCGGTGCTGCGCAGGGTCCGCGGCAAGCTGCGCGGGCCGTGGCGTTACGGGCTGGCCAACGTGAGTCGGCGTGCCGGCGCCTCGGTGGCGCAGATCAGCGCACTGGGGCTGGGTCTGATGGCGATCCTGCTGCTGACCCTGGTGCGCACCGATCTGCTCGCGCGCTGGCAGGACGAATTGCCGGCCGACGCGCCGAACCGCTTCGTGATCAACGTGCAGCCCGACCAGGCGCAGCCGGTGCGCGAGTTCCTCGCCGAGGCCGGCGTGGTCGATCCGCAATTGTGGCCGATGGTGCGTGGCCGCCTGATCGCCGTGAACGATCAGTCCGTCACCGGTGCGGACTATGCCGAGCGCGGCATGCGTTCGCGGCGCCTCGCCGAGCGCGAGTTCAATCTCAGCCAGGCCGCGGGCTTCGGCGACGACAATACGCTGGTGGCCGGCCGCGCGTTCGACGCCGCAGCCGATGGACTTCCGCAGATCAGCGTCGAAGAAGGCATCGCCGAAGCGCTCGGCTGGAAGCTCGGCGACCGCGTGCGCTTCGACATCGCAGGAAGGCCATGGGAAGCGACCATCAGCAGCCTGCGCAAGGTCGACTGGGGCAGCTTCCGCCCGAATTTCTTCGTGGTCGGATCGCCGGCCTCGCTGGACGGCTATCCGATGAGCTTCATCACCTCGATCCACGTGCCTGCGGAGAACCGCTCCGCCGCGGATCAACTGGTGCTGCGCTTTCCGAACCTGTCGGTGATCGACATCGAAGCGGTGCTGGCGCAGGTGCGTTCGACCGCCGATCGGGTCTCCAAGGCAGTCGAGTACGTCTTCTACTTCACCCTGGCCGCGGGCCTGCTGGTGTTGATCGCGGCGGTGACCGCAACCCAGGACGAGCGTCTGCTGGAGGGCGGCGTGATGCGCGTGCTCGGTGCCAACCGCCGCCAGCTGCGGCTCGCGCAGCTGACCGAGTTCGTCGCGATCGGCCTGCTCGCGGGCCTGGTCGCCGCGGTGGCCGCGAGCATGCTCGCCGGCGTCATCGCCACCCAGGTGTTCGACCTGCCGTGGGCCTGGGATTGGCGCCTGCCCGCGCTCGGCGGGGTGCTCGGCATGCTCGCCGTGGCGGTGACCGGCATGTTGGCCACCCGCCGCATCGTGGCCACCCCGCCGGCGCAGACCCTGCGCGCACTGGCCAGCTGACGCCCCGGCAGAAGCGGCGGAAATCCCGACCAACGCCGCGCCCGACGGCCATCGCGCATGCGAGACTCCCGCCATCATCGGGGAGATGCCACCATGCGCTGGATCATGCTCGCGGTATCGCTGCTGGGATTCGCGATCAGCTTCGGCACCCAGTCGGTCGGCGTGCTCGTGCTGGGCCTGCTGCTGGCCCTCGGTGGCATGGTCGGCGCGGTGTTCGCATTTGCCGCCGCGCGGGTCGAATCGGTCGCCCAGGGACAATCGAGCCGCGAACTGTCGATCCTGCTCGATGCGAAGAAGGGCGCGGTCGTCGCGGGCACGCGGCCCAGGCCGGTATCGGCTGCACAGGCGGCAAAAGCGCCCAAACAGCCTCCGCCGCAGCGGGCAGAACGCGGGGTCGAGATCGACTTTTCGAGCGTCGCGACTGCAGGCGCGAAGTCGCGCGGCCGCGGCGACCACGACCAGGATCGCGCCGAACCTGCGGGCGATGGCGACGCTGGTGGTGGCGGCGACTGAACGCTGATGCGCTGATGCGCTGAAGTAGTAACCCGCGCGCGCTACGGCGCATTCGCCGACCTCGCCTCGAGGTTCTGACCCGCGACCACACCCGCGCGCACGACTTCCCCACGGTATCGCACGCGCCGGATGCTGCTGCGCGCGCCGCATGCGCGCCATTCGACTTGCGCCCAGGCGCCATGCTGCGCCGCAGCGCCGGGCGCGCAATCACGCTGCCATCACGGCGTGCGGATATCTTTCGCCGCGTCGACGGGCCCCTCTGGCAGCGTGCAACGCGCTGCGATGTCGTCGACCCCAATCCCGATCTCCACTTCGGCTCGCAGGGGGCCCGTCAGCATGGAATTCATTTCCGCGTTTCTTTTCGCCGACTTCATGGGCAAGGCCACCTGGCTGTGGCTGATGTTCATCGGCATCGTCATCGCACTGCTGGTGTTCGACCTCGGGGTCCTGAACCGCAAGGACCACGAGATCGGCGTGCGCGAATCGCTGTGGCTGTCGGCCGGCTACATCGCGATCGCAATCGCTTACGGCAGCTGGATCTGGTGGTACATCGGTGCACAGTCCGGCACCGAATACTTCACCGGCTTCCTGATCGAAAAGTCGTTGGCGATGGACAACGTGTTCGTCATCGCGCTGATCTTTTCCTACTTCGCGATCCCGCGGCTCTACCAGCATCGCGTCCTGTTCTGGGGCATCCTCGGCGTGATCGTGCTGCGCGCGATCATGATCGGGGTGGGCGCGACCCTGGTCGAGCAGTTCAACTGGATCCTCTACATCTTCGGCGTGTTCCTGATCATCACCGGCATCAAGATGCTGTGGATGATCGACAACATGCCGGACATCGGCAACAACCCGCTGCTGCGCTTCCTGCGCACGCGTTTCCGCGTGACCGACGAGCTCCACGGCAACGCCTTCACCGTGCGCAAGCCGGATCCGGCGACCGGCAAGATGGTGCGTTACGCAACGCCGCTGCTGCTGGCGCTGGTCCTGATCGAGTTCGCCGACCTGATCTTCGCGGTCGACTCGGTGCCGGCGATCTTCGCCATCACCCAGGACCCGTTCATCGTCTACACCAGCAACGTCTTCGCGATCCTCGGCCTGCGCGCGCTGTACTTCGCGCTGGCGGCGATCATCCACCGCTTCAAGTACTTGAAGTACGCGCTGTCGGCGGTGCTGATCTTCATCGGCCTGAAGATCTTCTACAACCAGATCTGGGGCAAGATGGACCCGATGATCTCGCTCAGCGTGACCTTCGGCCTGCTGGCGATCGGCGTGATCGTCTCGCTGTGGAAGACGCGCAACGAACCCACCCCGCCGCTGGATGCCGAGCACATCGGCGAGGCGGTCGGCGACCGCCTGTTCCTCGGCAAGGGTCGGGCGCAGGACGATCGCGAGGCCTGAGGGCCGCGGCGGGGAAAGTCGGTCACCGCGCAAGCGCGCGATCAGGAGGTGTCGCGGTGCGCAGCCCACCGCGCCGTAAGATTTGCGCCCGGCGCGACTGCGCCTTGCGGCACGCCCCTCCCCGAGCGTGGGTGCGGATGATTCCACACGCGGGCGTGCGGCCCGCCATTCGCCTTTGGTCGTAAAGTGGGGCGGCGATTGACTGAAGTCCATTTGCCGCAGCGCGGCATGCCGCGCAATTTGCTGCATGCTGCGGAGCGTGCCGCACCAGCGGCCCTGGGAGGGGAGACATGTCGAGAATCCATGCCGTGCCGCGCGCTTTCGCCGAGTGCGCCCGCATCACCACCGGCCAGTACAAGCTCGGCTACAAGCACTCGCTGGAGAATCCCGCGCGCTTCTGGGGCGATGTCGGTCGCAGGCTGGACTGGATCCGGCCATACACGGTGGTCAAGGACGTCAGCTTCGCGATCGAGGATTTCCGCATCCGCTGGTATGCCGACGGCCAGCTCAACGTCAGCGCCAACTGCCTCGACCGCCACCTGGCCACGCGCGGCGACAAGACCGCGATCATCTGGGAAGGCGACGATCCCACCCAGTCGCGCCGCCTGAGCTATCGCGAGTTGCACGAACAGGTGTGCAAGTTCGCCAACGTGCTCATCGCGCAGGGCGTGGTGCGCGGCGATCGGGTGACGATCTACATGCCGATGATCCCCGAAGCCGCGGTCGCGATGCTCGCCTGCACCCGGATCGGTGCGGTGCATTCGATCGTGTTCGGCGGCTTCTCGCCGGAGTCCTTGATCGGGCGCATCGACGACTGCCAGTCGAAGCTGGTGGTCACCGCCGATGAGGGCCTGCGCGGCGGCAAGAAGGTGCCGCTGAAGGCCAACGTGGATGCAGCGATCGCCTCGGGCAAGATCCCGATCCTGCAGTCGGTGATCGTGGTGCGCCGCACCGGTGGCGAGGTGGCGTGGGGCGCGCAGGACCGCTGGTATCACGAGCTGATGGAAACCGCGAGCGCGCACTGTCCGCCCGCGGTGATGGACGCCGAGGATCCGTTGTTCATCCTCTACACCTCGGGTTCCACCGGCAAGCCGAAGGGCGTGCTGCATACCACCGGCGGTTACCTGGTGTGGGCCAGCTACACGCACGAGTGCGTGTTCGACCTGCGCGAGGACGACGTCTACTGGTGCACCGCCGACGTCGGCTGGGTCACCGGCCACAGCTACATCGTGTACGGGCCGCTGGCCAATGGCGCTACCACCCTGATGTTCGAGGGCGTGCCGAATTACCCGGACATGAGTCGCTTCTGGAACGTGGTCGACAAGCACCAGGTCAGCATCTTCTATACCGCGCCGACGGCGATCCGCGCGCTGATGCGCGATGGCGATGGTCCGGTGCAGAAAACCTCGCGCTCGAGCCTGCGCCTGCTCGGCTCGGTCGGCGAGCCGATCAATCCCGAGGCGTGGGAGTGGTACCACCGGGTGGTCGGCGACGGCCGCTGTCCGATCGTCGACACGTGGTGGCAGACCGAAACCGGCGGCATCCTGATCTCGCCGCTGCCGGGTGCGTTCGATCTGAAGCCGGGCTCGGCCACCCTGCCCTTCTTCGGCGTGCGGCCTGCGCTGGTCGACAACGAGGGCACCATCCTCGAGGGTGCGAGCGATGGCAACCTGGTGCTGCTGGATTCGTGGCCCGGCCAGATGCGCACCGTGTACGGCGACCACCAGCGCTTCATCGAAACCTACTTCACCACGTTCAAGGGCATGTATTTCACCGGCGATGGCGCGCGCCGCGACGACGACGGCTACTGGTGGATCACCGGCCGCGTCGACGACGTGATCAACGTCTCGGGCCATCGCATGGGCACCGCGGAAGTCGAAAGCGCACTGGTCGCGCACCACGCGGTGGCCGAGGCGGCGGTGGTCGGCGCGCCGCACGACATCAAGGGCCAGGGACTTTATGCCTATGTGACGCTGAAAGCGGGTTTCGAAGCGACGGATTCCCTACGCAAGGATCTGGTGGCCCACGTGCGCAAGGAGATCGGTGCGATCGCCGCACCCGACTGGATCCAGTGGGCGCCGGGCCTGCCGAAGACCCGCTCGGGCAAGATCATGCGCCGCATCCTGCGCAAGATCGCCGCCAACGAGCACGACGCGCTCGGCGATATCTCCACCCTCGCCGACCCGATGGTGGTGCCGATGCTGGTCCATGAGCGGATGAATCGCTGAGAGGAACCACGATGGATGCGCGAACCCGAACCGTGAACTGGGCGGCGGTGAATGCCGATCCCCGCTTTCGCGAACTGCACCGCCGCAAGAGCCGCTTCCTGTGGGGCCTGATGGCGTTTTCGGTGCTGTACTACTTCCTGCTGCCGCTGGGCGCGGCCTACGCGACCGAGCTGTTCAAGGTGAAACTGTGGGGCCCGGTGAATGTCGGGCTGGTGTTCGCGTGGTCGCAGTTCCTGGTCGCCTGGGGCATCGCCTTCATCTATGCGCGCCGCGCCAACGGCGAATTCGATGCGCTGGCCGCACAGATCAACCGCGACGCGATGGCCAAGGCCACGAGGAGCGCGGCATGAAGGCCCGCCATCGGGTCCACATGGTGCTTGCCGGCGCACTGCTGGCGCCCGGCACGATCTTCGCGCAAGCCGGCGGTGCGGTCGCGACCGAGTTCCGCTGGCTGACCTTCACCGCGTTCGGCGCGATCATCGCGCTGACCATGTTCGTGACCTGGCTCGCCGCGCGACGGGTCAAGGATGCCTCGCAGTTCTACGCCGCGGGGCGCTCGGTATCGGGGATCCAGAACGGCTGGGCGATCGCCGGCGACTATCTGTCGGCCGCATCGTTCCTCGGCATCGCGGGGCTGATCAGTCTCTACGGCTACGACGGCTTCATGTACTCGGTCGGCTGGCTGGTCGCCTACATCACCGTGCTGCTGCTGATCGCCGAACCCTGCCGCAATATCGGCAAGTACACGCTGGGCGACATCCTCGCGTTCCGCAACCATCCGAAGAAAGCCAGGACGGTGGCCGCGATCAGCACCATCACGGTGTCGATCTTCTACCTCACCGCGCAGATGGTCGGCGGCGGCGTGCTGGTCAAGACCCTGATCGGCATCGACTACGAAGTGTCGGTGATCGCGGTCGGCGTGCTGATGCTCGCCTACGTGATCTTCGGCGGCATGGTCGCCACCACCTGGGTGCAGATCATCAAGGCGGTGCTGCTGGTTACCGCGTCCCTGCTGCTGGTGTTCTTCACCTGGCTGCCCTACGGCTTCTCGCTGCCGGGCTTCCTCGAGGCCGCGGTGGGCGATCCGAAGGTGCAGATGCAGGTGGCCAAGTTGCTCGGCGATCCGGCGGCCACGATGAGCGCGGCCGAGCTCGGCCAGCGCTTCCTCGAACCGGGCCTGTACCTGAAGAACCCGATCGACCAGATCTCGCTGGGCCTGGCGCTGGTGCTCGGCACGGCCGGCATGCCGCACATCCTGATGCGCTTCTTCACCGTGCCGACCGCCAGGGACGCGCGCACCTCGGTGCTGTGGGCGATGGGCATCATCGGCGGCTTCTACATCCTGACCCTGTTCCTGGGTCTCGGGGCTGCGATCAACGTCGGCGCGGGCAAGATCAGCGCGATCGATGCGGGCGGCAACATGGCGGGACCGCTGCTCGCGCAGTACGTCGGCGGTGGCGCGGATTCGGTGCTCGGCAATCTGTTCCTCGCGTTCGTCGCGGCAGTCGCCTTCGCCACCATCGTGGCGGTGGTCGCGGGCCTGGTGCTGGCGTCGGCCTCGGCGATGAGCCACGACATCTGGGTCGGGGTGATCAAGGGCGACCGCACCACGCCGGGCGAGGAAGTGCGCGCCGCGCGCATCTCCTCGCTGATCGTGGGCGTGGTGGCGATCGTGATCGGGATCGCGGCCAAGGGTCAGAACGTCGCCCACCTGGTCGCGCTGGCCTTCGCGGTGGCGGCCTCGTCGAATCTGCCCGCGGTGCTGCTCACGCTGTACTGGCGCAAGTGCAATACCGCCGGCATCGTGCTCGGCATGACGGTCGGCGCATTGAGCGCGATCGCGCTGGTGATGGTCAGCCCCAACATGACCTACCCCAACGCGGTGCGCGCGCAGAATCAACCGGTGATCGCCGCGGCACCCGCGAAGATCGCCGCCGCCGAAGCCAACCTTGCCGCGATCATCAACGACGCGGAGCGCGCGAGCGCGCAGAACGCGCTCGACAACGCCAAGGCCGTCCTCGCCACCGCACAAGCCAAGATCGCCGCCGTCGAGGGCCAGACCACCAGCATGGTCGGGCTCGAAGCCCCGCTGATGTCGCTGCGCAACCCCGGCATCATCTCGATCCCGCTCGGCTTCCTGTGCGTGTTCCTGGGCTCGCTGGCGTATCGCGACAAGCGCGCCGACGAGATGTGGGAGGAGCTCTACGTGCGGCAGAACACCGGCATCCATGCGGAGGGGGCGGTGGCGCATTGAGGGGCGGCGGGTCAGTCGGTATGGCGAACATCGTGCTGCGCGGGGCGGTGGGTTTTTTGCGCGTTCCTTAGTATGGTCGAGGCCTGTCCGCAGCAGGATGCGACGCTTGACCGCCAGCCCATCGCCCGGCACGCCCTGGACCCCGCATCCGCTGGATGCGCTGGACGGTTGTGGATTGGCGGCCGGGGACCGATCGATCCATGTGTGGCTGCTGCGTGCGGGTCGCAACGATCCGCGGCTGCGGCAGTTGGTGGGGCACTACGCCGGGGTGGCGCCGGACTCGATCGAGACCCGGATCGGACCGCATGGCAAGCCGTATCTGCACGATCATTCGCTGCGCTTCAACGTCTCGCACAGCGGCGACTGGAGCATCCTGGCATTGGCACGCGATGTCGAGATCGGCGTCGACCTCGAGCACGCGCGGCGGGTCAAGCGGCGCACGGCGCTGATCGAACGCTGCTTCACGCCGGCCGAGCGCGAACGCCTGGCTACCGCGGGCGACCGTGGCCTGCTGCGCTACTGGGCGGCCAAGGAAGCGCTGGTCAAGGCGATCGGGCGCGGTATCGCCTACGGGCTCAAGCAGATCGAGATCGGCGAGCGAAACGATGGCCAGATCGTGATCCATTCGCTCAGCGGGCCGGCCGCTCCGGCACAGCGCTGGCGATTGGTCGGCCTGGACCCGGGCGGCGATGGCTTCGCCGCGCTCGCCTACGAAGGGGTCGAACGACCGCTGGCGTTGTTCCGCGCGCCGGACTGAGCGGCAGCCCCGCCACGCGGGGTGCCGCGGCGACACGCGTCCGAGCAGTACTTGACTTGGTCCCAGTCGCGCGCCCACTTCTTGCGCCACACCATCGGACGCGCGCAGACGCTGCACGTCTTGCTGGGCAGCTCGGCTTTCTTGCGCATCCGGCTCATGCGAGGCTCGACGGGAACCGATCGTCGCGGCTTGCTGCGGGCCGCGCTGCATGATCGAGCTTGCGGCGGCGGCTGCCGCGGCGTGCCAGCACGGCGTGGTCATCCCGCGGGATCGGCTCGTTCATCCGCACAGTCTGCGTCCCCGCGGTGAGTGGCGGGTGAAGCAGGTACAGCGCACGCTGGCAGCGCTCTGTGCTGGCGGCCTCACGCGCAGCTGATTACCATCGCCGATCAGCAGCACGGCGGACGCACGATGAAGGTCGATCTGGGTTGCGGCAAGGCCAAGCGGGAGGGATTCACCGGGGTCGATGTCAGCGCCGACTGCGATGCCGACATCGTGCACGATCTGACCGTGCTGCCGTGGCCGTTCGCCGATGGCAGCGTCGAGGAAGCCTACAGCGCGCAGTTCTTCGAACACCTGACCGGTGCGCAGCGCATCGACTTCATGCACGAGCTGTACCGGATCCTGCGCCCTGGTGGCACCGCGACCATCATCACGCCGTACTGGACCTCGGGCCGGGCGATGCAGGATCCGACCCACCAGTGGCCGCCGCTGCTGGAGTCCTCGTACCTGTACTTCAGCGCCGAGTGGCGCCGCGCGCAGGGACTCGACCACTACGGCATCCACTGCGATTTCGAGTTCCGCTTCGGATTCGTCTATGCCGAGGCGTGGGCGGCGAAGTCGGCCGACGAGAAGGCGTTCGCGCGGCTGCATTTCGTCAACGTGGTGACCGACCTGCACGTATTCCTGACCCGCCGCTGATGGCGGGCCCCGGTCGCGATCCGAGCCCCCGATATGCGCTGACCCCTGCTCGACCGAGTCCACATCAATGACCCACCTCAGCGTCAACCTGAACAAGATCGCGGTGCTGCGCAATTCGCGCGGCGACGAGTTGCCCAGCGTGGACCAGGCAGCCCGCGTGTGCGTGCTCGCCGGTGCGGCCGGCATCACCGTGCATCCGCGGCCCGACCAGCGGCATATCCGGCCGGCCGATATCGATGCGCTGAAAGCCTGGTTGCCGGTGGAGCTCAACATCGAGGGCAATCCGTTCGCCGGTCCCAGCGCGCGCGGTTATCCGGGTTTCATGAGCCTGGTCGAGCGCGCGGGGCCTGCACAGTGCACGCTGGTCCCCGATGCCGACGGCCAGATCACTTCCGACCACGGATTCGATCTGGCGCAGGCTTCGGGCCGCCTGCGGCCGGTGATCGCGCGCCTGAAATCATGGGGCTGCCGGGTGAGCCTGTTCATGGACGCCGATGCGCGCGAGCTGGAACGTGCCGCGGATATCGGCGCGGACCGCATCGAGATCTACACCGGACCCTTTGCCAGGGCCTTCGCAGCCGGCGATGCCGGCGCGCAACTCGAGCAATGCGCGAGCGCAGCGCGGCGCGCGCAGGCAGTGGGCCTGGGCGTCAATGCCGGGCATGATCTCAGCCAGGCCAACCTGGGTGCTTTCCTGCGCGGCGTGGCGGGCGTGGAAGAAGTCTCGATCGGCCACGCGCTGATCGGCGAGGCGATCTACGACGGACTCGCCCCGACCGTCAATGCCTACCTGCGGATCATCGCTGAAGCCGGTCCCGTGTGATGTGGGAGCCGCCATGGCGGCGATAGCGGGATCTCCCGACTGCACGAGTCGCCGCCATGGCGGCTCCCACAATGACGATCTGGCACTGCGCTGCGTTGGCGGCCGCCAGACGACGGGGGCCTGATCGGATACGCCAAATCAAAACGCCGCCGATGGAATCGGCGGCGTCTGGTCGGATCGTGTGACGGTTGCGCTGCGAGGTGGCCGCTCAGCCGTCCGGCATGTTCTTGAAGCCGATCTTGGTCATGCCGGCGGTCTTGGCGGTCGCCAGGACTGCGGTCACGACCTCGAATTCGGTCGCACTTTCGATATCGACCTGCAGCTCGGGCTGCGGATCCTTGCCGGCTTCCAGACGCAGCTGCGGCTCGAGCGCGGCCCTGATCAGCGGCTGGTCGTTCCAGAACAGCTCGCCGGTGGCCAGTACGCGCAGGTCGATCGGCGGTGGCGGTTCGGTCAGCGGCGGGACCGTGCTCTTTTGCGGCAAGTCGACCTTGACCTGGTGGGTCAGGCTCGGCGCGGTGATGATGAAGATGATCAACAACACCAGCAGCACGTCGATCAGCGGCGTGACGTTGATGTCCGACATCGGGCCGGAACCGGCTTTCGCGAAGGCCATGGTCGTGGATTCCTCAGGTTGCCGGCTTGGTCACGATGCGCACGCTCTTCATGCCGGCGTTCTTGGCCAGCGCGAGCACCTTGCCTGCTTCGATCCACTGGGTGTCGCGATCGCCGCGCAGCTGGATCTCCGGCTGCGGTTCGCGGCGCGCCTCGACCCGCAGTTGCGCGAACATCGCTTCGCGACTGATCTGCGCATCGTTCCAGAAGTACTCACCGTTGTTGGTCAGCGCAATGGTGATGGTGCCGGGTGTTTCGGAGAACTTCTGCGCGGTCGCCTCGGGCAGCTCGACCTTGACCTTGTGCGACATCAGCGGCGCGGTGATCATGAAGATGATCAGCAGCACCAGCATCACGTCCACCAGCGGCGTGACGTTGATTTCCGCCATCACCGAGCCTTCGCCGCCACCGCCTACCGACATTCCCATGACTGTCTCCGGACACTCGCGTGGATCGTTGTTCGATGGACACCAGGACTGCAGATCGACGACTGCAGGTATCGCCAGCGACCGACTGGTCCCGACGCGTGTGCGGCGGGACCGGAGATGCTGTTCAACAGTGCATCAACGGCTGGGCTTGGCGACCGGCGCACCATCGACGCGCGCGCCGGTGGCGAAGAAATCGTGCAGGTCGTGCGCGAATTCGTCGAAGCGCGAGTTGATCTTGCGGTTGCTGCGGGTCAGGAAGTTGTAACCGAGCAGTGCCGGGATCGCGACGAACAGGCCCAGCGCGGTCATGATCAACGCCTCGCCGATCGGGGCCGCGACGATGTCGAGCGAAGCCTGCCCGGACGCGCCGATCTTGAGCAGGGCGTGATACATCGCCCACACCGTACCCAGCAGGCCGATGAACGGCGCCGACGAGCCCACCGTGGCGAGCAGGGTCAGGCCGCCTTCGAGCTTCGAGCTTTCGCGCAGCACCGCCTGGCGCAGCGCGCGATCGATGAACTCCGAGCGGTTGAGCGCTTCGACCAGGCGCGAGCCTTCATTGCGCTGGTGATGCGCAGCCGCCGAGGCGCACTCGAGGGCGATCTTCGAGAACGGCTCGGACTGCGGCTGCTCTTCCATGAAGCGCACCGCATCGGCGGCCGACGGCGTCTGCCAGAAGGTCGCGATGACGCGCTCCATGCGGGTGGTGATCAGCACGTTACGGATCGCATTCCAGACGATATAGAACCAGCTGGCAAACGACAGGACGATCAGGGTGATGAACACCATCCAGCCCACCCAATCGAAGTTCTGCACCATGTGGCCGAAGCCCATCTGCTGCAGGGCGATCGCATTGGTGTCGACGCCAACGGCCGAGGTGGCGCCTGGATCGGCGAACGCGGGCGGCGCTGCGGGTGGCGGCGGGGCAGCGGTCGGCGCTGCCGGCTGGGTCGAAATCGGATCTTGCTGCATGGCCTTACCCTTCGTTGAGCTTGAAGTTGATGGGGACGAGGACCCAGCCCTCGACTGAACGTCCGTTGCGGACTTCCGGATTGAATTTCCACTTCTTGACCGCCTGCATCGCGGCCTGGTCGAGTTCGCGGAAGCGGCTCGACTTTTCGATCTCGACCTTCAGCGGCGAGCCGTCGACCGATACCAGAACGCGCAGCATGACTTCGCCTTCCATCCGGCGCCGGATCGCCTGCGGCGGGTAGCGCGGCGGATTGGCGCGGCGATAGCTGGTGTCTTCCGATGCGCCGATGTCGGCCATCGGCGGGGCTGGCGGTGCGGGTGGGGCTGGCGGCGGTGCCGGCTCCGACATCGCGAGCGGCTCGTCGAATACCGGGGTCTCCGCCTCTGGCGGCGGTGGCGCGACGGTGGGCTTCTTCTCTTCGATCTTCTTGACCACCTTCGGCGGCTCGGGGGGCGGCGGCGGTGGCGGCGGCGGTGGCGGCGGCGGTTCGAGGAACACCACGTCGACGATGCCCTCGTCTTCCTTGGCCTGTGCATCCGGCGCCTTGACCGGCGCGAGCAGGAAGAAAAACAGGCCCACGTGCAGCGCCATCGCGCCCCACAGCGCGATGATCTTGCGCCAGCTGAGCACCTCTTTCGGCAAGTCGCTCGTGTATTCGGTCATGGGCGGTCTGGAAGCATCGCGATGCGCGACGGGCGCATGGTGGAAACGAACGCGGTGGAAACGCATGCAGCGGGTGGTTCGCGCGGCACCGTTGTCGTCCCCGGCAACGGGCGAGTCGCCCCGCGTCGATCGACGTTACACCAGTTTTACGCCGACTGACAAGCCGATGCGCGGCCCGACCGCGGGAGTTAAAACCGCGTGCACGACGCCACGCGTGCAGGGCTCAGCGGTTGCCCATGCTCTTGAGCCACGACTCGGCCATCGCCTTGGTATTCGGATAGCCGCGCGCCTTCTGGTACGCAGCGATCGCCGCCGGCTGGTTGCCCAGCTCGGCCTCGGCGTTGCCGAGCAGGATGTAGGCCTCGCCTTCGCGCTTGAGGCTGCCACGCGCGAGCGCGGCCTCCAGCGCTTTCTTGCCTTCGGCGAACTGCTCCTTCTCCTGCACCAGCAGCTGCCCGCGGATGAAGTCCATCTCGCCGTCCTTGGCGAGTTTGGCCGCCCGGCCGTAGGCTTCGATCGCGTTGCTGAACCCATCCTTCTGCTCGGCGCTTTCATCGGCGGCTTCCTGCGCGCTGATCACCCACGAGTCGCCCAGCCCCTTGAGCGTATCGAAGTCTTCCTTGAGCACGCCCGCGGCGATGCCCTCGTTGATCGTGCGCGCGGCATCCACCGGACGCTCGATGTAGTTGTACAGCTGGTAGAGCTGGCGCAGGTCTGCGGCCTCGGTCAGCAGGCCGCGGGCCTTGGCGCCTTCGAGCACCGCGATCGCCTTGTCGCCCTGCTCGAGTTCGATGTAGATCGAGGCGAGCTGGCGGGTGATGTTCTTGTTGCCGGGCTCCCTGGCCAGCGCGGTCTCGGCGGCTTTCGCGGCTTCGGCGTAGTTCTCGGCGTCGTAGTAACTCGCGATCAGGATCTGGTACCAGCTGTCGGAAGGTTCCGGCGCCATCGAGATCGCCTTGGTCATCGCCGTGGCGGCCTCGGGCATGCGCTCGAGCCGATACAGCGCGTTGCCGCGCATGGCCCAGGTCTCGGCCGTTTCACTACCGGTCAGCGCAAACCACTGGTCGATCGATGGCAACACGGCGTCGTAGCGCTCCTCCATCATGTTCATCTGCGCGAGCTGCAGCACCACGGCGAAGTGCGACTTGTTGTCCAGCGCATCCAGCGCCAGCACCTTCTCGTTAGCCTCGATCGCGGCGACGATGTCATCGGCGTCCGCGTAGACCCGCGATAGGCCCTGCAGGGACAGAGCCTGTTCGTATTTGCTCGACTTCGGGTTGGCGAGGATCACTTCAAGGATCGCTTGCGCCTTGGCGGACTCGCCTTCCTCCAGCAGCTCGTAGGCCTGGTTGATCTTTTTCGTATTGCCCGGCGAGAGCACCAGCTTGGGTTCCGCGCGGGTCGCGTTCGGGAACTCGTTGTCCTGCTTGCCCTTGTTCTTCTGCGCCAGCGCCGAGCCGGTGCCGAGCGCGAGCACGAGTGCGAGGACCAGCAGTTGCAGCAAACGACCGGCGGTGTTCATGGCGACCTCGTCGAAAGGGATATGGCGTGAGTGTTGCAGACAGGAGCGGAGAAAAAGGTTAGCGCCGGCAGCCGGCCGCCTCAAGTCGCAGTGCGGCGATTGCCGCAGCGGCAGGCACCGCGTGCGGCGCGCGCCGGGCGATCACACCGTCGCGAAGTGCGCACGCGCGAAGGCCACGCGTTCGGCCGGATCGCGCGACAGCGCACCGGCGGCTTCCAGTTCCTGCACGCGCTTCAAGCGATGCAGCAATCCATTGCCGTTGGCGATCTGGATCGCAAGTCCGGGCCGCGCGTTGAGCTCGAGGATCAGCGGACCGAGGTTCTTGTCGAGCACGATGTCGACGCCGACATAGCCCAGCTGCGACATCTCGTAGCAGCGGGTGGCGATCAGCAGCAGTTCGTCCCAGCGCGGAATCGGCAGGCCGACGATGGTGTGCTCGGTGTCCGGGTGTTCCTTCACCGGTTCGTTGCCCCATACGCCGCGGCAGGTCAGTCCGGTCGGGATATCGATGCCGACGCCGATCGCGCCCTGGTGCAGGTTGGCCTTGCCGTCGGACAGGCGCGTGGGCAGGCGGATCATCGCCATCACCGGGTAGCCCTGGAACACGATGATGCGGATGTCCGGCACGCCCTTGTAGCTGACGTTGTCGAAGATCGGGTCGAACTGCACGCAGTACTCGATGAGCACGTGGTCGGGCTGGCCGCCGAGGCTGAACAGTCCCGACAGCATGTTCGACAGGTGGTGGTCGAACTCCTCGCGGGTCAGGAACTGGCCGTTGCTGCGTCGGTACTTGTCGCCGCGGCGGCCGCTGATGACCAGGATGCCGTCGCCGCCGGAGCCGTGCGCGGGCTTGACCACGAACTGCTCGCGATCGCGGATCTTCTCGTGCAGTTCCGCGATCTGATGCTCCTCGCGCACTACGGCATACAGCTCGGGCACGGGCAGCCCGGCCTCGATCGCGAGGCCCTTGGTGATCAGCTTGTCGTCGACCCGCGGATAGAACTTGCGCGGGTTGTAGCGCAGCACGAAATCGGCGTTGCGCAGGCCGATGCCCACCATGCCCTTGTGGTGCAGGCGCCTGGCGACCTCGAAGGGATTGAACATGGCGCGCTGCTCAACCGGCAGGCTTCGGCGGCTCGGCGATCGGGTCGCGAGCCATCGCGCGGAAGCGGAACAGTTCGGTCAGCCGGTAGCCCGAATAGCGCCCCAGGACCAGCGTCATCGCCAGCAGCACCAGCAGCAGCTCGGGGAACACGAAGACCAGGTGCTGCAGGTGCGATTCCTTCATCACCAGGTAGGCCAGCGCCGCGATCACTATCGAGCCCAGCGACTGGCTCAGTGCATAGCCCGGGCCGCGCTCCTCCCACGCCACCGAGACGCGCTCGATGGTCATCGTCATGATGATCATCGGGAACAGCGCGACGTTCAGGCCCACCTCGATGCCGAGGCGGTTGCTGATCACGCTGACCAGCGCCATCAGCAGCACCACCACGATCAGTACCGCGGTCAGGCGCGGCACCAGCAGCAGCTTGAGGCGTTCCATGTAGAACCGCACCAGCAGGCCGGAGCTGATCACGGTCACGAACAGGATCACGCCGACCACGATGCCGGTCCAGTAAAACGCCAGCGCGATCAGCACCGGCATGAAGGTGCCGAAGGTCTTGATCCCGACGAGGTTGCGCAGGATCAGCATGATGAACGCGCCGACCGGCACCAGCAGCAGGATCCTGTAGACATCCTGCGCCTGCAGCGGCAGGTCGAGCAGCGAGTAGGCGATCAGGTTGCGATCGCGCGATTCGAGCCGCTGCTTGGCGGTGTCGAGCGCATCGGCGAGGCTGCGCGCGGTCGAGAACAGCACCCGTTCGCCGCGCCCGCCCTCGACGCTGACCAGCTCGGCGGGGCCGCGCTTCCACACGAAGAAGTGCTCGGGCCAGCCAATCGCGCCGCTGGCCGCATCGACCGTGTTCCACAGCCGCTTGTCGGTATCGAACACCTGCAGGAAGGTGCGCAGTTCCGCGTTGGTATCGGACTTGTCGAGCATCAGGCCATACAGCAAGCGCGCGGCAACCTGGCGATCGGCCAGCAAGGACTGTGCGAGCAGCGCGCGCGCATCGACGGTTGCCGCACCTTCGGTGAGCAGCTTGACCTCTTCCGCGGGCGCGCTGTCGTTCAGACGGCGCACCAGTTCGGCCGCAAAAGTCGTGCTGTCGACCGACTTCGCGCGCACGTCGTCGAGCAGCGCCTGGCGCGCGGTGACGAAGGGCTCGTCGAAGGTGCCGGGCTTCGGGATCTCCGGTTCGTCGTCGAAGCTCGGCGGACGGTCGTCGCGGAACACGGTGGCGCGGTAATACAGCACGGTCGGCGCGCCGCTGCCGCGGCGGATCTGCCACTGCACCTCGCGCGCGCCATCGCTGCCTGCGAATGCCATGCCGTAGCCGCGCGCCACAAAACGCTCATCGAGGATCGAATAGCCCGGCGGATCGTTGGGCAGCTGCAGCACCACCTTGCTGGTGCCGCGCGGTGCGTTGTACTCGACGCGGGCCTGGATCTCCCACACTTCGGTTTCCGCGACCGGGGTCAGCGGAAAATGCAGCACCCGCCACTTGTACATGAAGCCGGCGATGCCGAGCGCGGCGATCACCAGCGCGAGCAGGTACAAATGGGTTTTTTTCATGGTCGGCTCCTCCCCCGCACGGCGGCGGCCGTCGCTCGCCGTGGTTGTGTTGAAACGACGCGGGTCAGACGTCGAGGTTCGATACCCGCAACGCGTTCTGTTCGATGAACTCGCGGCGCGGTTCGACCACATCGCCCATCAGGGTCGAGAAGATCTGGTCGGCCGCCACCGCGTCTTCGATGCGCACCTGCAGCAGGCGCCGGGTTTCCGGATTCACGGTGGTCTCCCACAGCTGTTCGGGGTTCATCTCGCCCAGGCCCTTGAAACGCTGGATCGTGCGGCCTTTCTTGGCCTCGTCCATCAACCAGCCATAGGCCTCGTGGAAATCGCGCGCGGGCTGGCTGCGCGAGCCGCGCACGATGCGCGCACCGGCCACCAGCAGTCCGTCGAGCACGCTCGCGACCTGGCGGATCGGCGCGTAGTCGGCCGCGCTGAAGAACGTCGCCGGAATCAGCTGCTCGCTGGCCAGTCCATGGTGCTGCTTGCGAACCCGCAATGCAGCGGGTCGCTCCGGCGTGGTGGGCACGCCTTCGAAGGTGTAGCGCGCCTTGCCCAGCGCCGATTCGGTCAATGCGCGGGTCAGGCGCTCGATCCACGGTTGCAGGGTCGCGGCTACTTCGAAATCGGCCGCACGCAGCGGCGGCAGGTCGATCAGTGCGCGCAGCACGCCCGAATCGTAGCGGTGGCCGAGCCGCGCGATCTGCTCCATCGCCACGGTGTACTCGCGCAACAACTGTTCGAGCCCCTGCCCCGTCACCGGCGGCGCATCGGGCGAGAAGTGCAACGCTGCGTCCTCGACCGCGTGGTTGATCAGGTAGGCCGACAGTGCCGCATCGTCCTTCATGTACAGCTCCTGCTTGCCTTGCTTGACCTTGTACAGCGGCGGCAGGCCGATGTAGATGTGGCCGCGTTCGATCAGCTGCGGCATCTGCCGGTAGAAGAACGTCAGCAGCAGCGTGCGGATGTGCGAGCCGTCGACGTCGGCGTCGGTCATGATGATGATGCGGTGGTAGCGCAGCTTGTCCGGATCGAACTCGTCCTTGCCGATGCCGCAGCCGAGCGCGGTGATCAGGGTGCCCACCTCGGCCGAGGCGAGCATCTTGTCGAAGCGCGCCTTCTCGACGTTGAGGATCTTGCCCTTGAGCGGCAGGATCGCCTGGGTCTTGCGATTGCGGCCCTGCTTGGCCGAACCGCCGGCGGAATCGCCCTCGACGAGGAACAGTTCGGACAGCGCGGGGTCCTTTTCCTGGCAATCGGCGAGCTTGCCGGGCAGGCCGGCGATGTCGAGCGCGCCCTTGCGCCGGGTCAGCTCGCGCGCCTTGCGCGCGGCTTCGCGCGCGCGCGTGGCGTCGACCACCTTTTCGCAGATCGCGCGCGCCTGCGCGGGATTCTCCTGCAGGAACTCGGTCAGCTTCTGTCCGACCACGCCGGCCACCGCCACCGAGACCTCCGAGGAGACCAGCTAGTCCTTGGTCTGCGAGGAGAACTTCGGGTCGGGAACCTTGACCGACAGCACCGTGATCAGGCCCTCGCGCATGTCGTCGCCGGTGGGCTGCACCTTGGCCTGCTTGAGCAGTCCGGAGCGCTCGATGTAGTCGCCCAGCGCGCGGGTCAGTGCGCTGCGGAAGCCGGTGACGTGGGTGCCGCCGTCCTTCTGCGGGATGTTGTTGGTGAAGCAGTACATGCGCTCTTCGTAGGCGTCGGTCCACTGCATCGCGACTTCGACCTGCACGTTGTCGGCCACCGCAGAGAAACCGATCACGCTCGGATGCAGGGGCTGGCGCAGCTGGGCCAAGTAGTCGACGAACGAGCGGATGCCACCGGCGTACTGGAAGATCTCGCTCTGGGTCTCGCCACGCTCGTCGTGCAACTCGATGCGCACGCCGGAATTCAGGAACGCCAGTTCGCGCAGCCGCTTGGCGAGGATGTCGAAATGGAACTCGACATCGGTGAACACCTCGGTGCTGGGCAGGAAGCGCACCTGCGAGCCGCGCTGGGTGGATGGCTCCATCTGCCGGAGCGGGTATTGCGGCTCGCCGAGCCGGTATTCCTGCTGGTAGTGGAAACCGTCGCGCCAGATGTCGAGCCACAGATGCCCGGACAGCGCATTGACCACCGACACGCCGACGCCATGGAGGCCTCCGGAAACCTTGTACGAGTTGTCGTCGAATTTTCCGCCCGCATGCAGCACGGTCATGATGACCTCGGCTGCGGAGCGCTGCTCTTCGGGATGAATGTCGACCGGGATGCCACGACCGTTGTCGAGCACCGACACGGCGCCCTCGGGGTGGATCCGCACGATCACGGTGTCGCAGTGGCCGGCGAGCGCTTCGTCGATCGCGTTGTCGACCACCTCGAACACCATGTGGTGCAGGCCGGTGCCGTCATCGGTGTCGCCGATGTACATGCCGGGACGCTTGCGCACCGCCTCGAGGCCCTTGAGGACCTTGATCCGGCTCGAATCGTAGGGCTCGCTGGACCGCTCAGGCGGCTTGGCCGCCGGATCCTGACCTTTCAAGTCATTGTTTTTGTTAGGGTCTTGTGGATCGCTCATACGTCAGGCCGATCGGGCGTTGGCCCGAATCAAGGAGCCAGAGTATACCAAGCCCCGCTCAGTCACCGGCATGCCTGCGAACCTGGCCTTGTTCCACGTGGAACACCCTGGCCAGCGCGCGATGGGTTTCGAGCGCGGGGCTGAGTTCGGTCGCCGAGACCAGCGCCTGAACACCCGAGGAGACCAGCTCGCCGAGCAACAGATCCTGATGGCGCAGATCCAGCTCGGAGGGCAGATCGTCCACCAGCACGACCGGCCACTCCCCCGCGTGGTCGCGGTAACACCGTGCCTGCGCGAGGACCGCAGCCAGCGCGGTGAGCTTGGCCTGCCCGCGCGACAGCTGTCCGGGCGCATCGAGCCCTTCGAAGACCGGACGCCAATCGGCCCGATGCGGGCCGATCGTGGTGGTTTGTCGGTGCCGATCGCGCGCGCGATTGACCAACAATTGGGCCGCCAGATCGACACCCGCATCCAGGTTCCAGCCTGCGATGAAGCGCACGCTGGGCTGCGGCAGCTCAGGCAACAGGCGGCTGGCCAGCGCGCTGAAGTGCTGCCCGAAGTCGCGCACATAGGCCGCACGCAGGGTGGTGATGCCCTGCCCCCAGCGATCCAGTTCGGCATCCCACGCGTCGAGCTGCGCGTCGGGGCCATCCTGTTTGAGCAGGGCATTGCGCTGTTTGAGCGCGGACTGGTAGCGGCGCCACTGCTGCAGGAAGTCCTGTTCCACGTGGAACACTCCCCAATCGAGGAATGACCGGCGCAGGTCCGCGGACCCGGCGATCAGTTCATGCGAGCCGGGCTCGAAACAGCATACGGCGCAGCGCCGGAACAGATCCGTCAATCGCTCCAGTGGCCGATCATCGAGGCGCCCCGCCCACACCCCGGGCCGGCGCTCCAGACCGAGTTTCTGGCTCGACTCGGAGCCCGGATGCTGGACCCGCGCGAACACCTGGAATCCTTCGGCGCCGCGTCGAATCAGCGTATCGCGGCTGCCCGGCCGAAATGAATGGCCGCGCGAGATGACGTACGCGGCCTCGAGCACCGAGGTCTTGCCCGCCCCATTGGCACCCAGCAGGTAGTTCAACCCGGGCGCCAGCGCCAGCTCGCTCTGGGCCAGGCAGCGCAGGTCACCGATGCGCAGCAGTTCGATCCACATCGGCGGTGAGCCGCGGGCAGGGGCGCCCGCGGCATGCCCGGATCAGAGCCGCAACGGCATCACGACGTGTCGCGAGCGCTCGTTGTCGGCGTCGCGGACCAGGCACGACGAGTTGCCATCGCGCAGGCACAGGGTCACTTCGTTGCCCCGCAATGCGCCCAAGGCATCGAGCAGGTAGTTCACGTTGAACCCTACGCTCAAGCCGTCGACCGTGGTGCGTACTTCGAGCTCTTCGACCGCCTCTTCCTGCTCGGGGTTGTGGGCCACGATCTGCAACCGACCCGGGGTCAGTTCCAACTTCACCCCGCGATACTTCTCGTTGGACAGGATCGAGGCGCGCTGCAGCGCTGCGCGCAGTTCGTCGCGCCCCACGGTCAGCTGCTTGTCCGCGCCGATCGGGATCACCGACTCGTAGTCCGGGAAGCGGCCGTCGATCAGCTTGGTGGTGAAGATGAAATCGCTGCGCCGTACGCGCAGGTGATTGCGGCCGAACTCGATCTCGACCGTGCCGTCCCCGGAATCGAGCAGGCGCTGCAACTCCAGCACGCCCTTGCGCGGGATGATCACCTGGCGTCCGGCCTTGCCCTCGAGATCGACCATGGTCTCGCACAGCGCGAGCCGATGGCCATCGGTGGCCACGCAGCGCAGTGCGCCTTCGCGCAGGTCCAGCAGCGTGCCGTTCAAGTAATAGCGCACATCCTGGTGCGCCATCGCGAAGGCGGTGCGATCGATCAGCTCCTTCAACGTCGCTTCCGACAAGCTCACGCGCTCGACCAGGTCGATGTTGTCAATCTGCGGGAACTCGCTGGCGGGCAGCGTCGACAGGGTGAACTTGCTGCGCCCCGCACTGACGGTGATGCGCTCGCCGACCTGCTTGAAATCGATCTTGATCCCGTCGGGCAACGCGCGACAGATATCGAACAACTTGCGTGCGGGAATCGTGATGTCGCCAGGTTCCAGATGATCGGCTGCCATGCGCGCGACCATCTCGACTTCGAGGTCGGTTCCGGTGAATGCCACGCCCTCGGCATCCGCGGAGACCAACAGGTTCGACAGCACCGGCAGCGTCTGCCGGCGTTCCACCACGCCGACCACCTGGCTCAGCGGCTTGAGCAATACCTCACGTTGAACCGTGAATCGCATGGTCTTCAATCCCCATCAAGTTCTTTTAAGAATCTGTTGATGATGATGACTGCTGGGGACAACTGCAACGACCACGGCTGCAGCCCATGGTGGTGGCGGTTTGCAGGCACCACAAGATGCTGTGGAAGCAACCCATGCCAGCCTGTCCATGACCTGTGGATAACTTCGCTGCCGAAAGTTATCCACAGTTTGTCCTCAGCCTGTCAACGCGCGCAGCAGCTTGTCCCAATCCTCCCGCGTGCGGCCATCGGTCGCGCACAGCTCGCGCATTACCCGGCACGCATGCATCACCGTGGTGTGGTCGCGGCCACCGAAGCTGTCGCCGATCTCGGGCAGGCTGTGTTCGGTCAGCTCCTTGGCCAATGCCATTGCCAGCTGCCGGGGACGTGCCAGCGAGCGCGTGCGCTTTTTCGACAGCAGGTCGACCACCCGCAACTGGTAGTAGTCGGCCACCGTCTTCTGGATATTGCCCAGGCTCACCGCGCGCTCCTGCACGGTCAGCAGGTCGCGCAGGGTCTCCTGCGCGAACTCGGTGGTGATGCTGCGCCCGGTGAAGGTCGCGCGCGCGGCCAGCGTGTTCAACGCCCCTTCCAGGTCGCGCACGTTCGAGCGCATGCGTCGCGCGATCAGGAACGCGACTTCGTCGGGCAGCTGCATGTGCTTGCTGTCGGCCTTCGACAGCAGGATCGCCGCACGGGTTTCGAAATCCGGCGGTTCGATTGCCACCGACAGACCCCAGCCGAGGCGTGAGGTCAGTCGCGGTTCCATGTTCTCGACTTCCTTCGGGTAGCGATCGCAGCTGAGGATGATCTGCTGCTTGCCCTCGAACAGCGCGTTGAAGGTGTGGAAGAACTCTTCCTGCGTGCGGTCCTTGCCGGCGAAGAACTGGATGTCGTCGATCATCAGCGCATCCACCGAGCGATAGCGCTGCTTGAATTCATCGACCGCCTTGCTGCCGGCGAGCTTGTTCGACAGCGCCTTGACCATCGCGGTGAAGAACTGCTCCGAGCGCTGGTAGAGCACGCGCATGCCGGGGTTGTTCTGCCGCATCAGATTGCCCGCGGCATGCATCAGATGGGTCTTGCCCAGGCCGGTGCCGCCATACAGCAGCAACGGGTTGTAGGTGCGCCCGGGATTGGTCGCGACCTGGATCGCAGCCGCCTTGCCGAGCTGGTTCGACTTGCCCTCGACGAAGTTGTCGAAGGTGTAGTGCGGATCGACGTTGCTCTCGGACTGCTCGGGCTCGCGATGGCCGCCGCTGCGCGTGGGCGCTGGCACCATGCGCAGATCGCTGCCCGGCGCCATTGCCACCGAACCGACCTCGACCCGCACGCCGCGCACGCCCGGCGACAGGTGTTGGGCGACCGCTGCGATCTGCGCCAACAGGCGCTCGCGGATCGCATCCCGCACGAAGCCGTTCGGCGCGAGCAGCACCAGGTCGTGCCCGGACTCCTGCGCCTGCAGCGGCTTCAACCAGGTGTGCAGATCCTCGACGCTTACCTCGGCTTGAAGACGCTCGAGGCAGCGCTGCCACAAGTTGCTCATACGGTGCTTCCAGGCTGCCCGCGGCGCGCCGCGCGCGCCCGGCCGGCCAGTCTATCCCGAACATTCCATGCGGTCGCGGGAAACTTGGTGCCACGGCCCGCGGGGCGTCGCAGCGTGCCGCGCGCGTCCCGTGGCGATCGCGATCGGCAGCCCGCGCGGACCGGGCCTCGCGCCGCCGGCTGCGCGCAACCGGGCACAACTTGACTCCAGCCCGCGGAAAGCCTACATTCCACGGCCTTTTTCGCAGTCCGCGAGCAGTCGTCATGAAGCGTACATTCCAGCCCGGCAACCTCAAGCGTGCGCGCAAGCACGGCTTCCGCGCGCGGATGAAGACCGCCGATGGCCGCAAGATCCTGTCGGCGCGCCGCGCCAAGGGTCGCAAGCGCCTCATCCCGTAAATCCGGTGACCGGTTCGCTGCGCTTTCCCCGCAGCGCCCGATTGCTCGCCAAAGCCGACTTCGACGCGGCATTCGCGCACGGCAAACGGATCGGCGGCGCATTCCTGCGAGCGCACGTACAGCTCACACCGGGCCTGCCGGCCCGGCTGGGTTGCGCCCTGGCCAAGCGCAGCATTCCGCTGGCCAGTGATCGCAACCGCGTGCGCCGCCAGATCCGTGAACAGTTCCGCCTGCGTCGCGCGCAGCTCGATGGCCGCAGCATCGTGTTCGCCGCGCGCAATGAAGCCCGCAGTGCGCCGCTGCCCGCGCTGCGCAGCGACATCGAGCGCCTGTTCGAACGCGCCGCCGCGTTGAACCCGACACATCCGAACGGCACAATGGCGGGCTGATCCCGACACGCGGCCGCCCCCAGCGGATCGCCGCACCTCACCCGATGCTCGATGCCGACCGGTTGATCGACCGGCAGGCAACCTTGGAACCCGCAGCACCCTATGACCAACATGCGCAGCTTTCTCCTGATCGCGCTTCTCGTCACCGGGTTCTTCCTGTGGGAAGCATGGCAGCGCGACTTCGGTCCCAACGCCGGCGCCGACGCGCCGCTGCCGCAATCGACTGCGCAGTCCAACGCAGGCAGCGATACGCCATCGAGTACGCCCGCGCCCGCGCCTGCAACCGCTGCCGCCGACGTGCCATCCGCGCCCTTGAACGCCGCGCCCGCGCCGTCCGCGATCGCCGGCGACGATATCGCAAGCGTCGCGGCAACACCCCCGGCCTCGCTGATCACGGTGGAAACCGATGTGCTGCGCCTGCGCATCGATCCACGCGGCGCGAACGTGGTGTCGGCAGATCTGCTCGCCTATCCGATCACGCCGAAGGACCCTGCGACGGTCGTACAACTGCTCAGCGACGACGCCAGCCAGTTCTTCGTGGCGCAGTCCGGCTTCGTGAGCGCTGCCGGTGCCGCGCCCGACCATCGCAGCGAATTCCGCAGCGAACGCAGCGAGTTCCGCCTGCCCGACGACGCGGCCAGCATCGAGGTACCGCTGGTCTGGGAAGACGCCAGCGGCGTGCGCGTCACGCGCACCTTCCGCCTCGAGCGCGGCTCCTACACGGTCAACGTCGCGCATCGGATCGAGAACAACAGCGACGTGCCGTGGAGCGCCAGCGAGTACCGGCAACTGCAGCGCACCTCGCCGCTGGTCGATCGCAAGTTCTCGTTCACCAATCCCGAGCAATACAGCTTCATCGGGGTCAGCTGGTACAGCCCCGACGGCGGCTTCCAGAAACTCGCCTTCGAGGATTTCGTCGACGAGCCGCTCGCGCGCACCGTCACCGGCGGCTGGATCGCGCAGCAGCAGCATTACTTCATGGCCGCGTGGATCCCGCCGGTGACCGAGAACACGAGCTTCTCGTCGCAGGTGGTCCAGATGTCGGACCCCCCCCGCTACCTGGTCCGCGCGATGGCGCCGACGATCACGGTGCCGCCGCGCAGCGAGGCGAGCACGTCCGCGCGGCTGTATCTCGGACCCAAGGTGCAGGAGCACCTCGACGAGATCGCCCCGGGCCTGACCCTGTCCGTCGACTACGGCATGATGACCCTCATCGCCAGTCCGCTGTTCTGGGTGCTGCAGAAGCTCTACAACATCACCGGCAACTGGGGTTGGGCGATCGTCCTGATCACCATCATCATCAAGCTGCTGTTCTTCAAGCTCACCGAGGCGCAATACCGTTCGTTCGCCAAGATGCGCAAGCTGACCCCGCGCCTGGCCGCGCTCAAGGAGCGCTACGGCGACGACAAGCAGAAGCTCAACCAGGCGATGATGGAGATGTACCAGAAGGAGAAGATCAATCCGCTCGGCGGCTGTCTTCCGATCCTGGTGCAGATCCCGGTATTCATCGCGCTGTATTGGGTGTTGCTGGAAAGCGTCGAGCTGCGGCAGGCGCCGTTCATCCTGTGGATCACCAATCTGTCGGAGCGGGATCCGTACTTCATCCTGCCGATCCTCAATGGCCTGGCCATGTACGCCACCCAGAAACTCACGCCGACCGCGGGCATGGACCCGATGCAGGCGCGCATCATGCAGATGATGCCGATCGTGTTCTCGATCATGTTCGCGTTCTTCCCGGCCGGCCTGGTGCTGTACTGGACCGTCAACGGCGTGCTGGGCCTCGCCCAGCAGTACGTGATCACCAAGCGCATCGAGGCGGGCGAGAAGGCTTGAGCCAGCGCCGGGCAATGTGAGCGCCGCAGACACCATCGTCGCGATCGCCACCCCGCCCGGTCGCGGCGGGGTCGGCATCGTGCGGGTGTCGGGCCCGCGGGTCATGGACATCGCGCGCGCGATCGGCGTGCCCGACAGTGCGCTCCGATCGGCCACCCTGTGTGCGCTGCACGACGCCGACGGCAACTGCATCGATCGTGGTTTGGTGCTGCGCTTCGAAGCACCGCACTCGTTCACCGGCGAGGACGTGCTCGAGCTGCACGCGCACGGCAGCCCGGTGGTATTGGCGCAGCTCGTCGCGCGCTGCATCGAACTCGGTGCGCGTGCCGCACGCGCGGGCGAATTCAGCGAACGCGCCTACCGCCACGGCAAACTGGATTTGGCCCAAGCCGAAGCGATCGCCGATCTGATCGCAGCCGGCTCCATGGCGCAGGCGCGCGCGGCCATGCGCAGCCTCGAGGGTGGATTCTCGCGGCAGGTCACGGGTCTTCTCGATGCGCTGATCCGTTTGCGCATGTACATCGAAGCCGCGATCGACTTTCCCGAAGAAGAGGTCGACTTCCTCGCCGATGCGCGGCTCACCGTCGAACTCGACGAGCTGCGCCAGGCGATCGCCCGATTGTTGGCCGAGGCCCGCAGCGGGCAGCGCCTGCGCGACGGATTGCATGCAGTGATCATCGGCCCGCCGAATGTCGGCAAGTCGAGCCTGCTCAATGCGCTCGCCGGCAGCGACCGCGCAATCGTCACTGCAACGCCCGGCACCACCCGCGACGTCCTGCGTGAAACCCTGCAGCTCGACGGCGTCGAACTGACCCTGGTCGACACCGCAGGCCTGCGCGACAGCGACGACCGCATCGAGGCCGAAGGCATGCGCCGCGCGCGCGCCGAACTCATCGGCGCCGATCTCGCACTGCTGGTGATCGATCCGCACACGCCGCAGCAGGTGCTCGACGCGCTGCGCGCCGAATGCCCACCGCAGTGCGCGCGAATCATCGTCGCCAACAAAAACGATCTGCAACCCAACGCAGCGCCGATCGCGCTGCACGAGGGCGAGCAGGGCCTGCGGATCTCGGCACTGACCGGCGAGGGCCTCGACGCGCTGCGCGCACTGCTGCGCGAGCACGCCGGCGGCACCGACGCCAACACCGGCACCTTCAGCGCACGCGCACGCCACGTCGAAGCGCTCACCCGCGTCGCGGCCCACCTGGACGCCGCCGACATCGCCCTGCGCAGCACCCGCGCCGGCGAACTCGCCGCAGACGATCTGCGCCACGCCCAGCAGGCGCTGGCCGAGATCACCGGTGAGTTCAGCAGCGACGATCTGCTGGGTCAGATCTTCGGGAAATTCTGCATCGGGAAGTAGCGTGGGGTGCACTGTCGGCGATGTTGGCGGAGCCCGAGTTGGCATTGGGACGTGCGATCAACCCCACGGTCTTCACGCGCGAAGAATGGGCACAGCGGCTGCAGGAGCGCAACGGCTTCGTGCAAGATCTACTGCATCATCCGATGATCGCCCTCCAAGGAAGCTCCGATGAGCTTGGCAAACCTCGCGAAGATCGGAAGCCTGCAGGAACAACCCGCCGATCCCGCGGAGATCCTGCGGCTGCTCTAAGCGGCGCGGCGAAGCCTCGCAGACGCCCGGCGAAGGGAACTCGCGCCTGAATCCCGCTTCGATCTGGCCGACAAGGCGATCATGCACTGTGCGATCGCCGGCCTGCGCACCCATGGCTATCGACTGCCAACCTCACGGCCCGGACACCACCAGACCGCAATCCAGTCGCTGGCGCTGACACTGGACATATCGACGGCACAAGTCGCTGTATACGACGCCCCGCGTCGCAAACGGAACGGCATTGATTACGAAGCCGATGTTGTTTCCGAGGCGATGGCGAAAGCGTGTATCGAAGCGGCTGCGGAAATCCTTGCCGCACTCGGGGCGCGGCGCGGCAACGGCTGAGGTCGGCTAGCGCCAGCGCTGCGCGCACGGTGCCAAAGCTGACCCGCATCTGCCACAGGCCCACATCGGCGCGCGCAACAGCGGACCGATGGTCGCACCCTTACGCGCGGGCGACCTGATTGCGCGGCTGAAGCCCCCATTTTTTCAGGATCGGATCCGGGCCGGCGACAGACGAACAGACGTGAAAACAGCACTGCTGCCGACACGGGAAGTTCCATCAAAAGGCTGTAGGCTGATCGCTTCGGCAGCCGCGGGAATCGAGGGCGGCGTGAAGCACGGGGACGTCAGTTATCGCGCCTTCATCAGCTACAGCCATGCCGACAAGGCATGCGCGGAGTGGCTGCACCATGCGTTGGAGAGCTTCCGCATTCCCTCGAAGCTGGTCGGGGATGAGACACCGTTGGGTTCGGTGCCTGCGCGTCTGGGGCGGTTCTTCAAGGATCGGGACGAGCTGCCCGCGGCGGGCAATCTATCGACCGAGCTGCAGGCTGCGCTCAAGGCTTCGACGTTCCTGATCGTGATCGCCTCCCCATCGGCGGCGAAGTCGCGCTGGGTCAACGAAGAAGTGCGGCAGTTCAAGATGATGCACGGCGACCGCAAGGGCGGCGGCACGGCGCGCGTGCTGGCGCTGATTGCCGATGGCGAGCCAGGCGAGGCGGGGGATGCCACGTGCTTCCCGCCTGCGCTGCGTTACCACGTGGCGCCCGACGGCACCATCACCGACGAGATGGCGGAGCCGATCGCCGCAGACATCCGGCCGGGCGGCGATGGAAAGAAACTTGCAAAGCTGAAGCTGATCGCGGGGCTGACAGGCCTGCCGCTGGATTCGCTGGTGCAGCGCGAGGCCGCGCGGCGGCAGCGTACGATGGGCCTGCTGGCTGGCGCGTCGCTGGTACTTGCCGGCGTCATGGCGGTGCTGACCGTGATGGCGGTGCAGGGCCAG
>JANOEA010000232.1:0-4696 GCA_031412975.1 Pseudomonadota bacterium | reverse complement strand
CGCCGAGACTACCGATGCATCCTGTGCATCGCGCAAATACACCCTCAACAGGCTCTCGCTGCCGAGCGCGGCGGCGACGCCCAGATGCTGGCCGGCGCGTTCGAGCAGCGCCTCGATGTTGTGCAAGGTCTCGTCCATCTGCGCGAGCACATCTGCGTGTGCAGACGCATGGCCGAGCACGCTGGCAGTACCCGATACCAGCAGCAGCGGCGGTACTGCCCAGTCGAGCAGCATCGCGCGCGAGAAACCCGGTGCCGCCGGACCATACTCGCGCGGATAGCGCCAGGCGCTGGTCTGGCGCGGATTCTCGATCGCCAGCCCGGGTCGGCGCGCGGCGAGGAAATGCAGCTGCAGCGACTGCGCGCCCGCGGGAATGCCGATCGCGGTGGCCGCCGCGTAACCCTGTGGCGGCGGTTGCGGAATCACCCGCGCGCGACCCACGCAGAACTGTCGATAGCGCTCGCGATCGGCGTCGCCCTCATTGATCGCGCCGAACCAGTTCCACACGCGCAGCAGATGCGGAAAGCCGAACCGCGCGCAGGCGTCGGTCATCGTGCGGTAGGCGCGCTCGGCCGAGCGCATCGCACCGGTCGGGCTGTCGTCGACCCGCAACACGCCGAACAGCACATCCTCGGTCCAGGCCAGCGACAAGGCCGGCGATTCGTCGCGACGCAGTGCGCCGCTGCTGCGCCAGAACTCGGTTCGCGAGGTGCCGCCCAGCCAAACCAGCGGCAGTACCGTCGCATGCGGCAGCTTGCTCGCGCCGCGCTCGGTGGCCAGTACCGCCAGGTGGCGATGATCGTCCGGCGGCGCCCAAGCCGTCACCCGCACGGGTCCGCACGCGGATGCCAGGTCGGCAGGCTCGGGAAGTGGCGTGATGGCGCTCATCGGGCCGCGTAGTCTAACTGCCTCGACCCGGTTACGCTTTCCGTTTCCACTCTCGCCCCCGACCATGCACGCCCCCAACCCCACCACTCCCGGCGCCGAGCAGATCGCTGCCGTCGAGCTGTACCTGACCGGCCTGCAGGAGCGGATTTGCGCGGCCATCGAGCAACTCGACGGCAAGGCACGCTTCCGCGAGGACCAATGGCAGCGCAGCGAGGGTGGCGGCGGACGCTCGCGCGTGCTGGTCGATGGCGCGGTCTTCGAGCAGGCGGGTATCGGATTCTCGCGGGTGGAAGGCGCGCGCATGCCGGCTTCGGCTACCGCGCACCGACCGGAGCTTGCCAACAAGTCGTGGGTCGCGATGGGCGTGTCGTTGGTGTTCCATCCACGCAATCCCTACATACCCACCACCCACATGAACGTGCGCATGTTCATCGCCCAGGGCGACGGTGCGCCCGTGTGGTGGTTCGGTGGTGGCTTCGACCTGACGCCCTACTACGTGTTCGAAGACGACGCCCGCCACTGGCATCAGGTCTCGCAGCGCGCGGCCGCGCCGTTCGGGGCGGGCGTGTATGCCGAGCACAAGAAGTGGTGCGATGAGTATTTCTTCCTCAAGCACCGCGGCGAAACGCGCGGCGTGGGCGGGCTGTTCTTCGACGACCTGAACCAGTGGCCCTTCGAGCAGTGTTTCGCCTACCAGCGCTCGGTGGGCGATCATTTCCTCGAGGCCTATGTGCCGATCGTCGAACACCGCAGGGACCTGTCGTGGGGCGAACGCGAGCGGCAGTTCCAGCTGTATCGGCGCGGACGTTACGTGGAGTTCAACCTCGTCTGGGATCGCGGCACCCTGTTCGGCCTGCAAAGCGGCGGCCGCACCGAATCGATCCTGATGAGCCTGCCGCCGCTGGTGCGCTGGGAGTACGGCTACCAGCCCGAGGCTGGCAGCGCAGAAGCGAAGCTGGCCGAATACCTCAGGCCGCGCGATTGGCTGGGGTCGTGAGCTTCGACGCTTGCAGCAGCCCGCGCCGTGGCGCCGCTGACGCCGCAGGGTCGATCTCTGCGGTCGCGCACAGGGTGCGCTCCTACAGTGAAAACCCTCGCGCTGGTTTGTAGGAGCCCACCCTGTGGGCGACAGGCGATGCAGCACGATCCGGTTGTGCCGGTCGCGCACTCGGTGCGCTCCTACGTGGGCACGGTGTCGCTTCCGCGCAGGCGTCGGAACACCCCGCGCACGCCGCGCCACAGTTTCGGCAGCAGCCACGCGACCATCAGCATGAACAGCACCAGCAGCACCAGGAATACCCACGGATGCTGGAACGCGAGGAACAATCCCGCCAGCACCACGCCATCCTCGGCGAAGCTCGCGAACCAGTTGCTGACCGGCTCCGGCGAGTGGTTGATCGCCGCCCGCGAACCGGCCTTGGTCAGATGGGTGCCGGAAGTGATCGCGCCTCCGATCAGCGCGGCTGCCAGCTGCGCACCCGCGCCGTAGTCATCCAGCGCGCCCCACGCGAGCAGCATGCCGGCAGGCACGCGCACGAAGGTCTGCAGCGCATCCCACAGCGAGTCGAAGGCCGGTACCTTGTCGGCGATGAACTCGCCGATGGTCAACACTCCGGCGGTCCACAGCACCCAGTCGGTTTCGACCAGCGCCAGCGCCTGCGGCAGCGCAATGTAGTCGAAACGCGCGAGCAGGCCGACCAGCAGCACCGTGGCGTACAGCCGGATGCCCGAGGCCCAGGCCAGGCCGCCGGCGATCGCGATCTGCGAGATCAGTTCCATCCGCGCAAGGGTAACGCTTCGATGCGCCACTGCAAGGGCGCCGCGCGGCGCCCTTCAGCCATCGTTGCCGAGCTGCAGCTTCAGCCCAGCACCCGATGCGCCACGTCGATATACAGCGGAATGCCGAGCAGGATGTTGAGCGGAAACGTCACCCCGAGCGACATCCCGAAGTAGATCGCAGGCCGGGCCTCCGGGATCGCTTCGCGCAGCACCGCGGGCACCGCGATGTAGGAAGCGCTCGCCGCGAGCACCATCAGCAGCGCGCCGTTGCCGGGCGAGACGCCGAGCAGCTTCGACACCGCGAGCGCCACGCCCGCGTGCAGCAGCGGTGCGAGCACCGCGTAGGCGAGCAGCCACGGCGACTGGCCCTTGAGTCCGCCCATGTTGCGCGCCGCGAGCAGTCCCATGTCGAGCAGGAAGAACGCGAGCATGCCCTTGAAAAGATCGCCGGCGAAGGGCTGCATCGCGATGCGGCCGGCCTCCCCGGCGATCAGGCCCACCACCATCGCACCCAGCAGCAGCAGCTGCGCGCCGTCGGTGAGGGCCTCGTGCAGGATGCGCCCGATCGACGCGCCCGCAGGACCGGGCTGCACCGAAGTTGCGATCGCCGCGCTGCCGCTTGCCGCAGCGCTGCGTCGGCGCACCACGTTGGCCAGCACCACGGCGATCACGATCGCAGGCGACTCCATCAACGCCATCGCGGCTGCCATATGGCCGCCGTACTCGAGCCCGCGGCTGTCGAGCACCTGCGCGGCGGTGATGAAGGTCACCGCGCTCACCGAGCCGTAGGTGGCGGCGACCGCCGCGGCGTCGAAGCCGTTGACGATCCGCCGCAGCACCACATAGCTGAGCAGCGGAATCGCGATCGCCAGGCCCAGCGCGCAGGCCAGGGTAAGCGCGACTTCGGCGGTCAGCCCCGAGGCGGCCAGTGCGAAACCGCCCTTCAGGCCCAGCGCCATCAGCAGGTACAGCGACAGGAATCGCGAGACCTGCGGCGGGATTTCCAGGTTGGACCGCAGCGTGCCGGCGAGGATCCCGAACACGAAGAACAGGATCGCGGGATCGAGCAGGATCGACATGGTTCAGGGGCTCATGGTGCGGCCGCCGGATCCGGATCGGCGCGGGTCATCCGCAACGATAGCAGCACCCCGCCCGGCCACGCGCTGTTCAAGCTGGGTTATGCGCTCGTACGCCGCGGCGGCGTTGCGCGACTGCCGATGCAGCAGCTACAGCACAATCCCGCCCGGCAGCAGCCCGAGCGCCCCAGCGATCTGAATCCCCGAGGATTGCGCCAACGACATCCGCGTCTCCGCCGACCCCACGGCGGGTTCGCCGGTGCATCCTGCCCGGTTGCCTGGCGTCGCATCGAACCGGCCGATCCGCGCGGTGCGCGGGACTGGTTCAGAGGCTTGCTAGAGCAGCGGTTCGAGCACGCTCCAGACGTGGTCGAGGATGCGCGACTGCACCGCCGCCACCGGGTGCAGGTTGTCCGGCTGGAAGGCATCGCGATCGCGCGCGATCGGCTCGAGCAGGAACGGCAGCAGCGGCAACTCGTGGCGCTGCGCGAGCGCGCTGTACATGGTGCGGAACTGCGCTGTGTATTCGGGGCCGTAATTGGGCGGGATCTCCATCCCGACCAGCATGATCTCGGCATCCGCGGCCTTGGCCGCGACGATCATGCGCTCGAGGTTGGCCTGCGAAAGATCCATCGGCAGACCGCGCAGGGCGTCGTTGGCGCCCAGCTCGATCAGCAGCAGGGACGGCTGGTGCTCGGCCAGCGCGGTGTCGATGCGTGCCACGCCGCCAGCCGTGGTCTCGCCGCTGATGCTGGCGTTGACCACGGTCCATTGCGGGTGCGTGGCCGCGAGCCGCTCGCCGAGCAGGCTCACCCAGCCGTCGGACGCGGCCAGGCCATAGGCTGCCGAAAGGGAGTCGCCCATGACCAGCAGCACGCGCTGGGAGGGCGCCGCGATGGCGATATTCGCCCACGCGAGGCAGCAAAAGGCGACCGCGACGAAACGTTCGCCCA
>JANOEA010000231.1:0-31777 GCA_031412975.1 Pseudomonadota bacterium | reverse complement strand
AGTCGGGTGGGCGGATTTCCCGCTGCGGAGGCCTTGGGTGGCATCCACGCAGTGTAGACATTCCGCTGACTTGACGCTAGATGAGTCGAAGTGCTCGAATGACTCATTCGCCGCAGGGACCAGTCCATGAGCGCCAGCCCGCTGATCGATCGTCGCAACCTCGACTTCATGCTCTACGAGCTGCTCGGCGTCGAACGCCTGGTCGCCTATCCGCGCTTCGCCGAGCACAGCCGCGACACCTTCGATGCGGCGGTCGCACTGGCGCACCAGATCGCGCTGGAGAAATTCCTGCCGCACAACCGCAAGTCCGATCTCAACGAACCGCGCATGGTCGACGGCAAGGTCGAACTGATAGCCGAGATCGGGCAGGCCGTGCAGGCCTACAATGACGCCGGCTTCGCGGCGGCGCTGGCGTCGTTCGAGGAGGGCGGCATGCAGCTGCCGTTCGTGATCGCGCAGGCCTGCGATGCGCTGTTCTCGTCGGCCAATCCGGGCACCATCGCGTATCCGGCGCTCGCGCGCGCGGCGGCCAACCTGCTCACGGTCTACGGCACGCCCGAGCAGCAGCGCCTGTACATGCGACCGATCATCGAAGGCCGCTACTTCGGCACCATGTGCCTGTCGGAGCCGCACGCGGGCAGTTCGCTGGCCGACATCAAGACCACCGCCGTGCCGCACGCCGACGGCAGCTACCGCCTGAGCGGCGCCAAGATGTGGATCTCGGCCGGCGATCACGAACTGGGCGAGAACATCGTGCACCTGGTGCTGGCCAAGATCGCCGGCGCACCGGCCGGCGTGCGCGGCATCAGCCTGTTCATCGTGCCGCGCTGGCGCGTGAACGCAGACGGCAGTCGCGGCGAACGCAACGACGTGCGCCTGGCCGGCTTGAACCACAAGATGGGCCAGCGCGGCAGCGTGAACACCTTCCTCAAGTTCGGCGAGGCTGGCGATTGCGAGGCGCATCTGGTCGGCGAGCCGCACCAGGGCCTCGGCTACATGTTCCACATGATGAACGAAGAGCGCATCGGCGTCGGCATGGGAGCGGTGCAGCAGGGCTGCGCGGGATACCTCTACTCGCTGCAATATGCGCGCGAACGCAAGCAGGGCCGCCACCCGGATCAGAAGGATCCGCTCTCGCCACCGGTCCCGCTGATCGAACACGCGGACGTGCGCCGCATGCTGCTCGCGCAGAAGTGCTACGTCGAGGGTGCGCAGCTGCTCGGCTTCTACGCATCGACGCTGGTCGATCACGCACTCGATCCCGACGAGGGCGTGCGCCGCGACAGTCATTTGCTGCTGGAGCTGCTCACGCCGATCGTCAAGGCGTGGGGATCGGACTATTCGCTCAAGGCCAACGAACTGGCGATCCAGATCCTCGGCGGCTACGGCTACACGCGCGAGTATCCGGTCGAGCAGAACTATCGCGACAACCGCATCAACCCGATCCACGAGGGCACCAACGGCATCCAGGCGCTCGACCTGCTCGGCCGCAAGGCCATGATGCAGGGCGGTGCCGCGCTGCAGCTGCTGTTGACGCGCATCGTGCGGACCTGCGCACAAGCCGGCGACAGCGAAGTGCTCAAGCCATTGGCCACCAAGCTCGCGGCTGCCGCCACGCTCGCGGGCGAAGCCACGCGCGCGGCCGGCCAGCGTATGCAGGCCGGCGAAATACGCCGCACGCTCGCCAACGCCGCGCACTACATGACGCTGCTCGGGCATCTGACGATCGGCTGGATGTGGCTGCAGCAGGCGATGGTCGCGCAGGCAGCCTTGTGCTGCGATCCCGGCGGCGACAGCGATTTCTACAACGGCAAGCTGCAGGCATGCCGCTTCTTCTTCGCCACCGAACTGCCGATGGTCGAGCACGCCGCGCAGTTGGTGCGCGAGGGGGATGCCAGTGCGTTCGACATGCGGGGCGAGTGGTTCTGACTGGAGCGGTCGTTGGTCCATGTGGGAGCCGCTATAGCGGCGACTGGGGCAACCGGACGCGCTGCCGTCGCCGCCATGGCGGCTCCCACAACTGCATGTCGCTATCCTGCTCAAGTTTCTCTCGACGCCCTATGCAACCATCTGGGCAACAACCGGAGGCCCCATGCAAGCCATCCAATGCACCCAATGGGGCGGCCCCGAGCTGCTCGAACTGCGCGACATCGAAACACCCGAGCCGGGCCCGAAGCAGGTACGAATCAAGGTCGCCGCGGCTGGCGTCAACTTTCCGGATGTGCTGATCATCCAGAAGAAGTACCAGGTGCAGCCGGCGCTGCCGTTCACGCCCGGGGCGGAGATCGCGGGCACCATCGAGGCGGTCGGTGCGGAGGTCACGCATCTGCAGCCCGGCATGCAGGTGGCGGCGCTGTGCGGCACCGGCGGCTTCGCGCAGCAGTGCGTGGTCGACGCGGCGCTGTGCGTGCCGGTGCCGAGCGGCACGCCGATGCCGCTGGCCGCGAGCCTGCTGCTCGCCTACGGCACCAGTTGGCACGCGGTGCGCGATCGTGGCGCACTGCAGGCGGGCGAAACGATGCTGGTGTTGGGCGCCTCCGGCGGCGTCGGGCTCGCAGCGGTGCAAATCGGCAAGGCGATCGGCGCACGCGTGATCGCGGCAGCGGGCACGCCGGAGAAACTCGCGCTGTGCACCGCGCATGGCGCTGACGCAGTGATCGACTACGAGCGCGAGGATCTGCGTGCGGCGCTGAAAAACCTCACCGACGGCAAGGGGCCGGACGTGGTGTTCGATCCGGTCGGCGGTCGCTTCGCCGAGCCCGCGTTCCGCTCGATCGCATGGCGCGGACGCTATCTGGTGATCGGCTTCGCCGACGGCAACGTGCCGGCGCTGCCGCTGAACCTGCCGCTGCTCAAGGGCGCCTCGCTGGTCGGCGTGTTCTGGGGCGAGTTCGCCAAGCGCGAACCGCGGCATAATGCCGAGGGGCTGCGCGAAGTGCTCGGCTGGATCGCCAGCGGCGCGATCCGCCCGCACATCTCGCGCAGCTATACGCTGGCACAAGCCCCACAGGCGCTGGCGGACATGGCCGCGCGACAGGTGACCGGCAAGGTGGTGGTGTTGCCCAACGTCGACTGACGCAGGGCAAACCCGGGCACCCGAGCATTTGCTCCAAAGCACGCATGCCAGCATGGGTGGCGACAGCATGAATCATCCGCGTTTCCCGGAGACTCGATGAATACCATCGCCCTGCGTGGATTCGGTCGACTTGCCGCCGATGGCGTGGTGGGGGTCAGCCGCATCGCCGAAGCGCTGCAGTCCGCGATCGTCGAGCGCATTCCGCTGCCGCCGATCGCACCGCAGGCGGTCAGCGGCATTGCCGGACTCGTGCATCGTTCGGTGCGCGGCACCGCGCGCGGGATCGGCTACGGACTCGACAGGCTGCTGCAGGTCGCCACGCCCGCGGGTTGGCATGGCGAGGGCGATCACAACATGCGGCGGTTGCGCGCGATCGCCAACGGCGTGCTCGGCGATCACCTGCACGCCAGCGGCAATCCGCTGGCCATCCCGATGCGCCTGAGTTTCGACGGCAGGCCGCTGGATATCGCCGACGAGCCGCTCGCCGCACTGCCGACGTCATCGGCGCCGCGCATCCTGCTGATCCTGCACGGCCTGTGCATGGCCCCGCACCAGTGGCATCGCAATGGCCATGACCACGGCGCCGCGCTGGCCGCGGAACACGGCTGGCTGCCGATCCACGTCGAATACAACAGCGGCCTGCATGTCTCGCACAATGCGAGCGAGTTGGCCGTGCTGCTGCAGCAGCTGTTCGATGCATGGCCGGTGCCGGTGGAGCGTTTCGCGATCCTTGCCCACAGCATGGGCGGGCTGGTCGCGCGCAGCGCGCTGCATCAGGCGCGTGCAGCAGGCATGAACTGGGTCGAGCGGCTCGACGATCTGGTATTCCTCGGCACGCCGCATCATGGTGCGCCGCTGGAGCGACTCGGCCACGGTGTGGATCGTTTGCTCGGCGCATCGCCGTTCAGCGCGCCATTCGCGATGCTCGGCACCAGCCGCAGCGCGGGCATCATCGACCTGCGCCGCGGCGACCTGCTCGAAACCGATTGGTGCGACGGCCACGCTCGCGCGCGCACGCCGGTACCGCTGCCCGCCGGCGTGCGTTGCCGCACGGTCGCCGCAGCGATCCACGAACCGGCCAGCAAGCGCGCGCGGCACTGGATCGGCGACGGCCTGGTGCCGCTGTCGAGCGCGCTCGGCGACCATCCCGAGTCCGAGTACGCGTTGAAACTGCCGCGCAACAGCCGACTGGTGGTCGACGATGCGGGGCACTTCGACCTGCTCGACGACCCGCGGGTGTACGAGCGACTGCGCGAGTGGCTCGATCCACGCAGCGCACCGAAGCGGCGCCGGCGCAAGTCGAAGGCCTGAAGCGACTGCCGGCCGCACAGGATGCGGACGCCCCGGCATCGCGGATGCCGGGGGTGCGCACTGGAGCCGATCGGCCTTCAGCCGCTGCGCAAGGTCCGCTCGAAGAACGCCAGCGTGCGATCCCATGCGAGCTTTGCCGACGCCTCGTCGTAACGCGGCGTGGTGTCGTTGTTGAAACCGTGCTGGGTGCCGGGATAGGTCACGGCTTCGTAGCGCACCTGGTGTTCCTTCAACGCGGCCTCGTAGGCGGGCCAGCCGGCGTTCACGCGCTCGTCGTTCTCGGCGAACACGATCAGCAGTTCCGCCTCGATCTTGTCGACCTGGTCGAGCGGCGCACCGCCGCCGTAGAACGGCACCGCCGCACGCAACTCCGGCAAACGCGTGGCGAGGTAGTTCGCCATGCCGCCGCCATAACAGAAGCCGACCACGCCCAGTTTCCCGTTGCCGCCCTCGACCTTCAACAGCGCCACGGATGCGGCCACGAAATCCTCGCGCGACTTGCTCTGGTCGAGCGTCGCGAACAGGCTGCGCGCCTTGTCTTCATCGCCGGGATAACCGCCGAGCGGGAACAGCGCGTCGGGCGCGAAGGCGATGAAATTCGCCAGCGCGAGGCGCCGCGTGATGTCTTCGATATGCGGATTGAGACCGCGGTTCTCGTGGACCACCAGCACCAGCGGCAGCGGCTCCCTGGCAGCCGCGGGACGCACCAGATAACCGCGGCCCTCGCCATGGCCTTGCGGGGAGTCGAAGCGCAGCAGTTCGGCGACCAGCCGCGGGTCGTCGGGCTTGACCTGCTGCGCGGCCGCAAACTTCGGGCTCAGCGCGGCCAGCAGCGCGGCCGCGCCGGTCGCACCGACCGCGAAGCGCGTCGCCGCATCAAGGAACCCGCGACGGTCGATGACCCCGTGCACGTACTGATCGAACAGGCGCATGACTTGCGGATCGAAATCCGCAGCTTTCTGGCGCGGTCTATCGGACATGGCAGTCTCCGGTGGATGATTGTCGCGGTGCAGCGGGCAGAGTGCACCCGCGATTGTGAGCGATTCGTTAGTCGATGACGCCATTCTGCGCGTCGTTGACGGCGCGCGAACAGGCAGCCGTCCGGATCGGCCATCGCCCCAACTTTCGGCGCTGGCAAATCGCTGTCGCGCGGCGTAGCGTTCCGGCATCGCAGCCCCGGAGCATCGCCATGCAAAGTGATTGCAGCCCGTGGAACACCGACGGTCGTTGCCTGTGGGAACGCATCAACTCACATCCGATCGGCGGCGACGCCGCGCAGACGTTCCGCGCGCGACTTGCGCGCGAACAGGGCTGGAGCAGCGAGCAAGCTGCGGCAGCGATCGAGGAGTACCGGCGCTTCTGCCTGCTCGCGATGCGCTGCGGACACGAGGTCACGCCCAGCGAGGAAGTCGACGCGGTGTGGCACCTGCATCTGCTCTACACCCGCGACTACTGGCAGCAGTTCTGCCCGCAGGTGCTCGGCGGCGAACTGCATCACGGACCCACGCGCGGGCGCATCGAGGAGCCACGCTTCCGCGAAGCCTATGCCGCCACGCTGGCATCCTACGAGGCGTACTTCGGCAGCTCGCCGGAGCGCTGGTGGCCGGCCGCATCGGTACGCTTCGCGCACCGCTCCCTGCGCCAGTTCGATCCCACCCGCCACTGGCTGCTGCCGCGTCCGCGCTGGCCGATGGCGCTGCACGCTCCACGACGACGCCTCGTGGCGGCGATCGGTACGCTGTTGGCCAGCCTGCCGGCATCTGCATCGGCGCAATCCAACCTCAACCCGCTCGACTGGAATGGCGCTGAATTCCTGCAGCTGTTCGGGATCTTGATGGTGCTCGCCCTGCTGGCCAGCGCGGGCTTGCGGAGATGGATGAAGGCCCAACTCGCGCGACCTGCCAGCAGCGCCGGCGAACTGAGCCTGTGGGAAACCGCGTGGCTCGCCGGTGGTGCCGAGCGGGTGGTGGATACCGGCGTCGCCGAGTTGCACCGACTGGGAAAGATCGAGGTTGCGAGCGACGGCAATCTGCGGGTGGCCGACGCACGGCACGCGGGTGAGCAACCACTCGACACCATCCTCGACACGGTCGCCAAACAGCCGCGCAGCGACCGCATCGTGCGCGAGGCCGGCCGCAAGCTGCAGCGGGTACAGAACGGCCTGGAAAAGCGCGGATTATGGTTCGACGCCGACTCGGCGCGGCGCATCGCGCTCAACAGCGCGCTGCCGTGGCTGCTGGTCACCGGCTTCGGCGTCGTGAAGATACTGATCGGCATCGGCAGGGACCGCCCGGTCATGTTCCTCGTGCTATTGACCATCCTCAGTGCGGCGATCGCGATCGGCATGGCCGCGTCACGGCCACAGCGCAGCGCTGCCGGCAGCGCCATGCTGGCAAGGCTCAACGCGCGCCACGCCAGCACCCGTCGCGCCCCGCGCGCCGAACAGATCGGACTGGCGGTGGCCCTGGTGGGCACCGGTGTGCTGACCGGCACCGCACTCGCGTCCTACCACCAGGCGCGGCATCCGCCATCATCCAGCGACAGCAGTTCTAGCTCCGACTCGAGTTCGAGCAGCGACAGCGATGGCGGCGGCAGCAGCGGCTGCGGTGGTTGCGGCGGCGGCGGCGACTAGCGATGGTCTGGCCGGGCCTGCGCCTGTCGCATGCCCTGCATCGCAACTACCTCGCGCTCGAGTCGCAACAGGAAAGCCTTGCGCGGTTTGCCACCCCCGTAGCCGACCAGGTCGCCGTCGGCACCGACGATGCGATGGCAGGGCACCAGGATCGCGATCCGGTTAGCCCCATTGGCGGTTCCCACCGCACGCGCGGCAGCAGGACGTCCCAGTGCGGCGGCCAGCGCGCCGTAGGTCTGCGTCGTCCCGAACGGAATCTCCTGCAGTCGGCGCCAAACTGCCCGCTCGAATTGGCTTCCCGGAGTGCACAGTGGCACGTCGAAGCGCTGCCGGGTGCCACCGAAGTATTGTCCGAGTTCGCGTTCGGTTTGCTGCAGGTGCGGATGGTCGCCGGGGCTCGCGAGATACCCGTGGCGCTCGCGCAGCGTTTCCAGTTCGGCGGTCAGTGCGGGGCGATCGACGAACTCCAGCAGCACCAGGCCTTGCGCTTCCGCCATCGCCAGCATCGGCCCCAGCGGTGTGAGGATGCGCTTGAATATCAGCTGCCGCACGGCGCCACCGCGGCCCGGCGTGATCGCGAAGCGCTTCTGGAACGCGCTACGAAAACCGCTGATCGATTCGTAGCCGTGGTCGACCGCCGCCGCGTCGATCGGATCGCCCTGCTGCAGCCGGTTCAGCGCCGCACCCAGCCGTCGTGAGCGCAGCCACGCGAAGAAGGTCATTCCGTAGTGCGCCTTGAACCACGCGCGCAGGCGCGCAGGCTCCAGGCCAAAGGCATCCAGGTCGTGTTCGCTCCAGCGCCGCGCGGGCTGCGCGTCGACCGCTGCCAGCAGCGGCGCGAGCCAGTCGGGTGCCGCTGCCGCAGGACCCAGCGGGCGACAGCGTTTGCAAGGCCGGTAGCCCGCCACCAGCGCGTCATCGGCAGCGGCAAAGAACTCGACGTTGTCCGGCTTCGGTTTGCGCGCAGTGCAGGACGGACGGCAGAAGATGCCGGTCGTGCGCACCGCGGTGAAGAACACGCCCTCGTAGGCCGAATCACTGGCGAGCATCGCGGCGATCATCGCCGCGCGCGGCGGCAGTTCAGGCTGGAAAGCGATCATCGGCCCAGTGTATGCAGACGCGACCGCAGGCTCCACCGAAATTGCGCCGGGTAATTGCGGTTGCCGCTGCGGTCGTGCGCGCCAACGCTCAACGCTCGGGCATCACCCACGCGGCGACGATCCGCCCGACCGCAGCGAGCACCGCATCGTCTTCGGGCCGTAGCGCTGGCCACGGCTGGCTGGTCTCGTAATAGGCCGCGATCACGATCGGCGCGCGCTGCGGCAGCCAGATCACCGCAACGTCGTTGTGCCGGTTGGGCATGCCCGGCGCGCGTCCGGTACCGGTCTTGTCGCCGGCGACCCAATCCGCCGGCAGGCCGGCGCGGATCCTGCGGGTGCCGGTCGCGGTGTCGATCATCCATTGGCGCAGCAATTCACGCGACCCGCTGCTCAGCAGCGCATCGCCGAACAACCGCGCCACCATCGCGGCCATTGCGTTCGGAGTCGTGGTATCGCGCAAGTCGCCGGCCACGACCAGGCTCATTTCCGGCTCGTAGCGATCCAGCCGGGTCAGCGGATCGCCCATCTCGCGCAGCATGGAGGTGAATCCCGCCGGCCCGCCGAACAAGCGCAGCAACAGGTTGGCCGCCACGTTGTCGCTGGTGCGCTGTGCCGCTTCGGCGAGTGCGCCGATGCTCATGCTGCCGCCGCCGAGAAGTGCCTCGGTGACCGGCGCATGAGGCACCATGTCCGCTGCGCCATAGGCAATCATGCTGTCGAGCGACAGCCGACCGGCGTCCGCCTCGCGCAGCACCGCGCCGGCGAGCAGCAGCTTGAAGGTCGAACACAATGCGAAGCGCTCGTGTGCACGATGGCCGATGCTGCGACCCGAGGCCGTATCGAGTGCGTATACGCCCAGGCGACCGCCAACTTCGCGCTCGAGTGCGACCAGGGCAGCATCAACTTCTGCGAGAGGCCTGCTGCGACTGCCGCAACCGCCGACACCTGCCAACACGGTCGCCGCCGCCAGGCACCGCAGCACATTGCGTCGAGTGAAAGTCTGATCCATGCAGTGTTCCGCCCCGTGTCGATCGATCAGCGCACGTTATCCGCGAATTCTGGCGAAAACATGGCGGCCAACGAGCACGCTGCGGGCGTTGCGATCGAGCAAGCCGCACTGGCCGGCGCTCGTGTCGGGCAGCGGGACCAAGAAGCCGGCCCCGCCCGCTACGACCGCGGGGTCGGTTCCTTGCGCACGATCGGCGTCGCATCAATCGCGGCGGAGTCGGCGAGAAGTTGCACCTGCCCGTCCTGGATCAGGCACTGCAGGTCCATGTTGCGCGCGAGCAGGCGCGCCATCGCCTCGGCGGTGGCCGCGGGCACCTCGAGCACGCGCAGGTTGTCCAGCCGCGCGAGGCCCGCTGCATTCTTGTCCCACCACAGTCCGAAGCCGCGGCCGCTGTAACCGATCACCACGACTTCCCGCGCGCGCCCGCAGGCCTTGCGCAAGCGCGACTCGTCGGGTTGCCCGAGTTCGATCCACTGCTCGACTTCGCCGGTCAGCGAGAGCCGCCACAAGTCGGACGCGTCCTCGCTGCTCAGACCGCGTCCGAACACCAGCCGCTCGTGCGCGTGCAGCGCGAACGCCAACACCCGCACCATCACGCGCACCCCGGTTTCCGAGGGATGCTGCGCCAGCGTCAGCGCATGGGTCGCGTAGTAGTGGCGATCGATGTCGCTGAGCTGCAGGCTGAGCTTGTATACGGTGGCCTTGGGCGACATGCGCGATCCGATGCGGTTGCAGCAGCCAGTGTAGTCGGATGGTCAAAGTTATCCCCGGATCGCGTTGATCGTATGCGCCAGCGGGCGGTCCCATCGGCGCGGACACCCGCGCTACACACCGGGTGCGTCATGCTCTGCGGTCACTCCCACGGAGTCTCCCCATGCGCCTTCCCCTGCTCGCTCTCGCCGTCGCCATGACGGCCAGCTGCGCCGGTTTCCAGTCCGCCGACAAATCCCCGCCGCAAGCCGCCCCAAGCGTGGACCTGCCCCGTTTCATGGGCACCTGGTACGTGATCGCGAACGTCCCGTACTTCTTCGAGAACGGCAAGGTCGCCACCCGCGACGAGTACCGCCTGCGCCCCGACGGGCGGATCGACAACGACTTCGTGTTCAAGAAGCGCTTCGACGAGCCCGACCGGCGCTGGCGCGGCGTGTCGACGGTGGTGCCGGGCAGTGGCGGCGCGCGTTGGAAGGTGCAGTTCATCTGGCCGTTCTCCAGCGAACTGATGGTGGTCAAGGTCGACGACGACTACCAGGGCGCCGCGCTGATGTCACCCGACGGCTCGCTGGCATGGGTGTTCGGACGCACACCGGTGATGCAGGCGGAACGCTACGACGCACTGATCGCGGCGCTCGCCGCCAACGGGGTCGACACCAGCGCGATGCGCAAGGTGCCGCAGGTGCCCGATCAGGCAGCCGCGTCGGGGCAGTGATCAACGCAATCCGGCTCGGCGCGCGCCGTGCACCCTCGGCGATCAGGCGCTGCAACTCCGGCGCGATCGCGGGAGTCTCCTTGTGGGAGCCGCCATGGCGGCGACTGCGACATTGCCCGGTCGCCGCAGTCGCCGGCATGCCGGCTCCCACAAGGATCACCAATCGCCGCTGCAACCGCCGCCACGGCGGAGCGGATCAGGGCTCTTCAGTCGGCAGCGGCTTCTCCTCCATGAGCCCGACCAGGTTGCCGTCCGGGTCGCGCACGAATCCGATCCATAGCTCGTGGTCGGGCATGCGTGCCGTAAGCTGGGGAGCTCGATAACTGGTCGCCCCGCGTTCGACGAGCGTCGCGTGCGTCGCGGCGATGTCGGTCGCGCGGAAGTAAAGGATCGAGTTTGCGCCGACCGCGCCGCTCCCCTGCGGCGTGGTGAGCATGATCCGGATCCCGGCGGCGTCGAGGAATGCCAGCCCGGGCCCGGCGCGGAACAGGAAGGTCAGTCCGAGCACGTCGCGGTAGAAGCCGAGTGCAAGGTCAACGTCGCTGACCGTGATCGCAATCTGTCGGATCGCGGAGAGTCCCGGATCAGTGGGCATTGGGCTACCTCGCGAAGGTGATGTGGGATTGCGCAGTGTGCACTGGATTTACCGGCGTGGCATGTTCCGGACACTCGTGGTGCGTGCACGCAATCCCTACGCTCCAGTCTCACGCAAGTGCGGTGTAGCGGCTTGTGCGCCTGCGGGTTCGTGCGCCGGGGAATCCACGCGCTGGTCGCGCGGGGTTCAATGAGAACCGCCGGGGCAGCGCGGGCTGCGTGACGTGTAAGGAACTGTCCCGCGCTTGCATATCACCCCGGCATGCCTTCCCATTCGAGCATCATGGATCGCCACGCCGACGCAGACCGCGCACGCTTTGCCGCGTTGCTGGCCGCCCACCAAGGGCTGTTGCGCAAGCTCGCGTGGGGATTCAGCACCTGCGCTGCCGACCGCGCGGACCTGGTACAGGACATGTCCGCGCAGCTGTGGGCGGCGTTCCCGCGCTGGGACGGCGTGCGGCCGTTCTCGACCTGGGCGTATCGGGTGGCGCTCAACGTCGCGCTGGGCGAGCGACGGCAGCAGCGCGACGCGACCACCACGGGTATCGATGACGCGCTGGTGCAGTCGCTGGCCAGCAACGACGCCGGTCCGGAGCACGTTGTCGGTCTGCAGGAACTGGGGCGTGCAGTGGCGGCGCTGGATCCGCTCAATCGGGCGTTGCTGATGCTCTACCTCGACGATCTGCCCTACCGCGAGATCGGCGAGATCCTCGGCCTGACGGAAAGCAACGTCGGGGTCCGCCTCAACCGCCTCAAGCAGCGCCTGCGCGCCAAACTGGAGACATCGTGATGAATCCCGGCATCGAACTCGACGAACTGAAGTCGGCATGGCGCGCGCTGGATGCCCGACTCGCCTCGCTGGAAGGCGTCGGCCTCGATCTTGCGCGCGAGCAGCGTGCTCACGAGCGCGGCAATCGAACGCGTGCGAGCATCCGGGCGCTATGGCCGCTCGCCTTCGGACAGGTCGTGCAGTTCGCAATCGGCGCGGCCGTAATCGTATTCGCCGCGATGTGGTGGTCGTCGAACCTCGACCAGCTCCATCTGGTGGCGTGCGGCGTGTTCCTGCACGCGACCGGCATCTGGATGGCCGCTTCCGCCGGCTACGAACTCGCGCTGCTGTCGGGACTGCGCTGGACGATGCCGGTACTGGACCTGCAGAAGCGCCTCGCGCAGCTGCGCCAGTGGCGCATGCGCAACAGCATCATGTTCGCCTGGATCGGCTGCTTCGCGTGGGTGCCGATGCTGGTCATGGCGTTCGCGGCCGCCGGCGTGGACCTCTGGGTTCACCGGCCGCTGGTGGTGGTCGCGTGGATTGCGTCGTCGTTCGCGACTGCAGGCCTGTTGTGGCTTGCAATCCGCGCGATCCGTGGCGGGCGCCTGTCGAAACTCGCCGCCGAACTGGATGCGAACGCTGCCGGCCAGAGTATGCGCCGTGCGGAGCTGGCCTTGGCCGACGTTGCGCGATTCGAGGCGGAGGTGCGGTAGGCAACTGCCGGCGGCCAATGCGCCGCTCGCTTTGCGAGATTCCACGAGAATCCCGCGCCTGCGCTTCGACTATGCGCAGGGCTCCGCGAATTTCGCTGATCAGTGCGGATAGGCGACAACCAGGAAGCCGGCTGCGCCGTTGTCGCCCACGAGGATCAGCTCGCGGCCCGACGGCCTGTCGAGCAGCCAGCCAGCCGCGGCCGCGATACCGCGCATTTGCAGGCTGCCAGTCATCCGACATGGTGAAGTCGATCAGGCCGAACTGCCCCTCGGGGGTGGAAAGATTGCCGCGCATCCGGCAGGCAGCCGAGTCAGCGAAACTACCACGTCCGTAAGTGATGCAAATGCTGCCGTCGGCTTCGATCCTGACCTCGCTCGCATAGTCGAAGAACTGGCTTCCAAGTGGAAACGTGTATCGACCCTGCAGCTGGGTGAGGTTGACCGGTGCGACCAGCGCGCTTCCTGCAGGGGCCCCCGGGCGCCACCGATGGATGCCGAAGGCCGCGCTTGCAGCAAGGAATTCGCCCTGCGCAGCACCCGCCGAGTCAATGCGCCAGAGGCCGCTGGTACTGCTGGCTCCGGTCGGCACGCTACCGACTTGCGCGAATGCGACTGCAGCGTACAGCGGCCCGCTGGCGCGCACTTGATTGCCCTCGGCCGCGGTTGGCTCGATCCGGTAGGTTCTCGGCACGTAAGCGCCGACCCAGGAAACCCCCGGGATCGGCAACCGACTGCTGAGGCCAAAGCTCCTTTCGAATCCCCACAGGCGACCGTCCGCGTCGACGATACCTTCGAGCGCGCGTTGCAGATTGCCTCCCGCTGCGTCCATCGCGCCGATGTACAGACCGTGAGGTAGCGCACTTTCCGGCAGCAGCACGCATTCTCTGCCCGTCGCCTGCGCAAGCCGAACCAACGGCATGCGTCCATCGGGAAAGCCCGCCTGGGTGCTGCGCCAGCTCAGTTCGGCCTCGTCGCAGGATGAGAACCTGATCTCGACCTGGCCCCACACCGGCAGCTGCAGCTCCGCGGGATCGAAGATGCCAAAACGCATGCCTCGCGGCGCGTAGGCGGGGCCGCTCAGTCGTCGACCATCGATCTGCGCTTCGATATACAGCGTGAGCGGCCGGCCGTTGGGGTCGAATACATGCCAGATCGCAATCGCGCGATCACCGGCCAGCACATCGAGGCTCAGGCCGTGACCCGATTGCGCGGGGTTGTACCAGGTGCCGCTGATGCTGCCGGGCAGACCGGCGAACGCGGTCGCGCTTGCAGCGAGCGCCAACAAGGCAACTGCATGACGAATGAGTGCGCGCATCTTCGAGTCCCTGATGGGTTGATGCCGAAAGCTTGCCGTGTAGCGCAAGCATGTGCAAGCGGATCGATTTCGATGCCGTGCGTGAATATTCAGGAATCGAAGAAAACTGCAATCTCCGGTTCAGCTGCGAACAGCCGGACCAAGCCACAATACTGAAGTCTCACTGCCCAGCAACGGATTGTTCTGCGCTAGCCACAGGCGTACCGCATTTGCAACGCCTGAATGGCGCATTTCGCCGGATGCGCATTTTCGCCGAACAGGCACCGTAGCGATGCATCGGTAGCCTGTCGCTTTGGCCTGTACCGAAAACCGCCAGTGGCAGCACCCCCAATCTTTTCAGGCCAGCAACCCGCCGCTCCCCGTCTGCACCCGCCAAAGCCCCGCATAAACTCTACCGGCCGCAACCAGTTCCTGGTGCGTGCCCGCTTCGACGATCCGTCCGTCGTCGACCACCACGACGTGGTCCGCGTGCACGATGGTCGACAGACGATGTGCGACCACCAGCAAGGTGCGCTGGTGCGCGATGGTTTGCAGCGAGCGCTGGATCGCGGCTTCGGTTTCGTTGTCGACAGCAGACGTCGCCTCGTCCAGCAGCAGGATCGGCGGGTCCTTGAGCAATGCGCGCGCAATCGACAGCCGCTGGCGCTGGCCGCCGGAGAGCATCTGGCCGCGTTCGCCGATGCGGGTGGCGTAACCGTCCGGCAGGGCGATGATGAACTCATGCGCTTCGGCGGCGCGCGCGGCGGCTTCCACTTCGGCGTCGCTGGCGTCGGGGCGCGCGTAGGCGATGTTGTCGCGCACGCTGCCGTCGAACAGGAATACGTCCTGGCCGACCCAGCCGATCTGGCGGCGCAGCGCCTGGCCGTCGTATTCGGCCAATGGCTTGCCGTCGATCTCGATGGTGCCGGACAGCGGGCGGATCAGTCCGAGCAGCAGTTTGAGCACGGTGCTCTTGCCCGCACCGGTGGTGCCGACCAGCGCGACGGTGGTGCCGGCGGCGATCCGCAGGTCGAAGTCGCGCAGTGCGCTGCGGCTGCCGTCGTAGGCGAAGCCCACGTGATCGAAGCGGATCGCGCCGCGCAAGCGCGCCAGCGGCGGGCCGGAGGTCGCAGGTGGCAGCGGTTCGTCGAGCAAGGCCAGCACGCGTCGCGTCGATGCCATCGCGCGCTCGTAGAGATCGACGGTTTCGGCCAGTCGGGTCAGCGGCCACAGCAGGCGCTGGGTCAGGAACACCAGCACCGCGTAGAAGCCTTCGCGCAGGCTGCCGTCGAGCACCATCGATCCGCCCCACACGAAGGTGGCGAGGAAACCGCCGAGGATCGCCATCCGGATCACCGGGATGAACGCGCTGCTCAGTGCGATCGCATGTCGATTGGCGTCGACATAGGCCTGGCTGTCGCTGCGCACCGCGTCGAGTTCGCGGTTCTCGGCAGCGAAGCTCTTGATGGTGGCGATGCCGGACAGGTTCGCGGCGAGCCGGCCCGCCAGGCCGCTGGCGCGCTCGCGCACCACGTCGTAGCGGGGTGCCACGCGGCGCTGGAACCAGAACGCGCCGATCAGGATCAGCGGGATCGGAGTGAACGCCACCCACGCGAGCTGCGGCGAGATCGCGAAGAACACGCCGCCGACCGCCAGCACCGTGACCACCACCTGGATCAGCTCGTTCGCGCCGACGTTGAGGAATCGCTCGAGCTGGTTGATGTCGTCGTTGAGCACCGATGCGACGCCGGCCGAACTGCGGCTTTCGAACCATGCGACATCGAGCTGCTGCAGGTGGCCGTAGGCCTGCACGCGCAGGCCGTGCTGCAGCTCCTGCGCGAGATTGCGCCACAGTCGCAGGTACAGGTATTCGAACACCGATTCGAGCACCCAGACGAAGAAGGTGATCACGCCGAGCAGGTACAGCTGCTGCCACGGATCGACCAGTCCGAGTCCGGCCAGAAAACTCTGCTCTCGCCGCGCGACCACGTCGACCGCGATGCCGATCAGGATCTCGGGCGCGATGTCGAACAGCTTGTTGAGCACCGAACAGGCGCTCGCGGCCCAGACACGGCCGCGGTGGCCGCGCGCATGGCGCAGCAGGGCGGCGAGGGTGGCGAAGGAGGCATTCATCAGCACAGGTTAGCAATGACGGCGTCGGGTCGCCCGCGCATGGCGCCGCGCCCGCATTGGATGGACAATGGCCCATTGTCGCCAATGGGCGGCAACGGCACAGCGCCGGGACTCGACCGCCATGCTCGATACAGCCACCCGCCTCACCCAGGTAGCCAGCGATCTGTGGCGCGGAGTCGACCGCGTCGATCACAAGGCGGCACGCAAGCGGGTCGCGCAGTTCCGCCACCGGCATCCGGAGCTCGATGACGACGACCTGCATACGGTGATGGTCAATGCCAAGTGCATGCAGACCGGGCTGGTCGGCACGGTGAGCTCGCTGGCGGGACTGATTCCGGGCATCGGCGGACTCGCCGGCAAGGTGCTCGGGCCGCTGGCCGACGTGACCGTGGTGACTACCCTGCAGGCCGAGCTGATCGCCGAGACCTTCGCGCTCTACGAGGTCGATCTGCCACCGCAGGCCGAACGGGCGGCACTGCTCGCGATCGCGGCGAGCCACGTTGGCGTCCGCAACGCCGGGGTCGAAGTGGCGCGAAGCGTCGCACGCCAGGCGCAGCGCGTGCTCGGCACGGGGATGGCCAGCCGCGCGCTGCCGCTCGCGCAGATCGCGACCAGCGCGGCCAGCCATGTCGCGCTGACCTGGGCGATCGGCACGCGGGCGCGGGCGCTGTGCAAGATGAAGACGGCTGGCCTCACCGACTGGCCGGATCTGCTGCGCGAGTTCACCCTGATCGACGAACGCCGGCTGGTGCGCTGGGCTACCGAGGCCACGCGCACCGCGCTGGATGCCGCCGCGGGCGCGGGCCGCCTGTGGCTCGATCAGCTCGGCCGGCTGCTACCGGAGTTGCCATCGCTGCCGATGCTGCCCGCGCCCTCGCGCGCGGTGAAGTCCAGGCCGACCGCCCGCAAGACTGCCGCGCGCCGCGCGCCGCCGCGCAAGCGCGCCGCAAAAGCCGCCAGCGTTGCGTCGCGGGGCAAAAGGGCCGAGGTCACGCCCAAGTCGAAGTCGAAGCCGAAGTCGAAGCCGAAACCGAAGTCGCGCAGCAAGGCATGAGCGCGGTCAGCGTCGAATCGCTGCAAGCGCGCGCCGATCGTGGCGATGCGCCGGCCGGTTTCCAGCTGGGGATCTGGCTTGCCTCGCAGATGCGCTGGGAGGAATCGCGCGCGCGCCTGGCCCAGGCCAGCGCGGCCGGTATCGCCGATGCCCACGCATGGCTCGCACTGCATGCGCTGTATGGCTACGGCAGCGTCAGCGATCCGCCGCGCGCTCGCGCGCTGCTCGATGAAGCCGAGCAGCGCGGCTCGGCGGAAGCGGCGTACCAGCTGGCGCATCTGGGATGGTGCGGGCGCCTGGTGCCGCGCGATCCGGCGCGGATGCTGGCACGCCTGATCGCCGCGGCGCAGGCCGATCATGCGGGTGCGCTGCGCGCGCTGGCGATGGTGTATGCGCGTGCGCCGCAGCAGCAAACCGTATCGGAGGCGTGCCTCGCGCGCGCGGCCGCGCTCGACGATCGACTCTCACTGTACCTGCTCGCGCGGCGCTGGTCTGCACGCGGCGATGCTGCGCAGCGCTCGGCCGCACTGGGCATGTTCGCGCTTTGCGCGGCGATGGGGCTGCCGCGTGCCGCAAGCCTGCATCCGGCAGGCACGCCGCCGCAGCGCCTGCAGGCCCCGGCCGTGCGCGGGCTGCCGATGCCGCTGTCCGACGGCGCGGAGCTTCCCGCACCCCGGCAGCACCTCGATTCGCCGTTGATCGAAACCATCGATGGTGCATACACCGACGAGGAGTGCGAGTACCTGATCGCGACCGCCGAGCCGCTGCTGCACGCATCGGTGACGGTGAGCCGCGAGGGCCAGCACGTGGCGCACGGCGATCGCAACAGCTCCGATGCGAGCCTGATCGGCGTCAACGAGGATTTCGTCGCGCGCTGGCTGCAGGCACGCATGACCGACCGCATCCGGGTGCCGCTGTCGCACAGCGAACACCTGGTCGTGCTGCGCTACCTGCCGGGCGAGGAGTATCGACCGCATTGCGACTGGCTGCACCCCGGGGCGCGCGGCAACCTGCCCGATCCGGACCAGCCCGGCCAGCGGGTGCACACGGTGTTCTGCTATCTGAGCGATGTCGCGGCCGGCGGCGCGACCGCATTTCCGAAGCTGGGCGTCGAGATCCAGCCGCGCCGCGGACGCATCGTGCACTTCACCAACCTGCAAGCCGACGGGCGCGGCGATCCGCGTACCGTGCATGCGGGAATGCCGGTGATCGCAGGCGAGAAGTGGTTGGCAACGTTGTGGACGAGGGTGCGGCCGGCGCGCGCGTACTGATTCCGATAACGTTGCCGGTCGCCGGCATGCCGGCTCCGACAAGGAACCTTCAGCGCTCGCTGCGTCGCCGACGCATGAGACGGCGATTCTGCATTGTGGGAGCTGCCACGGCAGCGACTGATGCCGCCCAAGAACTCGAAGCCCTCATGCAGGGCGGGAGGTGCCGGTCGCCGGCATGCCGGCTCCCACAATGAAGTCCCGGCTATTTCCTGGTCGATGACGCCAGCGGTGCTCAGTAAACCGCGAACTCCGCTGCGCAGCCGCGGTCGACCCAGATGCCGCCGCGGTCCCAGCCCCAGCTGCGGCCGAAGCGGCATTCGGACTTGCTGTGCTGCGCGACCAGCCTGACCCCGCCGTCGATCCGCGTCGCGCAATAGTTGTAGCGGAAGTCGCGCGATTCGCAGAACACGGTCTGGTCGCCGCGATCGCGATCGCGATAGTCATCGCGGCGGTCGCCGTAGTCGCGGTCGAAGTCGCCGTCGCCGTGGTCCGGGTAGCCCCCACTGCGCCCGCCGCCGCCGATCTCGAACTCGGCGCCGCAGCCCTGGGTGACCCAGATGCCGCGGCGGTCGTAGCCCCACGACTCGCCTTCCCAGCACTCCGAGCGGCTGATCTTGCGCAGCAGGCGCACGCCGCCGCGGGTATTCGCCGGGCAATAGTTGTCGCGGTAGTCGCGCGACTCGCAGCGCACCACCCCGCCGTAACCCTGCGCATCGACAGCGCCCGGCGCTGCCCACAGCAGCAGACACAGCAGCGCGCCACCCGCCGATCCCATCCGCATCGCGACACCCCGTCGGTGCGCGGGTCCATCCCGCGATAACCTGGAGTGGAATATAGGCGATCGGCCTGAACAGGCGAACAACCCGATGGTCCAGCGCGCAGGGCGTTCAACCGCGCTTCACCGCGCGGGCACGATTCATCGCGGCGCGCTAACCTCGGCGGGCACCGAGGACAGGACCATGCCGATGCGCCACGCCGCCACCGCTTTGCTGGTCTTGCTGCTGGCCGGCTGCGCCGCAAGCCCGGCTCGACAGCCCGCCAGCATCCGCGTGGCGACCTTCAACGTCGCGCTGAATGACGATCGCAGCGGCGGTTTGATTGCGCGGCTGGAGGCGGGAGATCCGAACGCGCGCAAGGTCGCCAGCGTGATCCGCCGCGTGCGCCCCGACGTGCTGCTGCTCAACGAACTCGACTACGACGCCGCCGGACGCGCGGCCGATCTGTTCCAGCAACGCTACCTGGACGCACCCGGCGGCGATACCGATCCGATCCGCTACCCGTATCGATTCCTCGCCGCGGTCAACACCGGCGTGCCCAGCGACATGGATCTGGACGGCGACGGGCGCAACGGTGGCCCCGGCGATGCGTGGGGCTACGGCCGGCAGCCCGGCCAGTACGGCATGCTGGTGCTGTCGCGGTTTCCGATCGACACCGCGCGCGTGCGCACCTTCCAGTTGTTCCGCTGGGCGCAGATGCCCGACGCGCAGGTTCCGCAGGCGCCGGACGCAGCGGCGCCGTTCTACGCGCCGCAGGTCTGGTCGCAACTGCGGTTGTCGTCGAAGAGCCACTGGGATGTGCCGCTGCGCACGCCGTTCGGAACCCTGCATCTGCTGGCGAGCCATCCGACGCCACCGGTATTCGACGGTCCCGAAGATCGCAACGGCGCGCGCAACCACGACGAGATCCGGCTGTGGGCCGATTACGTCGAGCCCGCGCGTGCGGGCTATCTGGTCGACGATCGCGGGCAGGCCGGCGGTTTGCGGTCGGATGCGCGCTTCGTGATCGCGGGCGATCTGAATGCAGATCCGGTCGACGGCGATTCGGCGCCGGGCGCGATCGAGCAACTGCTGGCGCACCCACTGGTGGACGCCAGCATGGTGCCGCGCTCCGAAGGCGGGATCGAGGCGGCGACCCGCGGCGCGGCGAATGCAAGCCATCGCGGCGATCCCGCGCACGATACCGGCGAGTTCGGCGAGCGCGTAGGCAACATGCGGATCGACTACCTGCTGCCGTCGCGCGGCATCAGCGTGCGCGAAGCACGCGTACACTGGCCCCGCAGCGATGAACCCGGACACGCCGAAGTGCTGGCCAGCGACCACCGCCTGGTGTGGATCGATATCGCATGGTGAGCGGCGCGCCGTGCCTGTAACTGGGCCCTGTGCCCTGGGCCCTGAAAAAAGCAAAAGCCGCAGCCACCCGCAGCCACCCACCACCCCGCACTCACTCGGAATCCGCTTCCGCCTCGCGATAAATCCCCACCCGCACGCGGCCGTCTTCGGCCAGCCATGCGCGGTACATGCCCGGCGAGTTGAACGGCAGCACCGTGTTGCCCGCATTGTCGATCGCGATCAGCCCACCGGAGCCGCCGACCCGCGCGACTTCCGCGAGCGCCTCGTCGGTGGCCGCGAGCAGGGTCTGGTCGAGATACAGCATGCGCGCATGCACGTCGTGCGCGAGCACGCGACGGATGTAGAACTCGCCATGACCGGTCCCCGACAGCGCGCAGCTGTCGTTGTCGGCAAACGTCCCGGCGCCGATCAGCGGCGCATCGCCGATCCGGCCGACCGCCTTGTTGGTCATGCCGCCGGTGGAGGTGGCCGCCGCGAGATTGCCCGCGGCATCCAGCGCCACCGCGCCGACCGTGCCGCTGCGCCGCTCGACCTCGGTCCAACGCTCGTCGTGGTCGAGGGTGATGCGGCCCTCGGCTTTCGCGCTGGCCAGCTGCGCGCGGCGTTCGTCGAGCACGAACCACGCGGGCTCCACCATCGGCAGGCCGACGCTGGCGGCGAAGCGATCGGCACCTCGGCCGGCCAGCAGCACATGCTCGCCGGCATCCATCACTGCGCGTGCGGCGCGCACCGGATTGCGCACCCGGCGCGCCGCGCACACCGCACCCGCGCTGCGGTCGCGGCCGTCCATGATCGCCGCATCGAGCTCCACATCACCGTCGCTGTTGAGCACCGCACCGTGGCCGGCGTTGAACAACGCACATTCCTCCAGCGCGATCACCGCCTGCTCGACGGCATCCACCGCGCTGCCACCGCTGCGCAGCAGCGCGACAGCAGCCTCGGCGATCTCGCGCAGCACGCTGGCGCAGGCGCGGCGTCGCGCGTCGGAGAACTGCTCGGGATCGATCACCCCGGCACCGCCATGCAGTGCGAAGGCGATGCCGCGCGTGGACGCGGTGTTCATGCGCCCGCCACCGTCATCCGCTCGACCAGGATCGGTCCGGTCAGGATCGACGAGCGGCGATCGATCTCGCTGCCGACCGCCACGATGCCGGCCAGCATCTCGCGCAGCTTGCCCGCGATCGTGATCTCCTCGACCGCGTACGCGGGCTCGCCGTTTTCGATCCAGAAACCGGCCGCGCCGCGCGAATAGTCGCCGGTGACGATGTTCACGCCCTGGCCCATCAATTCGGTGACCAGCAGCCCGCGACCCATGCTGCGCATGATCTGATCCAGCGTGCCCGCATTGCTGGCCACGCGCAGGTTGTGCGTACCGCCGGCATTTGCGGTGCTCTGCAGGCCCAGCTTGCGCGCCGAGTAGCTGCCCATCACGTAGCGCAGCAGCACGCCGTCGCGCACCAGATGGTTGGCGCTGGTCGCCACGCCCTCGGAGTCGAAGCTGCACGAACCGAGGCCGCGCAACAGGTGCGGCTCCTCGGCGATCGCGAACCACGGCGGCAACAGCTGCTGGCCGGCCTGGTCGAGCAGGAACGAAGCGCGCCGATACAAAGCGCTGCCGCTGACCGCGGACACGAAGCTGCCGATCAGGCCGCGCGCGAGCTCGGGTGCGAACAGCACCGGGCACTCGCGGGTCGACAGGCGCTGCGCACCGAGCCGGCGCAGCGTGCGCTCGGCGGCCATTCGACCTACCGACTCCACGCTCTCGAGATCGCCCGCGTGGCGCGCGCTGGTGTACCAGTAGTCGCGCTGCATGCCCGCATCGTCTTCGGCGATCAAGGCGCAGCTGATGCTGTGGTGGGTGCCGCGCTCGCGCCCGGTGAAGCCGTGGCTGTTGGCGTAGATCGACAGGCTGTCGCCACTGGCGACGCCCGCACCGTCGGAGTTGTCGATCCGCGGATCGACCGCGCGCCCGGCGGCTTCGCAGGCGATGCCGAGTTCGATCGCATGTTCGGGGGTCAATGCCCACGGGTGCCACAGGTCGAGATCCGGGAACACGGTCGCCATGCGCGCGGGATCGGCGAGACCCGCGGCCGGGTCGGCTTCGGTATAGCGCGCGATCGCGCAGGCATACTCGATGGTGGCCGCGATCGAGGCCGGCGCGAGGTCGGCGGTGCTGGCCGAACCCTTGCGCTGGCCGAAATACACGGTCAGCGAGAGGCTGCGGTCGCGGGTGTGCTCGATCGTCTCGACTTCACCCATCCGCACGTTGACGTTGATCCCGCGATCGTCGTCGATGCCGACCTCGGCCTGGCTGGCGCCGGCGGCACGACAGCGGGCGAGGATGTCCTCGGCCAGATGGGCCATCTGGTCGAGCCCGTCCTGTGCGTCGGGCGCTGGATTGGTGATGAGCTGCTTCACTGCGTATCCTTGGGTGGTGACCACCGAACCGGAGCCGGCGCCAACCGCCATGCACGATCCCGAAGATGGATTCTCGCACGAGGCCCCGCGCAAGCGGCGCAGCCGCAGCGATCCCGACGCACCGAGCCGCGGCGAGCTGCGCCGCGAGGCGCTCGACGTGCTGGCGTTGGCGCATGCGCTGGTCGAGCTCAACGAAGCCCAACTCGCGCGCGTGCCTCTGGCCGACGACCTGCGCGAACTGGTCGCGACCAGTCGCGCGGTCAAGCAGCATATCGCGCGCAAGCGCCAGCTGGGCTTCCTGGCCAAGAAGCTGCGCCTGCGCGAGGACGAGCTGCCGGCGATCCGCGCGGCGCTCGAGCACGACAAGGCCAACGAACAGCGCGAAACCGCGCGCCTGCACCGCGCCGAGGCGCTGCGCGATCGCTTGCTGGATGGCGGCGACGAGGCGCTGGTGGAGTTTCTCGCCGGCCACCCGGGTGCCGATCGGCAGCAGTTGCGCTCGTTGATGCGACGCGCGATCGACGAGCGCGAGCGCGAAAAACCACCCGCCGCGTCGCGGGAGTTGTTCCGTGCGTTGCGGGATTTGCTCGGGACGGATGGGGGCTGAGTCGCGGTTGCCGCTGCATTGGTGCCGATTCCGGCGACCGGAAGTTCCGCAGTCGCAGCCATGGCTGCTCCCACATGGCCAGTAGCACGCTTGCCGCGAGTCCGGAAACTCGCCTCGCGGTCGTGCGCGGGGAAGCGGGCAAGCAGGCAAGCGGGATCGTTGTCGATGCGCGGATCCGTGCGCTGCAATCGCCTCAAGATGGATCCCCCGCTGCCTGCGCTCACTCGTGTGGGAGCCGCCATGGCGGCGACTGCGGCACAGGGGTCTGCTGCAAGCGCCGGGGCGCGAACGCTCAACCCGTTCGCGTACCGCCCACCGTCATCTCGTCGATGCGCAGGGTTGGCTGGCCAACGCCGACCGGCACGCTTTGGCCGTCCTTGCCGCACACCCCGACGCCGCTGTCGAGCCGCATGTCGTTGCCGATCATGCCGATCCGGGTCATGGTTTCCGGACCGCTGCCGATCAGCGTCGCGCCCTTGACCGGTCGGGTCACCTTGCCGTCTTCGATCAAATACGCCTCGCTGGCCGAGAACACGAACTTGCCGTTGGTGATATCGACCTGGCCACCGCCGAAGTTCACCGCGTAGAGGCCCTTCTTGACCGAAGCGATGATTTCTTCCGGCGCGTACGGACCGGGCTGCATGTAGGTGTTGGTCATGCGCGGCATCGGCAGGTGCGCGAACGACTCGCGACGGCCGTTGCCGGTCGGCGCCACGCCCAACAGCTGCGCGTTCAGGCGATCCTGGATGTAGCCGCGCAGCACACCGTCCTCGATCAGCACGTTGCACTGGGTCGGCGTGCCTTCGTCGTCGACACTGAGCGAACCGCGTCGCTCCGGCAGGGTGCCGTCGTCGACCACGGTGACGCCGCGCGCGGCAACCTGCTGGCCGATGCGGCCACTGAACGCACTCATGCCCTTGCGGTTGAAGTCGCCCTCCAGGCCATGGCCGACCGCCTCGTGCAGCAGCACGCCGGGCCAGCCGGGTCCGAGCACGACCGCCATCGCGCCGGCCGGCGCGTCGACTGCATCAAGATTCACCAGCGCCTGGCGCACCGCCTCGCGCGCGAACTCGAACGGCAGGCCGCCTTCGATCAGGCGCGTGTACGCAAACCGACCACCGCCGCCGGCCGAGCCGCTCTCGCGACGATTGCCGTCTTCGGCGATCACCTGCACGCTGAAGCGCACCAGCGGTCGCACGTCGCCGGCCAGCACGCCGTCGCTGGCCGCGACCAGGATCGTATCCAGCGAGCCGGCAATGCTCACGATCACCTGCTTGATGCGCGGATCCAGCGAGCGCGCAAAGGCGTCGACCTCGCGCAGCAGCGCGACCTTCTGCGCCGGTGCCAGGGTTTCGATCGGATCGATCGGCTCGTAGAGTGCGGTGGGTCCGCGCGCCGACAACGCCTGCGCGCCGACCTCTGCACCGCTGCGTGCGATCGCGCGCGCCGATGCGGAGGCTTCCAGCAATGCCGGCAAAGCGATCTCGTCGGTATAAGCGAAGCCGGTCTTCTCGCCGCTGATCGCGCGCACGCCGGCGCCCTGTTCGATCGAGTGGGTGCCCTCGCGCACGATGCCGTCCTCCAGCGCCCAGCTCTCGTAGCGCGAGTGCTGGAAATAGACATCGGCGCGATCGATGCCCGGCGTCATGATGCGCGCGAAGATCCGCTCGAGATCGCCGCTGGCCAGACCGGAGGGATCGAGCAGGCGCGATTGCGCAAGGGCCAACACCTGGGACATGGACTTCTCTCGCTCGAGCGTGGTCGCGGAGTCTAGCCGAGCCGACGTTGGGGCCGCGTTCACGCCGCACCGTGATTGGCGGCATCGTCCCGATGCTGCAGCGCGCGCAGCGTTGCGCTTGAGCCGGCGTGCCGCAGACCAGGCTCAGCCGTTGCGCTCGGCCTCGCGCGGCGTGCGGCCGCCGCGTTCGCGCGCGATCAGGTCGATTTGCGGCTTTTCCCAGCTGCCGGTGACGCGATAGCGGGCGCGCGTCATCGAATCGAGCGGATTGCGCAGCACGCCCTGTGCCACCAGGCCGGCTGCCGCGCCGACCGGACCCAGCGCGAGTGCGCCGACCACCGGCAATACGCTGCCGACCTTGGGGGTGACCTGCAGTTCCTGGTCGTAGTCGCGCGCGGACAAGCCGGTGCGTCCGCTCACCGCGATGTCGGCCGACGGTCCCCTGACCACCAGATCGGTGGTGAAGGCATCGCCGGTGCGCAGCTCGAACTGCCCCTCGATCGAATCGAAGGACATGCCGCTGCGGAAGAAATCGCTGAAATCCAGCGACAGGCGGCGCGGAATCTGCTGCAGGCTGACCAGGCCCAGCAGTCGCCCGGCGCCGGGATTGACATCAAGGATGCGCCCCTGGCCGACCTTGGCGGCCAGCGTGCCTTCGACCCGCGACAAACCGAACTGCGCCGGCGAGCCCTGCCACGCCCCGTCGAGTTGCACGATCGTCTGCCCGCCTTCGACCACGCCCTCGAAGCCGAGCGCGTCGAGCATGCGACCGAGGTTCTCGGCGCTGAAGGTGACTGCGAACCGCGAACGCTCGTTGCCCTCGGCCAGCGTCCAGTCGCCGCGCGCGCGCATTTCGATCACCGGCGAACTGGTGTCGAGCTGTTCGACCCGCAGGCCACCTTCGATGGGCACGGTTTCGATCCGCGCGGTGCCGAGCTGGGCGGCCCCCAGACGCAGGTCCTTGACCCATACATGCAGCGCCGGCAGCCCGGCCGGATCGATGTTGCGGGTGGGCGCGCTGGGCATCGCCTCGGGCAGATGCAGGGTTTCGAACTCGGCGGTCACGCCGGTGCCGGCCGCGCTGGCCAGCGTCAGCACACCGACCAGGCCGGGTCCGTCGAGCGCGAGGCGCGTCGCTTCGGGGCTGCTTTCGAGCCTGACCCGCGCATCGGCAAACGCGCGACCCAGCACGGCCAGTTCGGTCACGCTGACATCGACGTCGAGCGACCCGGTTGCGTCGCCGCCGGTTCCGAGCGATGCCCAGCCACCCAGGTCGAGTGCCGCCATGTCGCCGCGCACGCGCAGCCCGCTGGCGGGAAGCGCACCAAGCTCGGCCATGCCGAACGCAAGGCTGCCCGCAAACGGCGTGGTCGCACTGGGCATGCGGCCACTGAAACGCAGCAAGCGCCCGAGTTCGAGTTCGAGCAGTGAGTCGGCTACCGGCAGGTCGACCGCAAATCGCACCGGCAGCACGCTGTCGGCATCCTTGCGCAGCGGCGCGGGAAGGTCGAGGGTGATGCCGCGCAGGTCCGACGCCACGCTGACCCGTTTGCGTGGGGCCTTGCCATCGACGCCCTCGCGATCGACCGTGAGCTCCACGCCCCATTCGGCGCGACCCGGTACGCGCGGCAGCAGGTCTTCGATCCCGGCCACGCCCGACAGCACGGATGCTGCGGTGAGTCCGCCGCGCAGACTGGCTTCGATCTGGTACTTCGGATCGCTGGCGAACTCGCCGATCGCGATCGACAGCGCCGCCGGGTCGCCGTCGACGCGCACCGCAAGATCATCGGCGGCAAACCCGCGATTGCTGAAGCGCATGCCGCCGGTCGCCTGCGCGAAGGACAGTTTCCACTGGCGATCGAGCAGGTCCGCATCGAACAGGCGTGCATGACCGAACAGCCGCGACTCGCCGAGGTCCGGGCGCAACGGCTGCTTCAGATCGAAGGCCACCTCGGCGCGCCCGCCGACCTCGATGCTGTCGAGATATCCGCTCGCGGTCTGCTGCACCGGGCTTGCGCGCAGCAGCTTGAGCAGATCGCCGCCGCTGCCCTCGCCTTCCACGTGCAGTTCGAGCACCGGGTCCTTGAACGACTCGATCCGCGCATGCGCGAGCGCGACGTTGTTGCCCATCAGCGAACCGCCGTCGCTGTTGGCCGCCAGCCCCAGCGCGCTGAATTCAAGGTCTACGCTGGTGATGCGTGCGGCCGGCCAGCTCGCGCTGTAGTCGAGCTCGGCATCGCGCACCCGCGCGCGCGCCTCGAGGCGACCGGTCGGCTCACGGAACGGCCAGTCGTCGAGATCGCCGTGCAGGATCGCGGTACCGCCCTCGAGGATGCCGCTGACCAGCGCCCGGTCGAGCCATGCGATGGTTCGCGCGGGCATCACGTTGACCGGCCAGAACGCACCCGCGCGCGCCACCTCGCCATGCTCGACGACCAGGCCCAGGTCGATGGTGGGACGCCGGCCGTTGCCGTCGAAGTCCAGCCGCGTGTGCGCTCGCGCCGCAAATCCCTGGCCGCTCAAGCGCAGGCCGGTAGCCTCGATATGCGCGCCGCCGGCATCACGCCAGAAACCGAAACTGCCCTCGTGCAGGGTCATCGCCAGCGCTTCGCGGAAAACATGCGGCGCGCGCAGGGTGAGCGCAAGGTCCGGGTCCGGCGCGAGCACGAATACCCCGTCGATGGCCGACAGCGTGCCCGACACGCTGTCGACCCCGGGCGTGCGGCTGCCCGCGGCGATCCGCACCCGCTCGAGCCGCAAACTCCCACTCGCGCGGCCATCGACGAAGTCCAGACCTACGCCCGCCAGCTCACCGGCTGGCGAGTTCTCGTAGAGCACGCGCCGCAAGCCCGCAGGCAGCGCGTCGCTGAGCGCGAGCAGTGGCGCAGCACCCGCCAGGTCAATCCGGGGCGAACGCAACGCGATCGGTGCGTCGAGCGCCGCCTGGCGTACGGCGATTCGCGTATCTGGTTCGACGGCGTCGCGGGTACGCCAGTCGAGCCAGTCGGCCAGCCACGCCTCGCCGTCGCGCTCGAAGCGCGCGGCCACGCGCAGGAACGGCATGCTCGCGCGCGGCTCGATCGCGATGCCCGAGGAGAACGGCACCGTGGCGGTGCCGCGCAACACCAGATCGCTGGCGCTGGCTTCCAGTCGCAAGCGCTCGAGGCGGCGATCAAACGACAGCCACACGTCGGCATCCACACTGCCGCGCGCGGGCAGCACGCCGGCCAGCGGAACGTTGCGCAGCCAGCGTTCGGCATCCACGCCGCGACCGCCGAGCCAGCAATCCTGGCCCGGGCCCGCCGCCGCGCATACGAACCGCAGCGGCGCCAACGCCGGATCGATCCACGCCACGCCACCGAAGCGGCGCGTGCCGTATTCATTGCTGACCCGCAGGTCGACACGCGCGAGTTGCACGTCCAGCGCGTTGGCCGCATCGCGGATCCGGACCCGCGCATTGCGTACCGCAACCCCGGTCAGGTCGAGCACGGTATCGATGTCGATCGTGGTGCTCGCGCTGCCCAGGCGCGCGACGCGCCAGCGGCCATCGGCACCGCGTTCTGCATCGATCTCCAGCCCGACCAGGCGGAACTCGCTGAAGCTCACCCCGCGACGGGCCCATGCATAGAAATCGATCGCCAGTTCGGCCTGCCCGATGGTGAACGGCGGCTCGTTGGCAGGACCGCCCACCGACAGTCCATCGAGGGTGAAGATCGGACCGCTGCGCACCCATTCGGCGCGCAGCGCGGTGAAGTCCACCGCACGACCCAGGCGTGTACTCAGGAACTCGCGGACGCGATCGGGATTGTCGACCAGCCACGGCAGCGCGGTCGCCGCACTCGCCAGTACCAGCGCCATCCCGATCACCGCGAACGCGAAGGTGCCCAGCAAGCCCCGCCGCAGGCGCCGCCAGCGTCGTTGCGCGGGGGTCAGGTGGGCGTGCATGCGCTCAACCGCAGGCGACGCGCGAGCGCGATGGAGGGATCTGCCGCACTAGAGCAGCACCACGTCGTACTGTTCCTGCGCGTACTGCTCCTCGGCCTGGAAGCGAATCGTCTTGCCGATGAACTCCTCCAGTTCGGCGACCGCGGCGGACTCTTCCTCGAGGATCTTGTTGACCACCCGCGGCGCGGCCAGCACCAGCAGCTTGGCCGATTCGAACAGCCGCACCGCGCGGATGATCTCGCGGAAGATCTCGTAGCACAGCGTCTCGGGTGTCTTCAGGCTGCCGCGGCCCGCGCAGGCCGGGCACGGCTCGCACAGCTGGCGTTCGAGGCTCTCGGTGGTGCGCTTGCGGGTCATCTCGACCAGGCCCAGCGGGCTCATGTCGTACACGGTGGTCTTCGAATGATCGCGCGCCAGCGCTTTTTCCAGGGTGCGCAGGACCTGCCGCTTGTGCTCGTCATCGGTCATGTCGATGAAGTCGATGATGATGATGCCGCCGAGATTGCGCAGCCGCAGCTGGCGCGCTGCCGCCTGTGCGGCTTCGAGGTTGGTGCGATAGACCGTCTCTTCGAGATTGCGCGAGCCGAGGAACGCGCCGGTGTTGACGTCGATCGTGGTCATCGCCTCGGTCTGGTCGATCACCAGGTGACCGCCGGATTTCAGCGGCACCTCTTTCTTCAGCGCGCGCTGGATCTCGTCCTCGACGCCGTACAGGTCGAAGATCGGCCGCTCGCCGGGGTAGTGCTCGAGGCGCTCGGCGAGTTCCGGCATGAACTGTTCGGTGAAGCGCGCGAGGCGCTCGTAGGTCTCGCGCGAATCGACCCGCACCTTCTCGACGTTGCTGCGCATCAGATCGCGCACGCAGCGCAGCGGCAGCGAGAGGTCTTCGTAGATACGCTCGCCGGCCCTGGCGATCTTCATCTGCTCCTGCACCGCGCGCCAGACCTTGGCGAGGTAGTCGACGTCTTCGGCCAACGCTTCGGCGGTCTGGCCCTCGGCGTTGGTGCGCAGGATGAATCCGCAGCCGGGCGCGCGGTCCTGCAGGCCCTGCACCAGTTCCTTCAGTCGCGCGCGCTCGGTCTCGTCCTCGATCCGTGCGGATACCCCGACCACCTTGCTGGTCGGCAGCACCACCAGGCAACGCGAGGGCAGCGACAGGTGGGTGGTCAGGCGCGCACCCTTGCTGCCGATCGGGTCCTTGACGACCTGCACCACGATCTCCTGGCCCTCGCGCACCAGTTCGGCGATAGGCGGCGTCGGGCCCGGGCCCTCACCGCCCTCGAGGTTCTCGGCCGCGGGCGTGCGCAGGATGTCCGAGGCGTGCAGGAACGCCGCGCGATCCAGCCCGATCTCGACGAACGCCGCCTGCATGCCCGGCATCACCCGCGACACCCGGCCCATGTAGATGTTGCCGTAATAACCGCGGCGGGCGGTGCGCTCGATGTACACCTCCTGCAGCATGCCGTTCTCGACCACCGCGACACGGGTCTCGCGCGGCGTCATGTTGACCAGGATCTCTTCGGACACGGGGAGTTCGGCCATCGAAGGCGGGAATACCACTCTTATAGCCGGAGCGGCGCCCCGACCGCACCTTTTGCCGCGCGTCCGTTCAGCTGGCGGGCCGAATCCCGAAGCCCGCCAGCAGCTTCGCGGTCTCATGCAGCGGCAGTCCCATCACGCCGGTATAACTTCCGGCGATGTGGGCAATGAAGCCGCCCGCCCGGCCCTGGATCGCATAGGCACCCGCCTTGCCCTGCCATTCGCCCGCCGCCAGATAGCCTGCAAGCGTCGCCTCATCGAGCACTGCAAAACGCACGTCCGTGAGCGACAGCACGCACGACTCGCGCGTCGCGTCGACGCAGCATACGGCTGACAGCACCGCGTGCGTGCGTCCCGACAGACGTTGCAACATCGCGCGCGCGGCGGCTGCATCAGCCGGCTTGCCGAACACCTCGCCCTCGAGCACGACTTCGGTATCGGCGCCGAGCACGACCGCGCCGGCCGGTGAACCCAGCGCCTTCAGTCCAGCCCGAGCCTTTTCGCAGGCCACGCGGCGGACGTAGTCCTCGGCCTGTTCAGCAGGCGCCACGACCTCCGCGATCTCGACGTCGAGCACGCGATACGCAATACCGAGCTGGTCGAGCAACTGGCGCCGACGCGGCGATTGCGAAGCAAGATACAGCATGGAGGGAATCCGGCGCGGGGGACGCTGCATTATGCGGCGGCTGCGAGGACATCGTCATCCCAATCGGTTTGGTGCCGCTTGCGGTGGGCGCTTTGCTTCTGTTCTTCAGAGCCGAGCGCTTGTTTGCTGCCGCCAGCGACAAAGCGGTTTCGTGCCGCTGACGTGGTTCGCTTTGCTTCTGGTGTTCAGAGCCGAGCGCTTGTTTCTTTCCGCAAGGAACAAAGCGGTTTCGGAACGCGTCAACCCCTTTGAGACAGTCACATCGTGAGTTCAGTGTAGTTTTGCCAAGTTCTGCGGGCTGAGCACCTCATTGGCTCGATTGGTCGGGCACGGACCGACCGTGTTTCCTGGTAGCGGGTTGATTCTGACG
>JANOEA010000230.1:0-6581 GCA_031412975.1 Pseudomonadota bacterium | reverse complement strand
CTCCCTTCCCCCTTCACGGGGGAAGGGTTGGGGATGGGGGTCGGCTCTTGCCGCAAGCATGCGCCCCCATCCCCAGCCCTTCCGTCCGGCCCGCGCTCCTCGCGCGGGCGTTCGGCGGTCCGCGGCTGTGCCGCGGAGTATCCCGCCTCACCCACAAGGGGGGAAGGGAGCAAAAGCCGCTGCATTGCGATTGGAGCGCACGCTTCGTGGTGGGACACAAGAACTCCCTTCCCCCTTCACGGGGGAAGGGTTGGGGATGGGGGTCGGCTCTTGCCGCATGCATGCGCCCCCCATCCCCAGCCCTTCTCTCCGGCCCGCGCTACTCGCGCGGGCGTTCGGCGGTCCGCGGCAGTGCCCCGGAATGTCCCGCCTCACCCACAAGGGGGGAAGGGAGCAGAGCCGCGATCAGCCGCGCTTGCCCAACAGCCCGAAGCGCGCGGCAAGATTCGCGAGTGCGACTTCGCTGTCCACACCGAGCTTGTCGAACAATCGATACTTGTAGGTCGCCACGGTTTTCGGACTCAGGCTCAGCAGCTTCGCGATCTGCGGCATGTCGTCGCCCTGCGCCAGTTTGATCGCCACTTCCAGCTCGCGTGCCGACAGTTCGGAAAATGGCGACTGGCCGCTGCTGCCGGGCATCGAGGACAGCGCGAGCGAGCGTGCGACGTCGGCGCTGAGATAGCGGCCGCCATGGGCGACCTCGCGCACCGCCTTGACCAGTTCGCTGGCAGGGCAAGCCTTGGTCAGGTAACCGGATGCGCCCGCTTCGAGCACGCGGCGCGGGAACGGCTGTTCGTCCTGCGCGGTGACTGCGATCACGCGCGTGGGTCCACCGGCGCGCACGATCCGCTCGGTCGCCTCCAGCCCGCTGATGCCGGGCAGGTGCAGGTCCATCAGCATCACGTCGGGCTGGAGTTGCCGCGCGAGCGCGATCCCATCCTCACCCGAGGCGCCCTCGCCGACGATCTCGATATCGGCTTCGCGGGCGAGGATGTGGCGGAAGCCGGTGCGCACCAGCTCGTGGTCGTCGACCAGGGCAACGCGGATCATGCAACCCCCTGCGGTAGCGGTCGGACATCGTCCCGGTGCCGGCCTTACGCACCCCCGTGCGCGCCTGCATGCTACCCCAATGCGCGGCGGCTGTTCAGAACACGAGGTTGAGCGGATGCACCGCGACATCGATCCAGGCGCCGCCGGTCAGGTACGGATCCGCATGCGCCCACTCGCGGGCGGCGACCAGCGAGTCGAACTCGGCCACGATCAGGCTGCCGACGAATCCGGCCGGACCGGGATCAGGCGAGTCGATCGCCGGCATCGGACCTGCGAGGCGCACGCGACCGGCATCGCGCAGCAACCCGACGCGCTCGAGATGCGCCGGTCGCAGCGCCTGCCGCCGAAGCAGGCTGTGTGGAGCATCGGTCCCGAGGATCACGTACCACATCGCTGCATGCTCCTGCGCAAACGCCGCAGGATACTGGACTTGCCGCGCGCTTTCCGGCTACCCTGCGTGTGTAGTCCGTCGCCTGCCGCGTTCGCTTTCGAGCGGCCCAGCGTCGGCCCAGCAGCTCCAGTCCCGCAGCAATCGGCGCGCGACCTTGGCTGGCACTCACAAGGCCAGTGGTTCCAGAGTCGCAGGTTGCGTTCGTCGTTCATGCGGATTGTCATCCGGGGATCCGGCTACGGCACGGCCATGATGGCCTTCGCCGCCATTCCGGTCATTGTCACCGCGCTCCCGCCGTCCACGGCGGGCAGGTCGCGGGAGTCCAGTTCGAATCGCCGCCGCCACTCGCCATCCGCGCCAGCATGCGCATCAAGGTCCACTCATGAGTTCCGATCCGGCCGAACCGTTGCCGGCGCACGTATTCGTCGCGCCGCCGCAGCAGCAGGAAATGCCGCTGGCAATGGTCAGGGGCCAGCCTTTCCTGCAGATGCCGCAGGACCTGTACATCCCGCCGGATGCGCTGGAGGTGATCCTCGATGCCTTCGAAGGTCCGCTGGATCTTCTGCTGTACCTGATCCGGCGGCAGAACCTCGACATCCTCGATATCCCGGTCGCCGAGATCACCCGCCAGTACATGGACTACATCGGGCTGATGCAGGACATGCGGCTGGAACTGGCCGCCGAATACCTGGTGATGGCCGCGATCCTGGCCGAGATCAAGTCGCGCCTGCTGCTGCCGCGCCCGCCATCGGTCGAAGGCACTGAAGACGATCCGCGCGCCGAGCTGATCCGGCGCCTGCAGGAATACGAACGCTTCAAGAAGGCGGCCGAGGACATCGACGCGCTGCCACGCATGGAGCGCGATACGTCGCCGGCCTCGGCGCATGTACCCGATCGCAACGTGATCCGGCTACCGCCGCCGGTTGACCTGCGCGAGCTGCTGCTCGCACTCAAGGACGTGATGCGGCGCGCCGAGCTGTTCGGCCATCACACGGTGGCGCGCCAGGGCCTGTCGGTGCGCCAGCGCATGAGCGACGTGCTCGCGATCCTGTCCGACCATGAGTTCCACGACTTCACGCTGCTGTTCAGCGCCGAGGAAGGCAGACCCGGCGTGGTGGTCACCTTCCTCGCCATCCTCGAACTCGCCAAGGAGCACCTGGTCGACCTCGTGCAGAACCAACCGCTCGCCCCGATCTACATCAAGTCGCTGGCCGCCGCGGACCACGCCACCGAACAGGCCGTCGCACAAGCTGCGGAACAAGCCGCGGATCAAGCCGCGGATCAATGAGGCTCATGGAAATCCAGCAAGTCAAACCCATCGTCGAGGCCGCACTGCTCGCGGCCGGCCAACCGCTCTCGCTGGTCCAGCTCAGCGCGCTGTTCAACGACAGCGAGCCGGTCGGCTCGGAAACCGTGGCGCAGTCGCTGGCTGAACTGCAGGCCGATTGCGCGGGACGCGGCGTCGAACTGGTCGAGGTCGCCAGCGGCTTCCGCTACCAGGTACGCCAGGACGTGCATCCGTTCGTGGCGCGCATGTGGACCGAGCGCCACACCAGGTACTCGCGCGCGCTGCTCGAAACCCTCGCGCTGATCGCCTATCGGCAGCCGATCACGCGCGCCGAGATCGAACAGATCCGCGGCGTGGTGGTGTCCAGCGGCATGGTGCGCACGCTCGAAGAGCGCGAGTGGATCCGAGTGGTCGGCCATCGCGACGTACCCGGACGCCCTGCCCTGTTCGGCACCACCCGCCAGTTCCTCGACTACTTCAACCTGAAGAGTCTCGATGAACTGCCGCCGCTGGCCGCGATCCGCGATCTCGAGGAACTCGAACCGCAGATGCAGCTGCCGCAATCCGAGCTGTCCGCGCCGCCGCTGTTGGCGGTCGATGGCGATACGGCCGACGCCGTGGATTCTCCGGCAAACGATTCCATTGCGGACAGCGGCGACGCCGAGGCAGCGGCCACGCCGCGTGCCGCAGCGATCGCATCCGCTCCATCCACCCTTGCGCCCCACGACGACGCGAATCCCGCAGAGCACCCAGCATCATGAGCAATTCCATCAATCGGTCCAAGCTGTCGCTCAACCGCGAGGCGAAGGCGTCGCTGGGTATCGAGGAGCGCCTGCACAAGGTGCTGGCCAACGCCGGCATGGGTTCGCGGCGCACGCTGGAAGAACGCATCGTGGCCGGCGAGATCCGCGTCAACGGCGTGGTCGCGGAGATCGGCACCTCGGTGCGCTCCGGCGATCGCGTCGAGCTCGATGGCAAGGCCTTCATGGCGGTGGCCACCGAGCCCGAAGAGGCGCAGGTGCTGATCTACCACAAGCCCGAAGGCGAAGTGACCACCAACGACGACCCCGAGGGGCGTCCCACCGTGTTCGAAAGCCTGCCGCGGCTGAAGACCGCGCGTTGGGTCTCGGTCGGGCGCCTCGACATCAACACCACCGGCCTGTTGCTGCTGACCACCGATGGTGAGCTCGCCAACGCGCTGATGCATCCGAGCGGCGAGATCGTGCGCGAGTACGTGTGCCGCATCCATGGGCCGGTCGACGACGACATGCTCGAGCGCCTGCGCAAGGGCGTGGAACTCGACGATGGCCCGGCGCGCTTCGACGATATCGCGGTGATCAACCTCGGCGACAACCACTCGTGGCTGCGGGTGACCCTCAAGGAAGGGCGCAACCGCGAGGTGCGCCGCCTGTGGGAAACGCAAGGCGTGCAGGTCAGCCGCCTCAAGCGGATCCGCTACGGCAGCGTGGAACTGCCGCGCGAGCTGCGCCGCGGCCACTGGCGCGTGCTGCCACCGGAAACCTATCGCGCGCTGCGCACCGAGTCGGGATTGTCCGAAGCGCCGCAGACGCTGACCCTGCAATCGGTCATCGGGGTGCGCCGTGCGTCCAAGTCGGTCAACGAATTCCGGCCGTCGGGGCGCGCCAAGAGCAGCTTCGACCTGCAGACGTCCGACGAAGCGCGCGAGTTGCGCGCGTTCGATTTCGTGCGCGAGGAGCGGCCTGCGGGCCAGCGTCCAGGCAAGCGCTTCGCGGGCAAGAAGCCGGCGCCCGGACAGCGTCGCGGACGCGGTGCGCCGGGTGCGGGCTTCGACAATCCGGCGGCCAAGCGCACCTGGTCGCCGTCCGGCCCGAACCCGGGTGGCGCAGGTGCCGGCGATGCGCAGCGGCGCAAGCGCAAGTTCGGTGGCGCACGCCCCGGTGGCCAGCCGGTGATGCCGTTCGGATTTCCCTCCGATCACGCCTACGCGCGGCGCGACGAATCGGGCGGCAATGCGCCACCCCGCGGCCCGCGGCGCGATGACATCGGCAATCGCGGCCCGCGTCGCGACGATGGCGGCAATCGTGGTCCCGGGCGTCCCGATGCGGGCAACCGTGGCCCGCGTCGCGACGATGCGGGTGGTCGCGGACCACCACGCGGCGACGCCGGCAATCGAGCTCCCGCGCGCAACGATGCCGGCAATCGTGGTGCACGCCGCGAGGATGGCGGCAACCGCGCGCCGCCACGCGGCGATGCGGGTGCGCGTCCGCCCGGGCGTCCGAACAACGGCAATCGTCCTGCACCGCGTCGCGACGACGCCGGCGGCAATCGCCCGCCGCGCAGGCCCGGTGGTGGTGGCGGCGGACCTGGACGCGGCCGGCCGCGGACCTGAAACGAAAACGCGGCGCAGCCTTGCGGCCCGCCGCGTCGGTGTTTTCGAGAGACTGAAACTCAGTCGTCGAGGTCCAGTCCGCCGCGCTGGTGTTTTGAGGGACTGAAACTCAGTCGTCGAGGTCCAGTGCGCCGCGGGTCTTCTCGCGACGGCGCGAGTCCTTGGCGTCGTACTCGCTCTCGCAGCTGTCCTGCTGCACCATCACGCACGACAGGTAGTCGGTGATCTCGACCAGTGCGGCCCGGATCGCCTTGCCGGCCGGGGTCTTGTTCTGTTGCGACAGCGCACCGCCGAAGCCGCCGCGGAACACGCCGATGGTCATGCCGCCGCCCTTCGCGGTGCCTTCGATCGTGCGCACGAATTCGATCGCGCCGGTGGTCGCATTGATCACCCGCAGGTCCACCGCGAGGTAGGCCTTCTCGGAACTGCCGCCGAGCGCGACGCCGCCGAAGCTGATGCCGCCACCGGTGCTGGCGGTTTCTTCCTCGTAGGCGGTCACGGTGCCTGCGATCAGGTACTGCGCGCCCACCAGCTTGCCGATCTTCGCACCGGTGCCGCCGCTCACGCGGCCGGAGGCGCCGAGGTTCTGCTCCGACAGCACGTCTTCGAGCTTGCTGCGCTCGACCACGCTGAAATTCTTGGTCGCGACCAGCTCGTTGGACAACATGCCCGACAGCTCCCAGCCCACGCCACCGCTCCACCAGCCGGCTCCGGATTCGTTCTTGAACTCCGCTACCGCGACCACCGGCTTGCTGCGCTTCTGCGCCAGGGCGGGGTCTGCGGCGAGTGCGCCGAGCAACGCGAGTGCGACCACGAACAGATGTTTCATGTCGAATCCCTCGGAAACTTGATGGAGGACAACACGCCGCCGGGAGCTCCGGAGGTCGTGGGGGCGTGAGCATAGCACCGTGTTTTGACCCACGATTTCTGCAAACGCAAAACGCAGTGCCAACGGGCCATCGGTGCCGCGAGACGACCGCGCGACATCGCATCGCAATCGTGGTACGCAACGACCTGCGCACTGGATGCCTGCAATGCCGGGGCTGCGCGCGCGCAACGGCAGCGTCAGCGGACTCCGTGTCGCGCCGCAGATGCCGCTTGGCGGCGCGACGCGCCTGGGTTACATTCGACGCTCGCGCACGGCCACGCGCGCTCGCAGCACATAACGATGGCCGGAGGGGGATCGGGCGCCTGCGGGCGCCCGATTCGTTTGTGGTCCTCGCAACTGCCGTCCGCGATCGTGCTCGACGGTGCACTCGCGGCCGCAGCGCCTAGGGAGCCTCTGAACAAGTCCCGCACACCGCGTTGTCACGCCATGCGCCTGCGACAAGGCGGTCGACGAAGGGCATGGTGGTTCCATGTTTACGGCAATTTGCTGAAATCGCGCATTGCCAAGGGCGGCGTGACGTGCTGGCTGGTCAATACGGGCTGGACTGGCGGGAAATACGGCGTTGGCAGCCGGATGCCGATCAAGGCTACGC
>JANOEA010000229.1:0-7385 GCA_031412975.1 Pseudomonadota bacterium | reverse complement strand
AAGCCGTTCCTGCTGGCCCAGGACGTCTACAAGTCCTACGGCCCGCGGCGCATCCTCGACAATGTCGACGTGGCGGTCGATGCCGGTGAGCTGTGCGCGCTGGTCGGGCCCAGCGGCTGTGGCAAGTCGACGCTGCTGCGCCTGATCCTCGGCGAAGAGGAGGCCGACAGCGGCCGGATCGAAATCGAAGGCGTGCCGGTCGGCCATCCGGATCCGCGCCGTGGCATCGTGTTCCAGCGCTATTCGCTGTTTCCGCACCTGAGCGTGCTGCAGAACGTGATGCTGGGCCGCGAACTGGCCGAGCCGCTGCTGTCGCGCTGGCGCCGCCGCCGCGAGTTCGCCGAAGAGGCGATGCACTATCTGGAGCGCACCCGGCTGGCCGAGTCGGCGCACAAGTATCCGCACGAGTTGTCCGGCGGAATGCAGCAGCGGGTCGCTATCGCGCAGGCGCTGGTGCTCAAACCCAAGGTGTTGATGATGGACGAGCCGTTCGGCGCGCTCGATCCGGACACCCGCGAGCAGATGCAGTTGTTCCTGCTCGAGCTGTGGGAAGCGCAGCGCATGACGGTGTTCTTCGTGACCCATGATCTCGAAGAGGCGGTGTATCTGGGTACCCGCGTGCTGGTGCTCTCGCAGTACTACCAGGACGATCGCGGTGCGGCCGAGGGAGTCAATCGCGGCGCCAAGATCGTCGCCGACTACCAACTGCCACGCGGCATCGCGAACACCGCCAGCAAGCATGAGCCGGAGTTCGTGGAACTGGTGGCGCGAATCCGCCAGGAAGGCTTCGATCCTGCCTACCGCCGGCACGTGCGCGAGTTCAACCTGCGCCACCCGGATTCATTCCGCACCTTGACTGCGGACGAACATCTGCAGCCTTGAGTCGCTGGGGCAGCGCGGCTTCTGCATTCCCCCATGACCGTGCGTGGCGCCGCGTCGCTCCGTCGACTACAAGTCCAGCAACCGTGCACTCTCGAAACTGTGCGGATAGCGGCGCTTCTCGATCGCGAAATAGGCGCGCAGCAGATCGTCCTCGATGCCCAGCGCGCGGCGCGCCTCGGACAGCGGCAGGTCCGCGACCCGGTCCAGGTCGGTTTCGCCCAGCGCACTGCAATCGGAGATGAAGCCCAGCCGCACCGCGTCGCGGAACACCTGAAGGTCGTCGTCGGTGAAGCGATACTCGCGCGGGTAGAGGTACTTGCTGAAGAATGCGAACAGGCGTTCCTCGGTCTGCGATACGCGATCCGTGCTGCCCATCGTGAATCCGATCACGAAGGCCTCGTCCTTGGGCAGCAGTCCGCGGCCGAGCAGGATGTGCAGCAGATCGTGGGTGCGCAGGTCGACCGCGCCGTTGAACACGTTGAACCCCGGCAAGTCGTAGCGCGGATTCTCGACCAGTTGCACGATGAAGGGCACATCGTCCTGCTTCAATCCCAGGCTCTGGATGCCGGCGTAGGCAATGCGCAGCGTGTTGTCGGTGCGGGCCAGCGGCACATGCCAGCCGCGCACGCGATCCTGGATCGATTCATTCATGGGCCGCGCTTCCGACTTGTCGGGCCGCGATCATCGCGCAGCGATGCGCCGGGCGGAAGCCGCGGTCCCGGCGCGCGGCGCACCACGCAAAAGCCCGCCGTGAGGCGGGCTTCGTGATGCGAAATTGGTGCCCAAGAGAGGACTCGAACCTCCACGGGTCGCCCCGCTAGTACCTGAAACTAGTGCGTCTACCAATTCCGCCACCTGGGCAGGTGCTTCCGGCGCGGCGATGGCCTGCTGGAAGGTCGCGCAGATTAGCCGTGCCTCCCTGGCATGTCAATCTGAGCGGCCCATGCGCGGCGCTTGCACTACCATGTCGCCCATCGAACGCACTGGATTTCCATGAACAAACGCAATGGTCCCCCCAAGAAGCCGGCGACGCCGGGCAAGGCGGCCCCGTGGCTGCCCGATTTGCCCTCGCGCGCGGAGCGCAAGAAGCCGGTCGGTGGACTGCCGCCACCACCGCGGCCGCTCGCGGCCAGCAAGTCCGCACCATCCCGCAAGCAGCCGGGCAGTGGCCGCGCGCATGCAGCACGTACGCAACCACCAGCCGCCAACGCACCCGCACCTCGCCCGCAGCCCAAGCCGGTAGCGCGTGGCGCGATCGAAGACCCATTCGCCACCCGCGAGTCGCAGCGCTACGAACAGCCGATCGCCAGCCGCGAGGCGATCCTGACGTTCCTCGCCGAACGGACCGAGCTGCTGACTGCCGAGCGGATCGCGCAGGAACTGCAGCTGACCGCTCCCGATCGCCTCGACGCGCTGACCAAGCGCCTGTCGGCGATGGTGCGGGATGGACAACTGCTGGTGAATCGCCGTGGCGGCTACGGCGTGGCGCGCAAGCTCGATTTGATCGCGGGCGAAGTGATCGCCAACGCCGAAGGCTACGGTTTCCTGCGGCCCGACGATGGCCACGACGATCTGTTCCTGTCGCCCGCGCAGATGCGCCAGGTATTGCATGGAGATCGCGTACTGGCGAGCGTGGTCGGCCTCGACCGGCGCGGCCGCCGCGAAGGTGCGATCGTCGAGGTGCTGGAACGGCGTTCGCCGCGGCTGGTCGGGCGCTACCAGGACCAGGGTGGTTTCGGGCTGGTGATACCGGACGAGCGGCGCATCCATATCGATGTGCTGATTCCGGCCGGCAAACAGGGCGACGCACGCAGCGGCCAGATCGTGGTGTGCGAGATCACCGAACCGCCGACCAAGGAGCGCCCGCCGGTCGGCAAGGTGATCGCGGTGCTGGGCGAGCGCCTGAGCGCATCGATCGCGGTACAGATGGCGATCGAAAGCCACGGCTTGCCGAATGACTGGCCGGCCGCAGCGCTGGCCGACGCAGCCTCGGTGGAGCCCGTCGTTACCGCCGCCGAACGCGCAGGCCGCGAAGACCTGCGCACGCTGCCGCTGGTGACCATCGACGGCGAGGATGCGCGCGACTTCGATGACGCGGTGTATGCCGAGCCGCGCGGCAGCGGCTTCCGCCTGGTGGTCGCGATTGCCGACGTCTCGCACTACGTGCGCGCAGGCAGCGCGCTCGATGAAGAGGCTTATACGCGTGCCACCTCGGTGTACTTCCCCGATTTCGTGGTGCCGATGCTGCCCGAGACGCTGTCCAACGGCATCTGCTCGCTGAACGCCAACGTCGAGCGGCTGTGCATGGTGTGCGACATGCTGATCGACCACGACGGCGAGGTCGGCAGCTCGAAGTTCTATCCCGCGGTGATGCGCTCGCATGCGCGCCTGACCTACACCCAGGTGTGGCAGGCGCTCGGTGAGAATCACGCCGATGCGCGCGCGAGCATCGGCGTGCTGATGCCGCACCTGAACAACCTCTACCAGCTGTATCACGTGCTGGCGCGCCAGCGCGCCAAGCGCGGCGCGATCGAGTTCGACAGCCAGGAATACCAGTTCAAGCTCGCACCCACCGGCGAGGTTCTCGCGATGGGCGCCTACGAGCGCAACGATGCGCATCGTTTGATCGAGGAATGCATGATCGCGGCCAATGTGCAGGCTGCGCTGTACCTGCAGGCCAAGCACATGCCCGCACCGTATCGCGTGCACGCGCCGCCGCCGCTGCACAAGTACGACGATCTGCTCGGATTCCTGAAGGAATTCCAGCTGCGCCTGCCGCCGCGCGACGAACTCAAGCCGGGCGACTTCGCCGCGCTGATCCGCAAGGTGCGCAAACGACCGGATTCCGCGCTGCTCGAATCGGTGCTGCTGCGCGCCCAGAGCATGGCGGTGTACCAACCTTCCAATGAAGGCCACTTCGGGCTTGCGCTCGAGGCCTATGCGCACTTCACCTCGCCGATCCGTCGCTACCCCGACCTGCTGGTCCACCGCGCGATCCGGCATGCGATCGGGGGTGGCAAGCCCGGTGGATACCTGTACGGCGAGGTCGAGATGGAGACCCGTGCGGCGCACTGCTCGAAGTGCGAGCGCCGCGCCGACGAGGCCGAGCGCGATGTCGACGAGCGCTACAAGTGCGCGTGGATGGAGAAACACGTCGGCAGCGAGTTCGACGGCACGGTGTCGGGCGTTACCTCGTTCGGGTTGTTCATCGAGCTGAAGGCCTCGCGGGTCAATGGCCTGGTGCATGTCACCCAGTTGCCCAACGACTACTACCACTTCGACGCGCGCCAGCAACTGCTGACCGGCGAGAAGCGCGGCATGAAGTTCCGCCTCGGCGATTCGGTGCGGGTGCTGGTGCTGCGCGCGAGCCTCGAGGATCGCAAGATCGATTTCCGCCTCGTCGAGGCTCCGCGTGCGGCCAAGGGCGGCGCGCCGGAGACGCCTGCGGCTCCGACTGCTGCGCACGACCCGGCGCGCAAACGCGGACCGCGCAAGGCGAAGTCCAGCCGATGAAGCCGAGCGATCTGCTGGTCGGCATCCACGCGGTGGAGTCCGCGCTGCGCCACGACGCATCCAGCATCGTCGAGGTGCTGGTTGAGCAGGGCGCCGGCAATCGACGGGTCAAGGAACTCGTGGATGCCGCGCGCGAAGCCGGTGTGGCGATCCACACCCGCCCGCTGGAATTCCTCGACAAGGCGACCGGCGGCGCGCGCCACCAGGGCGTGATCGCGCGCTGGACGCCACCTGCCGAACTGGTCGAAGCCGACCTGCCGAAGTTGGTCGAGGCGGCCGGCGCAGACGCACTCGTGCTGATCCTCGACGGCGTGCAGGATCCGCACAATCTCGGCGCCTGCCTGCGCTCGGCGGAAGCCGCGGGAGTGACCGCAGTGGTGATGCCGCGCGACCGCGCGGTCGGCATCACGCCCACCGTACGGACCGCGTCGGCCGGCGCGGCAGATCGGGTGCCGGTGGTGCGGGTTACCAACCTCGCGCGCAGCATCGAAGCGCTGAAGACGCTCGGCGTGTGGATCACCGGCTTGGCGGGCGAGGGCAGCAGCAGCCTGTATGCAGTCGACTTCAAGGGTCCCGTGGGACTTGCGATCGGCGGTGAGAGCGACGGCCTGCGTCGGCTGACCCGCGACTTGTGCGATCACGTCGCGAAGATCCCGATGCGCGGAGACGTCGAGAGCCTCAACGTGTCGGTCGCGACCGGCATCGCGCTGTTCGAAGTGTTGCGCCAGCGCGGTGGTGCGTGATCGTCCACTGGTCGGACCTGGTGGGTATCGCCGGCGTGGTGCTGGTGCTGCTGGCCTACCTGCTGCTGCAGACCGGAAAGCTGCCGAGTACGACGGCCTCGTACTCGCTGCTCAACCTGCTCGGCTCGCTGGCGATCCTGGTTTCGCTGGCTTATGCATTCAACCTGTCTTCGCTGGTGATCCAGGTCGCGTGGATCGCGATCAGCATCTACGGTTTGCGGCGCGCGTGGCGCGCGCGCAACGCGGCGTGAGCCGCACTGCGCTGCCGTTCAGAAGAACCGCACGATCCGCTGGCGGCGACCATCGGGAAGCACCAGGGTGCCGCTGCGCGCGGTGTCGAATTCGATCAGCAGCGGACCAACGTTGGCGTTGATCAGGCGGTTCGGCTGGTACGGCCCGGTCAAGGTCTGTCCGCCGGCGAATTCCAACCAGTTCGTGCTGAGCCTGTTGAGCTGCGCATTCAGCGCGCCGATGCCGAGGTACCAAGTGGGCTCGCCGGCCGCGTCGTACATGTAGCCGGCCAGGAACACCTGATCGTCCTGGATGTCGAGCACGTAACCGCGCCCGTTCTCCTCGGGCGCCCACCAGAAACCTGCTTCGGGCGCACCGGTTCGCGGCGGCAGCAGGGCCCCGTCGGCGCGCAACGAGGCGCGCTCGAGCAGCACCCAGCCGCCGGGCCAATTGAGCACCATGCTGCGCTCGCTGGTGGCGATCGCCTCGATGGTTCCGAGTGTGGTCGCCGGTGCGGGCGCGACGTAGACGCCGGTGAGTGTTTGCCCGCCGCGCTGCGTAACCAGCGGCGCTTGCAGGCGCGACTGCACCAGTGGCCCGGCCGCCAGCGACCAGGTGGCACGACCGTTGGTTGCGTAGTAGTAGGCGCTGATGGCGAGCACATCGCCGCTGGTTTCGACCACGAACCCGCGACCGGCTTCGGCTGGGTTCCAGTAGACGCCCGACTGCGGGCGCACCGCGACAGAGCGCACGTTCACCCGTTCGAAAAAGCGCTGCAGCCCGGCGATGTCGTCATTGCTGAGGTTGTTGCGCAGGAAACGCATCCCGCCAACCGAATTGATGGCGTCTGACACGCCGGTCGGAGTCAGTGCAGCGCGACGGAAATTGTCGGCGGTCGGGTCTGTCCCGTGGCAAGTCGTGCAAATGGCGCCGAACAGGCGTTGGCCGGTCAGCGCATCGACCTGCGCCCAGCAGGGAGCTGCGGCGGCCAGACCCAACAGCAATCCGGCAAACTGCAACGCATACCGCCGGTAGACTCGTGCCATGACCCACCCAGGAGAACGATCCAGTAGCAGAAAGAGTAGCGCATTCATCCTGAAGGCAGCGTATTCAACCACGCCTCGTCGGAGCCCTCGTTGACCCCCTCGAACAGGAAGGTCGAGAGGTAGCGCTCGCCGGTGTCGGGCAGGATGACAAGGATCACATCGCCGTGTTGCGCTTTTTGTTGCGCGAGGTGAAGGGCAGCTGCAAACGCGCCGCCGGATGAGATGCCGCAGAAGATTCCCTCCCGCTCGGCCAGTGCCCGCGCGGTGTCGCGCGATTCCTCGTCGGTGACCGCGATGTTCAAATCGAATACCTCGCGATCGAGCACGGCCGGGATGAAGTTCGGCGTCCAGCCCTGGATCTTGTGCGGACTCCACTCCTTGCCGGCGAGCAGTGCAGCCCCCGCGGGTTCGGTGGTCACGACCTTGATTCCGGGCCGCGCGAGCTTGAGCATCTGTCCCGCGCCGGTCATGGTGCCACCGGTACCCCAGCCGGCCACGAACCAGTCCAGCCGCCGACCCGCGAAGTCGAGCAGGATTTCGGGCCCGGTGGTGCTGCGGTGGTACGCGGGGTTGGCCGGATTGTCGAACTGCCGCGCAAGGAACGCGCCGTGTTTCTGCGCGAAGGCCTCGGCGCGCTGCACCATCCCGCTACCGCGCTCGGCGGCCGGGGTGAGGATCACCTTGGCGCCGAGTCCACGCATGATCTTGCGGCGCTCGATCGAAAACGTCTCGACCATGAACGACACGAACGGATAGCCCTTGGCTGCGCACACCATCGCCAGCGCGATGCCGGTGTTGCCGGACGTCGCTTCCACCACCATCTGACCCGGTCAAATCCGCCACGCGAACCATGTTGTCGACCACTTGCTTGCCGTGTGGCTTGTCGTATTCGCCCGATTTGGCGAGCACGATCTGCGCCTCTACCGCGGCCGGCAGATAGTTGAGCGTGACGACGATGTTCCATCGGTCC
>JANOEA010000228.1:0-11451 GCA_031412975.1 Pseudomonadota bacterium | reverse complement strand
CGCGCGGACGGTGCGATCGGACACCAGAAGTGGTGGCCGGAACGATCCAGTTGCGCGGGGTGCACCACCAGTGCATGCGGAATCACCCGCACGCGGCCGCGGATCCGCGACGGCAGCGGTGCGGTTACTTCATCGATGTCGAATACCAGCGCCTGTCCGTCCCAGTGCAGGCGGCTGGGGCCGATCTTAAGCGTGCTGGCGGATGGCTCCACCCGTGCGCGGCCGCGCTCGGTCATCGCCCAGCGCTTGCCGTGCGGGCCGTACAGCGCGACGTTCAGCGCGCAGTGATCGATCGCGTGCGCAGTACCGCGCCGCCGTGCAGCCGCATACCATGGCGAGAACACGCTGCCGATGAATCCGATCAGGGTAATGCCGTGGCGACCGTCGTCGCTGAGTGCGTCGACGTACCACCAGGCATAACCGCCGGGAGCTACCGGCTGGTCGAAGCGAGGTCCTCGATCAGGCAACCGGCCGCCAGGCGCCCCGAAATCGCCGCCATCGGCACGCCCGGGCCCGGATGCGTGCTGCCGCCGGCCAGGTACAGACCCGGCATCCGGCTGCGCGATCCGTGCCGGTTGAACGAGGCCCTCCAGCCGTGCGAGGCCGGGCCGTAGAGGGCTCCCCCGGTCGCCGGAAACAGCTGGTGAAACTGATTCGGCGTCGCGATCTGGGTCCATTCCGGGCTCCGGGTCAGGGTCAGGCCGCAGCGTGCCAGCAAGTCGAAGGTGCGCGTCTCGCAGGCGTCGAGCTGTGCGGCATCGTAGCGCTGCAGGTCGCCATTGGGCGGTGCGTTGATCAGGCACAGCAGGCGCTCCGGCTGGTCTGCCGCCGGCGCGTGGTGTTCGCCGCGATCCTGCGCACAGATGTAGACCGTCGGCTCGTGCGGCACCTGCGCGTGTTTGAACAGCTGGTCGAATTCGCGCGGATAGTCGGACGAGAAGAACACGTTGTGGCGCTGCAGCGGGAAGCCTGTCGTGCCCGCGCGCAGCATCCAGGTGATCGCCGACAGCGAGCGGGTGGCACCTAACGGGCGCGGCGCGGCGCGCGCGGCTGCGCCGCCGAACAGGCCCGCCGCGAGTGCCGCGCTGTCGGCGTTGACGATGACCGCGTCGGCGGCGATGTGCTCGCCGCTGGCCAGGCGAACGCCGCCGGCCCTGCCGCGTTGTTCGCTGATCGCGGCCACTTCGCTGTCGAAGCGCAGCACCGCGCCATGCCTGATCGCAGCGGCGGCCAGCGCCTTGACCAGGCGATGCATGCCGCCGTCGATCAGCCACACGCCTTGTGATTCGACGTGGGCGATCAGCATCAACGTGGCCGGCGCCATGAATGGCGACGAGCCGCAATAGGTCGCGTAGCGTCCGAACAGCTGGCGCAGCCGCGGATCGTGGAAGTGCCGACCCAGACCGCGCCACAGGGTCGAAAACGGCGAGATGCGCCACATCTCGTCGAGCCGCCGCCAGCCCACTGCGCGCACCAGCGCCAGCGGACTGCTGCAGGCCGAGCGGATGAACGGAACCTCGAGGGTGCGATAGATGCCGCGCGCGCGCTGCACGAACTCGCGGTAGCGGCGGGCTTCGGCGGCCCCCGCGAAGCCATCGATTGCCGCGACCGTGCGCTCGAGATCGGCGAACAGATCCAGCCGCCCGCCGTGTGCCCACGCATGCCGTGCGAGGGTCGAGCTCGCGGTGCACGGGACTTCGTCGGCCAGCCGCAGCCCGGCACTGGCGAAGATCTCCTCGAATACCCAGCGCATGGTGAACACGGTCGGACCTGCATCGATCGGCAGCCCACCCACCATCACCTCGCGCAATTTGCCGCCGGGTGTCGCGGCGCGCTCGAGAACGGTGACCGCGAGGCCCTTCGACGCCAGTTCCAGCGCGGCGACCAATCCGCCGACCCCCGCCCCGATCACCACGATGTGTTTGCGCATTCCTGACCTGGCTTCTGCGCCACCTGATCGTTGACGCGTCCCAACCCACTGTCTAGAGTAGGTGACACAATAACGCGACAACCCGGAATGACAAGCTGTCGGCCCGCGAAGGAGTGACCGCCATGAAGTCCGACCCGCGAATCGAGCAGGCGCTGGTCCGCGCGATCGAGCCGGGCGAGTCGGCCGGTTGCCCGCCGCGCCTGGCAGCGGCGATCCGGTACGCGGTGTTCCCGGGCGGCGCGCGGATCCGTCCGCGGATCTGTCTGGCGGTGGCGCAAGCCTGTGGCGAAGACCATCCCGCGGTGGTCGACGCCGCGCTCGCCGCGATCGAACTGCTGCACTGCGCGTCGCTGGTCCACGATGACTTGCCGTGTTTCGATGATGCGGCCACCCGCCGTGGCAAGGCGTCGCTGCATCGGGCCTACGACGAGCGCCTGGCCGTGCTCGCCGGCGATGCGATGATCGTGCTCGCCTTCGAATCGCTGGCCGACGGCTGCGTCGCCGCGCCGGCGCGATTGCCGACGCTGTTGCGCATCATCGGTCGCGCGGTCGGTACCGCCGGCGGCATCGTGGCGGGCCAGGCCTGGGAGTGCGAGCCGCGGTCGGTGCTCGCGCAATACCAGCAGGCCAAGACCGGTTCGCTGTTCGCCGCCGCGACCATGGCCGGTGCCGCTGCGACCGGTGCGCACGATGCGCAAGCGTGGAGCCTTCTCGGAGAGCGCATCGGCGAGGCCTACCAGGTCGCCGACGACATCCTCGACGTGGCCGGCAATGCCAGCGAAATCGGCAAGCCGGTCGGCCGCGATGCCGAACTCGGGCGGCCCAGCGCGGTGGCCCAGTTGGGCATGGCCGGCGCGATCGATCTGGTCAAGCGGCTGGTCTCGGAAGCCGCGGCCTCGGTGCCCGATTGTCCCGGCATCGATGGACTGCGCAGCGTGATCCGCGCCCAGGCCGAGGCCCTGCTGCCGCGGGATCGGCTGCAGGCCGCCTGATCGTGCGCGGCTGCGGGTGCCGCAGCGTGCATCCGGCAATGCCCCGCGTCCGCGCCCGGCGATGATGGCCTCCGAGCCCGGCATGGCGGTGCAGCGCGGCATCCTCGAGCGGATTCGCGGCTGGCTGGACCGCTTGCCCGGCAGCCATCGATTCCGCCTGTGGGCAGCACGTTTCCCGTTGACCCGCCCGATCGCGCGGCGCCGCGCGCGCGCGCTGTTCGATCTGATGGCCGGCTTCGTCTACTCGCAGGTCCTGCTGGCCTGCGTGCGCCTGCGGGTGTTCGAGATCCTGGCCGAAGGCCCGCAGACCCTGCCCGCGCTCGCGCCGCGGCTGGGCCTTGGCCTCGAATCGACCACCCGTTTGCTGGATGCGGCGGTTGCGCTGCGCCTGCTCAGCCTGCGCGGCGGGCAGCGCTACGCGCTCGGCCCGCTCGGCGGCGCACTGGTCGGCAACCAGGCCTTGCTGGCGATGATCGAGCACCACGCGATGCTGTACGCCGACCTGGCCGATCCGGTGGCACTACTTGAGCAGGGCGAAGGGCGCGGCCAATTGGCGCGGTTCTGGCCATACGCAGACGCCGCGCAGCCGGGGCTGTCGCGGGAAGCCGGCGTGGCCCGTTACAGCGCGCTGATGTCGGACTCGCAGCCGCTGGTGGCCGATGAAATCCTCGATGCCTACCCGTTCGCGCAGCGCCACTGCCTGCTCGACGTCGGTGGTGGCGAAGGCACCTTCCTGCTCGCTGTGGCACAGCGTGCGCCAGCGCTGTGTTTGCAGCTGTTCGATCTGCCGCCGGTGGCCGAGCGCGCGCGCGCGCGTTTCGCCGCGGCCGGGCTGGCCTCGCGCGCCACCGCCTTCGGTGGCAGTTTCCTCAGCGATGCACTGCCGCAGGGTGCCGACGTGGTGTCGCTGGTGCGCGTGCTGCACGACCACGACGACGCCGCAGCGATGGCGATCCTGCGCGCGATCCGCCGGATCATCCCCGCCTACGGCGAGCTGGTGATCGCCGAGCCGATGGCGGGCACCCCGGGCGCCGAGGCGATGGGCGACGCCTACTTCGGTTTTTACCTGCTGGCGATGGGACGCGGACGGGCCCGCACGCCCGAGCGTCTGGGCCAGCTGCTGCTGGCGGCAGGTTTCGACAGCGGTCGGCTGGTGGCGACCCGCCTGCCGATCCAGACCCGGCTGCTGGTGGCCCGCCCCCGGACTGCCGACGCCTGAACCGGCCAGTGATCCCGTGTTGACAATCGCGCTTGACACTTTAACTAGTCAGTCTAAACTGACACTCGATGTAACAACCCTCAAAGTTCCGGTAGTCCGCTACCGGCATCGACGTGGCGCGCAGGAGACGTCAATCAACACCACCGCAGTCGTATTCGAGCAGCCCGAGCAACTGGCGCTGACTCGACTCGATCTCTCGCCCCCGGGCGAGGAGGACCTGGTCGTGGACATCCACTGGAGCGGCATCAGCACCGGTACCGAGCGTCTGCTCTGGACCGGCCGCATGCCGCCATTCCCGGGTATGGGCTATCCGCTGGTGCCGGGTTACGAATCGGTCGGTCGCGTCCGCGAGGCCGGGTCGAAGTCGGGTGGCAGGGTCGGCGATACGGTGTTCGTGCCGGGCGCCAAGTGCTTCGGCGACGTGCGCGGTTTGTTCGGTGGTGCGGCCGCCTGCCTGGTGGTGCCGGGCGCTCGCGTGGTGACGGTTGCCGAACATCTGGGCGACCAGGCCGTGCTGCTGGCGCTGGCGGCTACCGCCTATCACGCGATCGCGCCGGGCGGGAAGCTGCAACTTCCCGATCTGGTCGTTGGCCACGGCGTGCTGGGCCGCCTGCTCGCGCGCCTGGTCATCGCCACCGGTGGCGAGCCGCCGACCGTGTGGGAAACCAATCCCGATCGCGCCAGCGGCGCGCTGGGTTATGCGGTTCTGGACCCGCAACTCGATCCGCGCCGCAACTACCGCAGCATCTGCGACGCCAGCGGCGACTCCGCGCTGCTCGACAGTCTCATTGCGCGCCTCGCTCCCGGTGGCGAGGTCGTGCTGGCGGGCTTCTACAGCGAGCCGCTGAGCTTCGGATTCCCGCCCGCGTTCATGCGCGAGGCGCGGATTCGGATCGCCGCGCAGTGGGTCGAAGCCGACCTGGCCGCAGTCAAGCAACTCGCCGAATCCGGAAGGCTCTCGCTGGACGGACTGATCACCCACCGCAAGGACGCAGGCGAGGCCGATTCGGCCTACCGCATCGCGTTTGGCGATCCCGCATGTCTGAAGATGGTCCTGGACTGGAGAGCGTACTCATGAATGCTTCCGCCGACGGCGTGGCTGGCGCGTCCATTTCGCTGCGCGTGATCGACGAGGGCCTGCGTGCCGAAGCGGCAGCGCCGATCGATCCGGTGCATACCGGCCCGGTCACCAAGGAAACGCAGATCATCGCGATCTACGGCAAGGGCGGCATCGGCAAGAGCTTCACGCTGGCCAACCTCAGCTACATGATGGCCCAGCAGGGCAAGAAGGTGCTGCTGATCGGTTGCGACCCCAAGAGCGATACCACCTCGCTGCTGTTCGGCGGCCGCGCCTGCCCCACGATCATCGAAACCTCCTCGAAGAAGAAGCTCGCCGGCGAGCAGGTCAAGATCGGCGACGTCTGCTTCATCCGCGACGGCGTGTTCGCGATGGAGCTCGGCGGTCCCGAGGTCGGTCGCGGTTGCGGCGGCCGCGGCATCATCCACGGCTTCGAAACCCTCGAGAAGCTTGGCTTCCACGAGTGGGGCTTCGACTACGTGCTGCTCGACTTCCTCGGCGACGTCGTGTGCGGCGGCTTCGGCCTGCCGATCGCGCGCGACATGTGCCAGAAGGTGATCGTGGTCGGCAGCAACGATTTGCAGTCGCTGTACGTGGCCAACAACGTGTGCTCGGCGGTGGAATACTTCCGCAAGCTCGGCGGCAACGTCGGCGTCGCCGGCATCGTGATCAACAAGGACGACGGCACCGGCGAGGCCGCAGCCTTCGCCGAGAAGGTCGGCATTCCGATCCTCGCCGCGATCCCCGCCGATGACGACATCCGGCGCAAGAGCGCCAGCTACGAGATCATCGGCCGGCCCGGCACCCAGTGGGCTTCGCTGTTCGAGACCCTGGCCACCAATGTCGGGCAAGCGCCACCCGTGCGCCCCACGCCGCTGAGCCAGGACCAGTTGCTGGGACTGTTCTCCAGCGAGTCGGTCGGCCGCAACGTGGTGCTGCAGCCGGCAACCGAATTCGACATGTGCGGCAAGACCGAGCTCAACAAGCCTTCGCTCGAAGTGATCTACGAAACCGTGTAACCGCGGAAAGCGCCCGAACACCAACCCATGACCGAGTCGACCGTGCCCGTACTTGCCAATCCCGAAGCCGCCAGGGTGGACGGGCTGGGCTGCCATTCCGGCACGGACGTGCTGCTCGATGCGGCCAAGGCCGCCGGCAAATCCGAAACGCTGGACCAGTACGCACGCGACTACCCGAAAGGCCCGCACGACCAACCGCAGTCGATGTGCCCGGCATTCGGCTCGCTGCGCGTGGGCTTGCGCATGCGCCGCACGGCCACGGTGTTGAGCGGTTCTGCATGCTGCGTGTACGGCCTGACCTTTACCTCGCACTTCTACGGCGCGCGGCGCACGGTCGGCTACGTGCCGTTCAACTCCGAAAGCCTGGTCACCGGCAAATTGTTCGAAGACATCCGCGAGTCGGTCTACAAGCTGGCCGATCCGGCGCTCTACGACGCGGTCGTGATCATCAACCTGTGCGTGCCGACCGCCAGCGGCGTGCCGCTGCAGCTGTTGCCCAAGGAGATCAACGGCGTGCGCATCATCGGCATCGACGTGCCGGGATTCGGCGTGCCGACCCATGCGGAAGCCAAGGATGTGCTGGCCGGCGCGATGCTGCGCTACGCGCGCAGCGAGATCGAAGCCGGTCCCGTGCAGGCGCCGCGCGGCGGCCGCAGCGAGAAGCCCGCCGTGACGCTGGTCGGCGAGATCTTCCCGGCCGATCCGGTCGGCATCGGCATGATGCTCGACGCGATGGGCCTGGCTGCCGGTCCCGTGGTCCCCACCCGCGAGTGGCGCGATCTGTACGCCGCGCTGGACGGCGCGGTGGTGGCGGCATTGCATCCTTTCTATACGGCGAGCTTCCGCGAGTTCGAAGCCGCCGGTCGACCGATCGTGGGCTCGGCTCCGGTCGGCCATGACGGCACCGAGGCATGGCTGCAGGCGATCGGAACGGCCGCCAACGTCGCGCAAGCGACCATCGATGCTGCGAAGAACCGCATCCTGCCCGCGATCAAGGGCGCACTGGCCAAGATGCCGATCAAGGGTCGGATCACCCTGAGCGGCTACGAAGGCTCGGAGTTGCTGGTCGCGCGACTGCTGGTCGAAAGCGGCGCCGACGTGCGCTACGTCGGCACCGCCTGCCCGAAGACCGTCTGGAGCAGCGCCGATCTCGACTGGCTGCAAGCACGCGGCGTGCATGTGCAGTACCGCGCCTCATTGGAGCAGGATCTTGCCGCCATCAAGGAATTCAGTCCCGATCTCGCGATCGGCACGACACCGGTGGTGCAGGCGGCGAAGTCCGCGCGCACGCCATCGCTCTACTTCACCAACCTGATTTCCGCGCGGCCCTTGATGGGTCCTGCCGGTGCCGGCTCGCTGGCCACGGTGATCAACGCCGCGATCGGCAACAAGGCGCGGTTCGACAGCATGGAGGAGTTCTTCTCCGGCGTCGGCGAGGGCTTCGCTGCCGGCGTGTGGGAGGACGTGCCGAAGGACCGACCCGAATACCGCGAGCAGTACAAGAAGAAAGTCGCCAAGGCGAGCAAGGCATCGCACGTCGAGGAGCCGATCTGATGCTGGTGCTCGACCACGACCGCGCTGGCGGTTACTGGGGCGCGGTGTATGTGTTCACCGCAATCAAGGGCATGCAGGTCGTCATCGACGGACCCGTAGGTTGCGAGAACCTGCCGGTCACCTCGGTGCTGCACTACACCGACGCGCTGCCGCCGCACGAGTTGCCGATCGTGGTCACGGGCCTGGCCGAAGAACAACTCGGCCGCGAGGGCACCGAGGGCGCGATGAAACGCGCGCACGCGGTGCTCGATCCGAACCTGCCGGCGGTGGTGGTCACCGGCTCGATCGCCGAGATGATCGGCGGCGGCGTGACCCCCGAAGGCACCAACCTGCAGCGCTTCCTGCCGCGCACGATCGACGAAGACCAGTGGCAGTGCGCGAATCGCGCGATGAACTGGCTGTGGACCCAGTACGGACTCAAGAAGGTGCCTGCGCGCAAGCCGCGCAGCCCCGACAAGAAGCCGCGGGTCAACATCATCGGTCCGTGCTACGGCACCTTCAACATGCCCAGCGACCTGGCCGAGATCCGGCGCATGGTCGAGGGCATCGGTGCCGAGATCAACATGGTGTTTCCGCTCGGCAGCCACATGGCCGACATCCCCAAACTGATCGACGCCGACGTCAACATCTGCATGTATCGCGAATTCGGTCGGCTGCTGTGCGAATCGCTCGATCGACCGTACCTGCAGGCGCCGATCGGACTGCACAGCACCACCAAGTTCCTGCGCAGCCTCGGCGAGTTGCTCGGCATCGACCCCGAACCGTTCATCCAGCGCGAGAAGCACACCACCATCAAGCCGCTGTGGGACCTGTGGCGCTCGGTGACCCAGGACTTCTTCGCCACCGCGAGCTTCGCGATCGTTGCCAACGAGACCTACATGCGCGGCGTGCGCAATTTCCTCGAAAGCGAAATGGGCATGCCGTGCAACTTCGCGATCCCGCGCCTGCCCGGGGCCAAGACCGACAACGCGGCCGTGCGCAAGTTGTGCCACGAGAAGCCGCCGTTGGTGATGTTCGGCAGCTACAACGAGCGCATGTACCTGGCCGAGATCGGCAACCGCGCGACCTACATCCCGGCCTCGTTTCCGGGCGCGATCATTCGCCGCCACATCGGCACGCCGTTCATGGGCTACTCGGGCGCGACCTACCTCGTGCAGGAGTTCTGCAACGCGCTGTTCGATGCGCTGTTCCACATCCTGCCGTTGGGCACCGACATGGACAAGGTCGATCCGACGCCGTCGAAACTGCATGTGCAGTTGCCGTGGCTCGACGAGGCCAAGGCCCTGCTCGATCAGATGCTCGAAGAACAGCCCGTGCTGGTGCGCATCTCGGCGGCCAAGCGCATGCGCGATCGCGCAGAACGCAACGCCCGACGCGCGGGCGAGTCGACGGTGACCGTGGAGCATGTGGTCGGCTCACGTGCCGCGTTGGCGGACGGGGAGCCCGCATGAACACCGCGCGTTTGGCGCATCGATCGGAATCCACCCGGCGACTGCCGGGCAAGCAATCGACCCTGGCGTTTCGACGTCAGGGCTTTCCCGGCCACGCGGGGTGCGTGGCGAAGGCCGCAAGGCCAATCCGGAGTAGACCATGAACGAAGAACGACGGTCGCTGACGGGGCTGACGGACAGGGAGGCGAAGGAGTTCCACAGCATCTTCGTCGGCAGCTTCATCCTGTTCACAGCCATCGCAGTTGTTGCGCATTTCCTGGTGTGGCAGTGGAGGCCGTGGCTCTAGTTCGACCTGCGTGGTCGGACTGGACCGCGAGGTTTCCAGTACCACTTTGATTCTGCTTCCCGTTTGGAGGATTACGACATGTGGAGAGTCTGGCAGTTGTTCGATCCGCGGAAATCGCTGGTCGCGCTGTTCACGTTCCTTTTCGTGCTCGCCGTGCTGATTCATTTCATCCTGCTCAGCACCACCAAGTACAACTGGATCGAGGGTGCACCACCGGCCCCTGCGGCACAGAACTCGGCATTGCCTTCGGGTTAGGTCGTTCTGCGACAAGCGCTGGTTGGCGATGAAGGGCGGATGAGCCGCTGCGGGATCCACCCGTCATCGTCAACCGGCCGTCAGTCGGCGCGCCCGACTGACCCGGGGGAAAACGCGACAGCGAGGGGAGAGATTCATGGGCATGTTGAGCTTCGAGAGAAAGTACCGGGTCCGCGGCGGCACGCTGATCGGCGGTGATTTGTTCGACTTCTGGGTCGGACCGTTCTACGTCGGATTCTTCGGCGTCACCACCGCATTCTTCGCGTCCCTCGGCACCGCGTTGATCATCTATGGCGCAGCGCTGGGGCCGACCTGGAACATCTGGCAGATCAACATCGCACCACCCGACCTCAGTTACGGCCTCGGGCTGGCGCCGCTCAAGGAGGGCGGTTTGTGGCAGATCATCACGATCTGTGCGATCGGCAGCTTCGTGTCGTGGATGCTGCGGGAGGTGGAAATCTGCCGCAAGCTCGGCATGGGCTACCACGTTCCCTTCGCTTTCGGCGTGGCGATCCTCGCCTACGTCACGCTGGTCGTGTTCCGGCCATTGCTGATGGGCGCATGGGGCCACGGCTTCCCGTACGGCATCTTCAGCCACCTCGATTGGGTATCGAACGTGGGCTATCAGTATCTGCACTTCCACTACAACCCCGCGCACATGATCGCGGTGAGCTTCTTCTTCGCAACCACCTTCGCGCTATCGCTGCACGGCGGCCTGATCCTGTCGGCGACCAACCCGAAGAAGGGCGAAGTGATGAAGACCGCAGAACACGAAAACACCTTCTTCCGCGACGCCATCGGCTACTCGATCGGCGCGCTGGGCATTCACCGGTTGGGACTGTTCCTGGCACTGAGCGCGGTGTTCTGGAGCGCGGTGTGCATCATCATCAGTGGCCCGTTCTGGACCCGCGGTTGGCCGGAGTGGTGGAACTGGTGGCTGAACCTGCCGATCTGGTGACCGGAACAGCAGCAATCGTTGTGGGCTGACGACAAAACCAAGGAACAGTCATGCCGGACTATCAGAATATCTTCACCCGGATCCAGGTCGACGTGCCCGCTTACGCCGGCGTACCGTTGCCGGCGGGCAGCGGTGGCGGCGAGCGCGCGGTGCAACCCTTCCTGCTGCATTTGTTCGGTCGGGTCGGCGATGCGCAGGTCGGGCCGATCTACCTCGGCTGGCTCGGCGTGACCTCCGCGGTGTGCTTCCTCATCGCGTTCGAGATCATCGGTTTGAACATGCTCGCCTCGGTGAACTGGGATCCCGTCCAGTTCGTGCGACAGCTGTTCTGGCTCGCGCTCGAGCCGCCACCACCGGCCTACGGCCTGTCGATTCCGCCGCTCAATGAAGGCGGCTGGTGGCTGATGGCAGGATTCTTCCTGACCTCGTCGCTGATCCTGTGGAACATCCGCATGTACCGGCGCGCGCGCGCGCACGGCATGGGTACGCATATTGCGTGGGCATTCTCGGCCGCCATCTGGCTGTACCTGGTGCTGGGTTTCATCCGCCCGATCGCGATGGGCAGTTGGGGCGAAGCGGTCCCGTTCGGCATTTTCCCCCATCTGGATTGGACCGCGGCGTTCTCGATCCGCTATGGCAATTTGTTCTACAACCCGTTCCACTGCCTCTCGATCGCGTTCCTATACGGTTCGGCACTGCTGTTCGCGAT
>JANOEA010000227.1:0-8034 GCA_031412975.1 Pseudomonadota bacterium | reverse complement strand
GGGCGATGCGGCGTGTTCTCGCGGCCAATGTCGATGAATCCCGTCACCTTACCCATTGCCGGTCCCCGCGTTGATGCGCGCATCGAGCGCGAGCTTCAGGTCCTTCGGAAACACCTTCACGAACTTCGGCGCGTAGCTGTTCCACTTGCGCAGCACTTCGTCGGCGCGCTCGCTGCGGGTGTACTCGTAATGGCGTCGGACCAGACGCTGCAGGATTTCTTCATCCTCGGCGCTGAGGCGTTCCAGATCGACACGCTCCGCGTTGACGCGGGTCGGGAAGGAGCCGTCCGGATCGAGCACGTAGGCAAAGCCACCGCTCATGCCCGCGGCGAAGTTGCGACCGGTGGTGCCGAGCACCACGACACGCCCGCCAGTCATGTACTCGCAACCGTGGTCACCGACGCCTCCCGAGCGCCGCCCCGTACTGCGCTGGCTGGCAGTCTCGTTCATGCTCGGCTATGCGATGTGGCTACTGCTGTTCGGTTACCACCGCTATCTACTGGCGTGGGAACTGCTGGCCCCGCTGCTGCTGGTTGCGGCGACCACCACCGGCGTTGGTCGCCGGCTGGCCCTCGCGATCGTGGTGGTGGCGATGCTGACCACCAATCCCCCCAATCACGAACGCGCTGAACGCAACTGGGGCGCAGGCGTGCCGCTTGCCCCGGTGCCGATGGCGCTGGAACCCGACACGCTGATCGTGATGACCGGGGTCGAACCTACCTCTCACGCATTGCCATTCCTGCAACCGTTTGCAGGTGCGGTACGCATCGAAAGCAACCTCCACGGAGGCGCACGGCCGGCAGCAGCGCTCGATCAGCTTGCACGTTCGCGGATCGCAGCACACGCAGGCAGTGTTGCACTGTTGCTGCAAGCACGTGACCCAGCCGGCGCCGACCCGGTAATTGCATCGGTGGGGCTGGCGCGCGCAGGGGGCACGTGCGCGGTACTGCAGAACGCCCTGGTACCGAAGGGCGAGCCTCCGCTGCAACTGTGCCCACTGCGCAGACTGGGCGGCGGACCTGCCGGACTGCGATAATCACCCCAAGGCCCGCCCTGGCGGATCGCAGTGCCCTCGCCAGCCGACCGGCTTGTCCATGCAGACCTTGTCCCCCGCCATCGACGCTGACCGAACACGCAACCTCATCGGCTGGATCGCCGCTGTCGCGATTCCGGTCGTGGTAATGGGCATGCCGATCTGGAATGGTGACGGCAGTTTCGTTTTTTTTCGCGAGAGCGTCGACCAGACCTGGGGCTGGATGCAGAAGCTCGCGCAGGGCTGGCAGGCCGGTTACCTGCCTCTGTGGAATGCGAATACCCAGGCAGGCCACAGCTTCGTCGGCGAGATCCAGCCTGGCGTGTTCTACCCGCTGCATTGGCTCTGGCTGGCGCTGTTCGAGCGCGACGGAACGATCGGACTGGGAGCGATCGAGAATCTGGTGGTGCTGCATTTCGGGATTGCAGCGGCGGGCATGTATGGACTGTTGCGGCATTGGCGACTCGCCCCTGCAGCGGCCTTGGGCGGCGCGCTTTGCTTTGCGTTGACCGGCCCGGTCGCAATGCGCGCGATTTCGCAGGCGAACATCTTCTACAGCATCGCGTGGCTGCCGTGGGTTCTATGGGCGGCCGCGAGATTCCTGGATCGACGAAGACCCATCGACGGTCTGGCGACCGGCGCACTGCTGGGTCTGCAAGTTGCTGCCGGTCACATCCAGCCTGCGATCCATGCCGCAATGCTGGTTGCGGCAATGGCTTTGATCGGCGGGCGGACTCGGCATGGTGCGTGGGCCCGTGCACTGCGCGAGGCACTGGCGCTCGGCGCCTGGTCCGTGCCGGGAGTCCTGTTGCTTGCCGGACCCCAGTTGTTGCTCTCGCAGGAATATGCCCAACACGCGTATCGCTGGATGACGGGCGATCACCCGGTCGGACCCGACGGGCGCATGCGCTATTCGGACTTCGCCTATGCCGCGACGTTCACTCCGCGCGATTTCGCCAATCTCATCGACCCCTGGCAATCCTCGCCAGCCGATGCCAACTACCTGTGGATCGGTACCCTCCCCCTGCTGCTTGCACTCTGGTTTTTGGCTGCACCCACGCGTCGCCAAGATGTCGACGCCTGGCGTCTGCACGGCCCGTGGTTGGTCGCGATCGCGGTGTTCGCGGTATTGGCAATGCTGGGCCACCACACCTTCGTCGCCGCGCTGATCCGGCCGCTGCCCGGCGGCACCATGATCCGCCAACTCGCGCGCTACGCACTGCTGTTGCACGTGATGCTCTGCATCGCTTTCGCCTGCGCGCTGCAGGCGCTGGCGCAAGGACATCGGATTCCGCGGCCACCGCGCTGGCTGTTGGTGGTCGGCACCCTGCAGCTGGTTTGGTTGCTGTTCGCCGATCCCGCCCTGCTGACGCGCAACGCTGCCTGGCATCTCGCTGTCGCCATTGCAGCGCTCGGGGTAGCGAGCGAGTGGCCCACGCACCGGTCCTGGGCCATCACCGCATCGTTCGCGGCGATCGGTTTTCATGTCATCGGCGGAATGGCGACCTTCGTACCGATCGCGCTGCAGGGTCGCACGCCCACGCCATTGCTCGAAACCGCGGGCAATCCGATTGTCGAAAGGCTTGCTGCCGACTACGGTCGCTACCGGGTGATGGTCGACGAGAGCACCGGATGGCCGCGCAATTACGCCCTCGTGCATCGCCTGCAGACACGCGACGGTTACGGTGCGAGCATGCACATGGCCACCCACGACTACCTCTCGCAAGACTGGAGCCGCGACGCGCGCAGCGCCGATCTGATGAATCTGCGCTGGCTGGTGTCGCGCACCGAGCAGCCTCTGCGCGAGATCATGCGCGACGAAGCCAGCGGACTGAAATTGTACGAACGCACCCGCTGGATGCCGCGGGTTTTCCTGCGTAGCCAACTCGACGCCGAGGGCCCGGACGTCGAGCGCAAACTGGCACTTCAGGTGATCGAATACTCCGACCACCTGCAATCATTCCGGATCGAGGTCGAGCACGCCGACGAAGCGATCATCGCCGAGCTTGACTATCCCGGCTGGTGTGCGACTGTCAACGGGGCTCCAACGCAGATCCGACCCGCGGAAATCGCCGGCCTCAAGCCGTGGCATCGCGCCGTATCGGTGCCTGCCGGTACCGTCGAACTCGTTTTCCGGTACCAACCGTTGCGGGCACGATTCTTCGGCTGTCCGGGCTGAACTGCGCGGTACCCAGTCGGCGGAGGCTCGGCGATAATCGGGCCACTTCGCCTCATCTTGCGCGCCGCACCGGAACCCCGCCATGGCCGAACCCAACCGCTACGACAATGCAGCAAGGCAGCTCAAGCTGCTGTCGCAGGCGCTCGACTCCGGACGGCTGGGGCCGGTGCGGCGGCTGGTCAACACGCTGTCGCCGGCCGAGATCGGCGATCTGCTGGAATCGCTGCCGCTGAACCAGCGCCTGGTCGTGTGGGGGCTGGTCGATGCCGAGGACGACGGTGAGGTGCTGGTGCACGTCGACGACGAGGTGCGCGCGAGCCTGATCTCGGACATGGACACGCAGGAACTGGTGGCCGCGGCCGATACGCTGGACATCGACGACCTCGCGGACCTCGTCGAGGACCTGCCGGGGCACCTCGTCGACGAGGTGCTCAGGTCGATGGATCGCGAGAATCGCGACCGCCTCGAACAGGTGCTGTCGTATCCGGAGTACACCGCCGGGCGGTTGATGAACCCCGAGCTGGTTACCGTGCGCGCCGACGTGACCGTCGACGTGGTGCTGCGCTACCTGCGCATGCGCGCCGAGTTGCCGAGCAATACCAACCACGTCTACGTGGTCAGCCGCCGCCACCAGTACCTCGGCAGGATCACGCTGGCGACCCTGGTCACCAGCGATCCGGATGCCTTGATCAACGAGCTGATGGACACCACGGTGGCGCCGATCCCGGTCGATGCGAGCGACCAGGACGTGGCCAAGGAGTTCGCCGACCACGATCTAATCAGCGCACCGGTGGTCGACGACAACAACGTGCTGCTGGGCCGCATCACGGTCGACGACGTGGTCGACGTGATCCGCGAGGAGGCCGAGGACACGGTGCGCAACATGGCCGGCTTGTCCGAGAACGAAGACCTTTTCTCGCCGGTGCGCCGCTCGGCGCGCTCGCGCGCGATCTGGCTCGGGATCAATCTGGCCACCGCGTTTCTCGCCTCATGGGTGATCGGCAATTTCGAGGACACCCTGGAACAGGTGGTGGCGCTCGCGGTGCTGATGCCGATCGTGGCCAGCATGGGCGGCGTGGCCGGCACCCAGACACTGACCCTGATCGTGCGCGGCATCGCGCTGGGCCAGGTCGCGGGCGGCAACGTGCAGCGATTGCTCAACAAGGAACTGCTGGTCGCAGCGCTCAACGGCATGCTGTGGGCACTGGTGGTGGGCGTGGTCGCGGCCGCATGGTTCGCCGATCCGATGATCGGGGTGGTGATCGCCGCGGCGATGGCGATCAACCTGATGGCTGCGGCGCTGGCCGGGGTGATGATTCCGATCCTGCTCAAGCGGATGCACATCGATCCTGCGTTGGCCGGTGGCGTGGTAGTGACCACGGTGACCGATTGCGTGGGGTTCCTGGCGTTCCTGAGCTTGGGGACGTGGTTGTTGTTGGGATGAGATTGGTGCGATTGCGGCGTGCCGGCGGGTGACCGCAGCCGCGGTCCTTCGACTACGGCGCTGCGCGCCTGCGCTCAGGACGAACGGGGTTTTCGAGCGCGGGCCAGTGGCATAACGAGGCTCCCCAATCATCCGTTCATGCTGAGCGCAGCGCCGCAGGCGCGGAGTCGAAGCACGCATGCGGGTGGAAGGATGGTGTACGAAAGCGCGCCGCAGTCTTGCCGATCAGGCGAGGCGCCGTGCGAGAGCGGGCACGCGGCCCGCGAAGCCGCTCGCGTGCAGGGCGAACTCGCGCTTGAGCGGACCGCTGCGCTGCACGGTGCGCAAGCCGAGCCGGCGCAGCAGCGGCAGCGGGCCGAAGTCGCTGCGAAACAGACCGTCGAGCAGTTCGAAGCTGCGCGCGGCGCGCGCGACTTCACCGCGGCGCCATGCGGCGTAACTCGCAAGCACCTCCACGCTGCCGATATCCTTGCGCGCCGCGTGCGCGTCGGCGAGCACCTCGGCCAATGCGGCGATATCCAGCAGTCCGAGGTTCAGGCCCTGCCCGGCCAGCGGATGGAACACGTGCGCGGCATCGCCGACCAGTGCCAGCCGCGGCGCGACGTAGTCCTGCGCGAGCTGCAGGCGCAGCGGAAATGCCGCACGCGGCGAGGTCTCGAGCACGCGGCCGATCCGCGCATCGAGCGCGAGTTCGAGCGCCGCGCAGAATGCCGCATCATCGAGCGCCAGCATCGCGGTCGCGCGCGCGTCCTTGAGCGACCACACCACGCTCGAGCGCCCGTCGGACAGCGGCAGCAGCGCCAGCGTGCCGGCAGCGGTGAATCGTTGCCATGCCGTGGACTCGTGCGGAGCGCTGGTCCGGACGTGCGCCACCACCGCGCGCTCGCCGTACAGGCTGCTGTCGAGCGGAATGCCGGCCGCCGCGCGCAACGGCGAGCCGACGCCGTCGGCGGCCACCACCAGCCGGGCATGGATGCGGCGGCCATTGTCGAGTTCGACCTGGGTGCCGGAAATGCCGGCGTCGCTACGCACCACGCTCGCGGGGCAGGCCACGCGGATCGACGACTGTGCCTGCACGCCGGCCCACAGCGCGGCACGCAGCACGCGATCCTCGACGATCCAGCCGAGGCTGTCGCTGCCGATCAAATCGGCGTCGAAGGTGAGTTCATCGGCGCGGCCCGATTCCCATACCCGCATCCGGTGATACTCGCTCGCGCGCATCGCGAGCACCTGCGACCATGCCCCGAGCCGCGTGAGCAGCGCAGCCGACGCGGGCGCCAGCGCGAACACGCGCAGATCGGTGTGTGCGGGATCGAAGGCATCGGGCGCACGCGCCTCGACCAGCATCACCTGCAGGTTCTCGCGGGCCAGTGCCAGCGCCAGCGCGCTGCCGACCACGCCGCCGCCGGCGATCAGCACGTCGCAGTCGAAGCGACTCATGCCGACTCCGCGTGTCCGCGCCAGCCCATCATCGACCACGCCAGATGCTGTCGGGCCAATGGCAGGCGGTCGAGGATCGTCATCGCCGCGCCACGCAGCAGGCGCAGCGGCAGTGCACGATGGTTGAATACGCGCGCAAGCCCGTCGGACATCCGGATCGTGGCCTCGCGATCGGCCGCGCGGGCTGCCGCATACGCGGCCAGCCGCTGCGGATCGCCGCAATCGGCCCCAGCCTGCGCTGCGGCGAGCAGCACATCGGTCAGTGCGGCGACATCGCGCAGTCCGAGGTTGAAACCCTGTGCACCCACCGGGTGGATGGTCTGCGCGGCGTTGCCGAGCAGCACCACGCGGCTGCCCACCACATCCTTCGCCCGCGTCAGGCGCAGCGGCCACGGTTGCCGCGCGCCGACCCGCGAGAGCGCTCCCGCGCGGCGCCCGAAGCGCTCCTGCGCGGCAGCGAGGACATCCGCGTCGTCGAGCGCCAGCACCGCCTCGGCGGCGGCCGACGGCACCGCCCAGATCATGCCCAGCCGCTGCTTGCCCAACGGCAACAGCGCGAACGGTCCGCTGTCGGTGAAGCGCTCGAAAGCCCAGCCGGCCGGCGCAGCGCGCGACTCCACGCTGCACACGATCGCCGTCTGTCCGTAATCGTGGGTCTCGACTTCGATCCCCGCGAAGCCGCGTACCGCGGAAGCGGTGCCGTCGGCACCGACCACCAGCCGCGTACGCATCCGGCGCTCGCTGCCGCCCTCTGCCACTGTGATCTCGACCCCGTGTGCATCCGCATGCAAGCCGCGCAGTTCGGCCGGCGCGCGGCGCTGCACGGTCCGGCAGTCGGCCAGGCGCGCGGCGAGCGCAGCCCCGACCGCACGCGCCGGCGCCGTGTACCCCAGCGCCGGCACCCCATGGTCGCTCGCATGCACCCGCACCGCGCCGAAGTCGCCACGACTGCTCGCATGCACGTGCAGGATCGGGTGTGCGATCGGTTCGATGTGCGGCCATACGCCCCAGCGGCCGAGCGCGAGCACGCTGCGGCGCGCGAGCGCGAAGTTGCGCTCGTCCCAACGCGGTTCGGCAGCCGCGCGCGGTGCCTCGGCCTCGATCTGCAGGACCCGCAGTGGCAGCCCCTCCAGTGCGCAGCACAGGCTCTGGCCGACCAGGCCGCCGCCGACCATCACGATGTCCGCATCGAAGTCCATCCGCGAATGATACGCCGTGCATGTACGCGCAGCGTGTTGGGCCGCATGGCGGTGGGTACGATGCAGCGGCGATCGGGATGCTTTGTGGGAGCCGCTACAGCGGCGACGACGGAATCACCCGATCGCTGCAGTCGCCGCCATGGCGGCTCCCACAAGGTGGGTGGCATGTCGCGGCGATCGGGATGCCTTGTGGGAGCCGCTACAGCGGCGACTGCGGAGTCACCCGATCGCTGCAGTCGCCGCCATGGCGGCTCCCACAAGGCAAGTGGAATGCTGCGCAGACCGGGGTTGCAACTCGGGGGCTGCTACAGCGGCGACTGCCCGCGTGCATCGGCCGGCGCCCGCTTCGGCTAAACTAGGCGCTCGATTCCTCCAGCTGCCGACACCCCCATGCCTGCCATCCGCGAGTTGCTGTCCCCGCGCGCACTGCTGTTGACCGGCCTGGTCGTTGCGTGTGTGCTTTCGCGCCTGATTCCGCATCCGCCCAACTTCTCGCCGATCGAGGCGGTCGCGCTGTTCGCGGGGGCATGGTTCGCCTCGCGCGCGCTCGCGATCCTGGTGCCGCTGGCCGCGATGTTGCTGTCGGACATGATCATCGGTTTCCACGCCGGCATGCCGCTGGTCTACGCGTGCATCGCGGTGATTGCAGTGGCCGGCGGATTCCTGGGCCGCGAGGCGGGTCCGCTGCGGATCGCCGCGTTCGGGCTGTGCAGCGCGGTGTTTTTCTTCCTGGTCACGA
>JANOEA010000226.1:0-7329 GCA_031412975.1 Pseudomonadota bacterium | reverse complement strand
AACCTGCAACCCGCGCATAGCCGAACTCGCGATGATGCCCGCCCTCGACCGCGCCGCCGAGCTGCACGGCCATGGTCTGCATGCCGTAGCAAATGCCGAGCACCGGCACGCCGGCCTCGAAAACTGCCTGCGGCGCACGCGGCGATCCGACATCGAGGGTCGACTCCGGCCCGCCGGACAGGATGATCCCACGCGGCGCGAATGCAGCGATTGCAGCAGGATCGTGATCCCACGCCCAGATCTCGCAATAGACGCCGAGCTCGCGGATGCGCCGCGCGATCAGCTGCGTGTACTGCGCGCCGAAGTCGAGGATCAGGATCTTGTCGGAGTGGATGTTCTGCATAAGGGCCCAGTGTTCAGGCCCCAAGACCCAGGCAGAGCCCACTGGGCCCTGTGCCCTGGGCCCTGGGCCCTTGTAGTTCACTCCATCCGATAATTCGGCGCTTCCTTCGTAATCGCCACATCATGCACGTGGCTCTCGCGCACGCCCGCGCTGGTGATGCGCACGAACTGCGGCTTGCTGCGCATCTCGTCGATGCTCGCGCAGCCGACGTAGCCCATCGAGGCGCGCAGGCCGCCGACCAGCTGGTGGACGATGTTGCGCAGCGGGCCGCGGTACGGCACGCGGCCTTCGATGCCTTCCGGGACCAGCTTGTCGGCATCGGAGGTGTCCTGGAAATAGCGGTCCTTGGAGCCATCGGCCATCGCGCCGAGCGAGCCCATGCCGCGATAGCTCTTGTACGAGCGGCCCTGGTACAGCTCGACCTCGCCGGGTGCTTCTTCGGTGCCCGCGAACATGCCGCCGATCATCACGCACGAGGCACCGGCCGCGATCGCCTTGGCGATGTCGCCGGAATAGCGGATGCCGCCATCGGCGATCAGCGGCACGCCGCTGTCGGCCAATGCTGCCGAGACCATCGACACCGCGGTGATCTGCGGCACGCCGACGCCGGCGACGATGCGCGTGGTGCAGATCGAGCCGGGGCCCACGCCGACCTTGACCGCGTCGGCGCCGGCATCGACGAGCGCGCGTGCCGCATCGGCGGTCACGATGTTGCCGCCCACCACCTGCACGTCGGGATAAGTACGCTTGACCCAGCGCACGCGTTCGATCACGCCGGAGGAATGCCCATGCGCGGTGTCGACCACGATCACGTCGACGCCCGCCTCGATCAATGCAGCGACACGCTGTTCGGTATCGCCGCCGACGCCGACCGCAGCGCCCACCCGCAGGCGCTCCTGGTCGTCCTTGCAGGCGAACGGATTCTCGTGCGACTTCTGGATGTCCTTGACCGTGATCATGCCGCGCAACTGGAAGCGCTCGTTGACCACCAGCACCTTCTCGATCCGGTGCTTGTGCAGCAGCGCGATCACGTCCTCGTCGGGTGCGCCATCGGGCACCGTGACCAGGCGTTCCTGCGGGGTCATGATGGTGCGCACGGGCGCGTCGAAATTCTTCTCGAAGCGCAGGTCGCGCGAGGTGACGATGCCGACCAGGTCGGCGCCCTGCACCACCGGCACGCCGGAGATGTTGCGCGCGCGGGTGATCGCCATCACGTCGCGGATCGAGGTATCGGGCGTGACCGTGATCGGATCGCGGATCACGCCGGCTTCGAACTTCTTGACGATCCGCACTTCGAGCGCCTGGCGCTCGACCGGCATGTTCTTGTGGATGATCCCGATGCCGCCGGTCTGCGCCATGGTGATGGCCAGCCGCGCTTCGGTGACCGTGTCCATCGCGGCGGCGACCACCGGGATGTTGAGCCGGATGCCGCGCGTGAGCCGGCTGGCGGTGCTGACATCCCGCGGCAGCACGTTGGACTCGGCAGGAACCAGCGACACGTCGTCGAAGGTCAGCGCTTCGGTAAGGATCCGCATAGGTCGCTACCCGCCGAAAAAGTAGCCCGGCATTCTAGCGTGGGAAGCGATCGCACGCCAGATGACACGAAGCGGGTGCGTGCACAGCAGGCCCAGCATGGGTTCCGGGCCAGGCCGTCGGCGCCCGCGCACGGCAACCGCCACCATCCGTACCGTCAGCGCACCAGCACCAGCGACAGCCACGGCCAGAAGGTGATCACCAGCACGCAGAACAGGATGATGAAGAAAAATGGCACGCAGGCGCGCACCACCTCCAGCACCGGCCGGTCGAAACGATAGCTGGAGATGAACAAATTCATGCCCAGCGGCGGGGTGAAGAATCCCAGCTGCAGGATGGCCAGGAACATGATCCCGAAATGCACCGGATCGACGCCATAGCGGATCGCGATCGGCAGCACGATCGGCACCAGGATGATGATCGCCGGATAGCCTTCGAGCAGCATGCCGAAGAACAGCAGAAATACGATCAGCACCAGCAGGAACACCAGGCGGCTGCTGATGTGCGCGCTGATCACCTCGAACAGTTGGCCCGGGATGTCGGCGTCGATCAGGTAGTTGGTCAACGCCAGTGCGCAGCCGAGGATGACCAGGATCGCGCCGACCAGCACCATCGCGTCGCGGCATACCTGCGGCAGCTTCGACCACGCGATCTCGCGGCGGATCAACAGCACCGTGATCGAGACATACAGCGCGGTGACCGCTGCGGCTTCCGACGGCGCGAACCAGCCGCCATAGATGCCGCCCACCACCACCACCGGCAACGGGATTTCCCAACGCGCGTCCCACGCGGCGGCCAGCGCTTCGCGCAGGCTGAATGGCGTGCGCGCGCGTGCGCTGCGCCCCCCGCTCCACACCGAATAGATCGCCAGCAACACCAGCATCATCAGGCCCGGCAACAGGCCCGCACGGAACAGATCGTCGACGCCGACCGGCGGGTTGGTGTTCAACTGCTGCGCGACTACCGCATAGATGATGAGCGGCAGCGAGGGCGCGAACAGCAGGCCGAGGCTGCCCGAGGTAGTGATCAGGCCGAGTGTGAATTTGGTCGGATAGCGTGCGTGGACCAGCGCCGGAAACAGCACCGCACCGAGGGCCACGATGGTCACCCCGGTCGCGCCCGTGAACGCGGTGAACAGCGCGCACGACACCAGCGCCACCACCGCGAGCCCGCCCGGCATCCAGCCGAACAGCGCGTCGGTCAGGCGCACCAGACGCTGCGGGGCCTTGCTCTCGCCGAGCAGGTAGCCCGCGATGGTGAACAGCGGGATCGCGATCAGTACCGGCACATCGGTGATGCGGTAGAACTCCGCGGTGGCGATGATCAGATCGTAGTCGCTGGCGCTGAGTCCGAGCAGCGCGACCGCCGCGATCAGCGCGAAGAACGGCGCGCCCGCCATCGCGAGCAACAGCAAGGCCAGCGCGATCAACCAGGTCATGTGGGGTCGGTGGCGGTGGCAACGCTGGCCGCGTTGCGTCGGATGCCGACTGCGCGCAGCGCGAAACGAATCGTCATCACGCCGAAACCCAGCGGCATCGCCAACTGGGTGATCCAGATCGGGACTTGCAAGAACGCGATGGTCTGCGACTCGCGCTCGAGCATCACCAGCCCGACCGAGTACCACGCCAGCAAGGCGCAGATCGCCGCGGCGAATCCCTGCGCGAGCAGGCGCACGGCGACGCGCGGAAGCCCACGCAGCATGCGCGGGATCGCATCCACGCCCAGGTGCTTGTCCTCGCGCGCGGCGATCATCGCGCCGAACATCGCCACCCACAGCACCAGGCTGCGCAGCAGCGGCTCGGTCCAGTCGACGCCGGAATTGAATCCGCTGCGCAGCAGGATCTGGCCGCCTGCAATCAGCACCAGCGCGGCCACCAGCAGGGTCAGCAGCGCATCCTCGAGCCGATGCAGCACGTACCAGAAGCCCTGCGCCTGCGCGCCGACCTCGGGATCGCTCGCCTCCGCCATGGTCAGTCGCCGGGCGTTGCGCGCGTGCCGCCATTGGCGGCGCGGTACGCGGCAATGGCTGCGTTGACCTTGTCGAGCATTGCCGGCGTGATCCCGACCTCGGCGATCAGGCCGTCGATCGCCCCGCGTCCTACCGCGACCCACTCTGCCCGTTGCGCCGGATCGCTGGCGACGATCTCGATGCCCTGTTTGGCCAGCACATCGCGCGCGGACTCGTTGTCGCGCCGGTTGCTCTGGCTGAGCCGTTCGAACACCCGATTCATTTCGTCGCGCACGATCTGCTGGTCGGCTGCAGAGATCTTCGCGAAGGCCTTGCCGTCGACGACCAGATAAGCCATCAGGACAGTCATCGGCAGGTCGACCATCTGCTTCAACCGCGTATGCCACTGGAAGATGATCGCGCCGGACGGACTGTTGCCCACGGTCTCGACCAGGCCCGTCGACAGCGCGACGTATACGTCGGCCGTGGGCAAGGTCACCGGTCGGACACCGCCTGCCTCGAAGGTGCGGATCGTGATCAGGTCGCCCTGCGGCGCCCACACCTTGGTCGCGGCCAGTTCCTGCCTGGTGCTGATCGGTCGGGTGCTCATCAAATAGGCGAAGCCGCCGTCGGCCATGCCCAGCACCACCATGCCCTTGGACTCGATACTGGCGCGCAGCAGCGGGTCGACCTCGCGCCGCACTGCATCGATCTCGGCCTCCGATTCGAACAGGAATGGCAGGCCCAGGATCTGCGCGTCAGGGTCCACTGTTTCGAGGTCGGTCGAACTCATTGCTGCGCCCTGCAACTGCCCCAGCTTGATCTTGCGCAGCACCGAGGCCGCATCGGTCCCCATCACGCCGCCGGGGTAGTAACGGAATTGCACGCGGCCATCGGTGGCGCTCTTGATCGCGTCGGAGCCGGCACGCAACTCGCGCACCCAGCCGCTGCCCTCGGGCGCGATGGTCGCGATCTTGATCGTGGTCTGGGCGTGCGCGATGGAGCCACACAGCAGGGCCAACAGCAGCAGGGCGGTGCGCATCATGGTGGGCTTGGAAGGCATGGAAGGTTCCGTGAAAATCAGAAGTAGTCTTTGCCGGAGGCCTGCAGGTCGGTGGCCTGCTTGCGTGCGAGCGTATTGATCAACGTAAGACCGGGCGCGCGCGGGTCGGCGGCCAGGACTTCATCGAGCAGGCGATCGTGGCGCTGCTGGTCGAACAGCAGGCGTGCACAGTACTGCGCGTCGAGCACCCTCGCCATCTGGTTGCGGCCAGCCGACGCATCCAGCGCCTCGGCGAAATAGCGCATTCCGTCCTGCGGCTTGCCGCCGAGGCTTTCCGGGCGCAGGCAGTTGAGCACGCCCAGGTACATCGAGGCCGAGCCGCCGTCGTAAGTCGGAGTCAGGTCGCGAACCCGGAGCAGCAGCGCCTCGACCCGCGGCAGATCGGCGATCCTTGCCCAGTCCGAGGTATCCGCCTGCAGCACACCCGCCCATGCCACGGCGAGCGCATGAGCCACCGCGACCTCGCGCGGTCCGATGCGTTCCAGCGCGGGAGTGAATTCATCGTAGGGCTGGTCGATCGCGGCGCACAGCGGCTGCGAGCGGATGCACAGCGCGCGCCGCGCATAGGCCTCGGACTTCAGCGCCAGGCGCTTGCGCCGCTCCGGATCGGCGGTGAATCCGCCCGCGTAGGCGCCATACAGCGACGATCCCGACAGCAGCAGATCGACATTATCCGGACTCGAACTGAGCAGGCCGTCGATCAGCAGCAGGTAGGCCGGCAGGCCATCGGCCACCGTTTGCGGATCATCCTGGTCGAGTACGCCGGCGCTGAGGTCGCGGCCCAGCCCGGCACCCACGTTGCCGATCAGGCTGGCGCAGCCGCCAAGGCCTGTCATGGCGAGCAGGCCCAGCAGCAGCCGCGGCCCGATCCCGCGGCACCGCTGCGGGCTGCGTAGTCCAGTCATCCGCCTAGTGTAGCCGCCTGGTTGTTGCGGAATCACGAAGGCGAGGTCAAATGGATGTCAGGACGATGCACGTTCGGCGGCTTCCAGCGTGTTCTGCATCAGCATCGCCACCGTCATCGGCCCCACCCCGCCCGGCACCGGCGTGATCCAGGCCGCGCGCTCGGAGGCAGTGGCGAAGTCGACGTCGCCGACCAGCCGCCCATCCGCTCGCCGATTGATCCCCACGTCGATCACCACCGCACCGGGCTTGATCCAGTTGCCATCGACCAGGCCCGGCTTGCCGACCGCGACGACGAGGATGTCGGCCCGCGCGACCTCGCCGGCCAGGTCTTCGGTAAACCGATGGCAGCCGACCACGGTGCAGCCGGCCAGCAGCAGTTCCAGCAGCATCGGGCGGCCGACGTGGTTGGACACCCCGACGATCACCGCCCGCTTGCCACGCACCGGCCGATCGGTGTGCGCGAGCAGCGTCATCACGCCCTTCGGGGTGCACGGGCGCAAACCCGGCTGGCGCAGCGCGAGGCGGCCGACATTGGCCGCGTGGAAGCCATCCACGTCCTTGTCCGGGTCGATGCGCTGGATCAGCGCGGTCGCGTCGATGTGCGGCGGCAGCGGCATCTGCACCAGGATGCCGTGCACGGCGGGGTCGAGGTTGAGTCGATCGACCAGCGCGAACAGCTCCGCTTGCGGGGTAACCGCGGGCAGGTCGAAATCCAGCGAAACGAAGCCGATCTGCTCGCAGGCGCGACGCTTGTTGCGCACGTACACCGCGCTGGCCGGATCGGCGCCGACCAGCACCACCGCGAGGCCGGGTGCCGGCAGTCCGGCAGCGAGGCGCTGCTGCACCCTGCGTCGCAGGTTGTCGAGCACGCTGTCGGCGATCTTGCGCCCGTCGAGGATCCTGGCCGCCACCGTCATCGCCTGCATGAGGACAAGCGCCCATTATCGGGCCATCGACCCGGCGCGGCTACACTGGGATTGAATCCTGCACGGAGACGAGCATGTCGATCGAGATCGAAGCGGAAGCCGCGGCGTTCCGGCGCCTGGTCGAGCACCTGCGCACGCATGGCGAGGTGCAGAACATCGACCTGATGAACCTGTCCGGCTTCTGCCGCAACTGCCTTGCGGACTGGTACCGCGAAGCCGCCGGCGAGCGAGGACTGGTGCTCGACAAGGACGCCGCGCGCGAGCGCATCTACGGCATGCCGGTCGCTGACTGGAAGGCACGCCACCAGCGGGAAGCCTCGCCCGACCAGCAGGCGCAGTTCAACGCAAGGCACGCGAAGCCCGAGTAGGCCCTCAGCACATCCGGCACTGGGCTTCGAGTCCCTGCGGTGGCCGGCGATCCTCTGCAGGCCCGCAGCCGGGACAGTGCGGATCGCGCACGATCCGCAGCTCGCGAAACTGCATCGTGAGGGCATCGACGTGCAGCAGCCGCCCCTGCAGGCTGCGGCCGATCCCGAGCAGCAACTTCAGGGCCTCGGTCGCCTGCAGGCTGCCGATGATCCCGGGCAGCACCCCGAGCACGCCGGCTTCG
>JANOEA010000225.1:0-3492 GCA_031412975.1 Pseudomonadota bacterium | reverse complement strand
GCCGATCCGGCCTTCGTGAAGCTGATCGGCTCCGACGACACCGAAAAACTGATCGTCGACGTGCTGCTGGCATCGCGCCGCGTGCTGCAGGAGCGCCCGGAGCTGGTGCAGGCGGTGCTCGAGCAGTATTTCGACAGCCTGCTGCATTACACCGAAGACACGGCGGCACTGCGCAAGGATGCCGCTGCGGCCAGCGGCCTGCCCGCCGAGCAGGTCGAAGCGATGCTGGGCGGGGTGCGCTGGGTGTCGTTGAACGAGAACGGCGCGGCGTGGTTCGGCATCTCGCCGGGCGGCGTACCGACCGACGAGGGGCTGATCGAGGCGATGCGCTCGGCCACTTCGGTGCTGATCGCCGCCGGCGATTTCAGCGCCGATCCGATCCCCGATGGCGACCCGTACCGGTTGACCAATCGCCAACCGCTGTCGGCGCTGTACCTGCAGGGCAGCGGAGTGGCGATAGCCGGCACCGCGGTCGACGGACTCGCACGCGCGTTCAGCGCGCTCGACGACGCCGGCTGGGCACGATTGCGCGAAGTCGGCACCCTGCGTATCGAGCCGATCAGCTTCGCGCGCGGCACCGCGAATCTCGACGAACAGGGCGTGGCCGCCCTGGCCGCGGTCGCCGAGCGCCTGTCGCACTATCCGAACTACCGGCTGGTGGTGAAGGGCCATACCGGGGTCGACGGCGAACCGCGCGCCAACCTCGAGCTGTCGCAGAAGCGTGCGCTGGCGGTCGTCGAGCACCTGATCGCGACTTATCGCATGGATGCCAACCGGATCCGCGGACTCGGCTTCGGCGGCGCCGAGCCGCTCGCGCGGCGCGAGGACGAATCCGATCGCGCATTCGGCTACAGGCTGCCGCGGGTCGAGCTGGCACTCGTGTCCGAGCCGCTGTGAGCCGCCCATGAACGAGCGCAAGCCTGCACAGCACGCCGATTTTTCGCCGCAGGCAGTGGCCCGCGCGGTGCTGCGCGAGACGCTGCAAAAGCCGTACGTGCTGTATCCGACCGCGGTCGGCGTACTCGGTGGCCTGGCCGCCGTGCTTCTCGGTCCGAGCACGCTGTTCCTGGCGCCCGCGGCGGTGGGCCTCGCGCTCGGTGCGGGCAGCTGGATGGTCGACTACTCGCTGCGCCGCGAGCGCCATGCGGCGGCGTACCTCAAGCGCCTGCACGAGGCGATGGCCGGTCGCGTCGATGCCACCATCGCACGCCTGCGGATCGAGCTGACCCACCTGGACTATGCGATCGGCCTGTCGCAGATGGACCAGCTCAAGCTCAAGTTCGAAGCGTTTCGCGAACTGTTGCGGCGCAAGCTCGATCCGGGCGAGATGACCTATGGCCGCTACCTCGGCATGGCCGAACAGGTGTTCCTCGGCGGACTGGACAACCTGGCGCGCATTTCCGACGCGCTGAAGTCGCTGACTGCGATCGATCCGCAGCACATCGAGCGGCGCATGCGCGAGATCGACGGCGACGCGATCGACTCAGCCGCGCAGGACCGCGAGATGGCCGCGTTGGCCGAGCGCGCGGCGCTGCTCGATCGGCAGCGGTCGCTGGTCGATCGACTGCTCGCCGAGAACGAGGCCGCGATGACCCGCATCGACCACGTGATGGCCGCGATCGGCGGCCTTGACACCTCGGCTGGCCATGCCAGCATGACGATGGAGTCGGCGATGGACGAACTGCGCGTGCTCACCGAGCGTGCCGCCGCCTACGCGGTGGAAGCCCCGGAATCCCTCCCACCCCCGCGCGCACCAGCGCGTGCGGCGATCAGTGCCAAAGGAAGCAGCCGATGAGTGCGCAAGCGCCCGCCCAGTCCCAATCGTTGCAATACGCCGACGCAGCCAAGTTGCGGCAGGAGCTCGAACTCGGCGATCCGTCGGCGCTCGCTGCCGACCCGCAGCACGATCCGCAGCTCGCCCAGCAGGCCGAGGACGTGGTCGCGCGCATCCTCAAGGTCGACATCAACGACAGCGCCGCGCACGAACAGACCCGCGGCGCGGTCGAGAACATGGGCGCGGAGCTGCAGAAGGAGGCCGCGCGGCGCAGCGCGATGCTCAAGCAGCCGCTCAAGCAGCTGATGGAGCGCGGCGAGGATGGCGGCCAGGTCGCCAATACGCTGATCGACCTCAAGATGCAGGTCGAGGAGCTCGATCCGGCCAGGATCGATCTCGAGGCCGGCTGGTTCTCGCGCGCGCTCGGCCAGATTCCCGGCATCGGCTCGCCGCTCAAGCGCTATTTCTCGCGCTACGAGAGCGCGTCGACCACCATCGATGCGATCGTGCGCTCGCTGAAGACCGGGCAGGACCAGCTCAAGCGCGACAACGTCACGCTGGCCGACGACCAGAAGGCGATGCGCGAGCTGACCCTCAAGCTCGAACGTGCGATCAAGCTCGGCTTGCTGATCGACCAGCGCCTGCAGAAGGCGCTCGATCAGGAGATCGCCAGCGACGATCCGCGCTACAAGTTCATCGGCGAGGAGCTGCTGTTCCCGCTGCGCCAGCGGATCCAGGACCTGCAACAGCAGCTGCTGGTCAACCAGCAGGGATACCTGACCACCGAGCTGGTGATCCGCAACAACAAGGAGCTGATCCGCGGTGTGAGCCGCGCGACCAATGTCACGGTCAGTGCCTTGCAGGTCGCGGTGACGCTGGCCCTGGCGCTGGCCAACCAGCGCATCGTGCTCGACAAGATCCAGGCGGTCAGCGCGACCACCGACAACCTGCTCGCGGGCACCGCCGAGCGCCTGAAGACGCAAGGGGTGGAGATCCACAAGCAGGCCTCGGGCACCCAGCTCAACATCGAGACCTTGAAGAAGGCTTTCGACGATATCCGCATCGCGCTCGAGGAAGTCTCGACCTACCGCCAGCAGGCGCTGCCGCAGATGGCGCAGAGCATCCTCGAGATGGACGCGCTGGCGTCGAAGACCGAAGAACAGATCAAGCGCTTCGAGCACGCCGGCAAGGTCGGTGGCGATTTTTCGATCGAGATCGTCGACTAGGCCGAAGCGCTTCCGTCACCGCGCGGGCAAGGCATTGCGCGCGCCGCCTTTCGCACCCACTGGAGGAACATCCCCATGCGTAGATTCCTTGCCACCGCCGCGATCGCCCTGTTCGGGCTCGCAGCCTGCAGCCCACAGGGCACGCCCGCGCCCGCGCCGGCGGCGACGCCCGCAGCTCCCGCCGCAGCGCCCGTCGAGAAGCCGGTGTTCAATGTCGCGTGGTCGCACTACACCGGTTGGGAGCCATGGGGTTATGCCGATCATTCCGGCATCCTGAAGAAGTGGGCCGACAAGTACGGCATCGAGATCAAGCTGACCCTGGTCAACGACTACGTCGAGTCGATCAACCTGTACACCGGCGGCAAGTTCGATGCCTGCGTGATGACCAACATGGACGCGTTGACCATCCCGGCGGTCGGCGGCATCGACTCGCAGGCGATCATCGTCGGCGATTATTCCAACGGCAACGACGGGCTGCTGGCGAAGAACGCG